>NZ_CAKZRO010000139.1 GCF_937146585.1 uncultured Halorubrum sp. | reverse complement strand
CATCGAAGGGTAGTTACCCGCCGGGCGGCACGCTGGGGTATGGAGACGGCACTCGTCATCCTCGACGGCTGGGGGCTCGGCGACCACGACCGCCGCGACGCGGTGAAGGCGGCCGAGACGCCCGCGTTCGACGCGGCGACGGAGCGCGGGGCGGACGGCCGCCTCGTGGTCCACGGCCGCCGCGTCGGGCTCCCGGAGGGACAGATGGGGAACTCCGAGGTGGGCCACCTCAACATCGGCGCCGGCCGCGTGGTGAAGCAGGCGTACACCCGGATCACGGACGCGCTCGCGGAGGGGTCGCTCGCCGACAACGACGCGGTCGCGGACGCGCTCGACCACGCGGCGTCGACCGGCGGCCGCGTCCACTTCATGGGGCTCGTCTCCGACGGCGGCGTCCACTCGGACGTGGAGCACCTGCTCGCGCTGATCGACGCCGCGGCCGACGCGGGCGTCCCGGCGACGAGCCACGCGTTCACCGACGGGCGCGACACCGCCCCGGAGATCGCCGACGGGTTCCTCGCCGACGTGACCGCGAAGGCCGACGAGCGCGGCACCGGCCACGTCGCGACCGTCACCGGCCGGTACCACGCGATGGACCGCGACGAGAACTGGGAGCGCACGAAGAAGGCGTACGACGCCATCGTCGCCCGCGAGGCCCCGCACGAGGCCGAGAGCGCGGTCGCGGCCGCCCGCGAGGCGCACGCCCGCGGCGAGACGGACGAGTTCGTCGAGCCGACGCTCGTCGCCGACGAGCCCGCGCTCGCCGACGGCGACGCGGTGATCTTCTTCAACTTCCTGGCCGACCGCGCCCGCCAGCTCGTCCGGATGCTCACCGACACGCGCCCCGACTGGGCGTTCGACCTCGACCAGCCCGACGTCCGGCTGACGACGATGACCGAGTACGACGAGACGTTCGACTTCCCCGTCGCGTTCCCGCCGGAGATCCCCGCGAACACGATCGGCGAGGTCGTCGCGGACGCCGACGGCACCCAGCTCCGGATCGCCGAGTCGGAGAAGTACCCCCACGTCACCTACTTCCTCAACGGCGGCCGCGAGGTGGAGTTCCCGGGCGAGATCCGGACGATCGTCGAGAGCCCGGACGTCCCGACGTACGACCTCCAGCCGGCGATGTCCGCGCCCGAGGTGACCGACGAGGCCGTCGAGACGATCGCCTCCGACGACCCCGACCTGCTCGTCTTGAACTACGCGAACCCGGACATGGTGGGCCACACCGGCGATTTCGACGCCGCCGTGGAGGCGGTCGAGGCCGTCGACGCCCAGCTCGACCGCCTGCTCTCGGCGGTCGCCGACGCCGGGGCGCACGCGGTCGTCACCGCCGACCACGGCAACGCCGACGACATGGGCACGGCGGACGACCCCCACACCGCCCACACGTACAATCCGGTCCCGTTCGTCTACCTCACGCCCGACGGCGACGACGGCGGCAAGCGGGTCCGCGAGGGCGGCTCGCTCTGCGACATCGCGCCCACGCTGCTCGACCTGATGGACCGCGATGCCCCCGACGAGATGACCGGCGAGAGCCTGCTGACGGAGTGACCCGCGCGGCCGCGGCGTCGCGGCCGTCCGGATAAACGATAAACTTCGGATCGATTCTCGCTCGTTCCACGGCGTTTTAATACGGCGTCGGGTCTGTGATCGTTCATGACAGACGAGACCACGCCCGTGATCGCGGCCGCCTACCGAACCCCGCAGGGGAAAGACGGCGGCGTCTACGAGGACGTCCGCAGCGAGGACCTCTCGACGACGCTCATCGACCACGCGCTCGCGGAGACGGGGCTGACGAGCGACCACGTCGACGACCTGATGTGGGGGGTCGCACAGCAGCGGACCGAGCAGGACAACAACGTCGCGCGCGTCATCGCGCTCCTCTCCGAGTTGGGCGAGTCGGTGCCCGCCACCTCGATCAACCGCTGGTGCGCCTCCTCGATGCAGGCGGTCATCTCGGCGTCCGACGCCGTCGCGGCGGGGAACCGCGAGTGTATCATCGCGGGCGGCGTCGAGAACATGAGCCGCGTGCCGATGGACGGCGACTCCTACGAGCACCTCCACCCCGAGCTGTCCGAGCAGTACAACATCTTCCAGCTCCAGATGGGGATGACCGCCGAGAAGGTCGCCGAGGAGTACGACGTGAGCCGCGAGGCGCAAGACGAGTACGCCGCCCGCAGCCACCAGCGCGCCGCCGAGGCGACCGAGTCGGGCCGCTTCGACGACGAGATCGTCCCCGTCGAGACCGAGGACGGCCTCGTCGAGGCGGACGAGGGGATCCGCCCCGACACGACCGCCGAGAAGCTCGCCGACCTGCCGCCCGCCTTCACCGGCGACGGCAGCGTCACCGCGGGGAACTCCTCGCAGATCTCCGACGGCGCGTCGCTGACCGTGGTCACGAGTAAAGCGTTCGCGGAGGCGCACGGCCTCGACGTGCTCGCCGAGGTCGGCACGAACAACGTCGCCGGCGTCGACCCCACCGTCATGGGGATCGGTCCGGTGCCCGCCACCCGCGGCCTGCTGGAGCGCGCCGGCACCGACATCGACGACTACGACCTCGTCGAACTCAACGAGGCGTTCGCCTCCCAGTGCGAGTACTCGCGGCGCGAGCTCGGCATCGACGAGGACCAGTACAACGTCAACGGCGGGGCCATCGCGCTCGGCCACCCGCTCGGCGCGTCCGGCGCTCGGCTCCCCGTCACGCTGCTCCACGAGATGCAGAAGCGCGACGTCGACCGCGGGCTCGCGACGCTCTGCGTCGGCTTCGGGCAGGGCGCGGCGATCGAGTTCCTGCGATAGGCGCCGCGAAGGGCGACGCATTTCTTCGGTGGCGCGTGCCGACGAGCAGCCGGAGGCTGTGAGCCGCACGCGCGAGTGAGTCGCTGGCGGCCGAGCGGAGCGAAGGCCGCCAGCGACGAGGCTGGGGAGGTGTGAGGCTGTGGTTGCGGTGCTGGGCGGGCCTCGCGGCTGGGGCCTCGGGAGCGGTCATGTCAGTCGGCCGTTTGTCAAAGATTTCGCCGCACAGGGGACCGGCTGAGACTTCGACGGTTCACTCGTCGCCGTGCGTGAACCCGCGGTCGGGCAGCGGGTCGCCGTCGGCGACGACGCGCGGTCCCCCTTCCGGCGCCTCCCTCACCGTCCCGATCCGCGTGAGCCCCGCCGGACACGCTTCGCTGACCGCCGACACCGCCGACTCCGGGACCGCACAGACCAGCTCGAAGTCCTCGCCGAAGTGGGCCGCCAGCTCGAACCGCTCGCCCTCCCCGTCGGCGACCTCGTCGACCGCGGGGTGGACCGGGAGCGCCTCGCGCTCCAACTCTATCCGCGCGCCGCTCGCCTCGGCGAGCTGGTGACACGACCGCGCCAGCCCGTCCGAAGAGTCCATCATCGCGGTCGCCGTCCCCGCGAGCGCCAGCCCGTCCGCGACCCGCGGCGCGAACCGGAACAGTTCGTTCGCGCGCTCGACCGACTCCTCGTCGCCGCGCTCGAACAGCCGCAGCGCCGCCGCGGACCGGCCCCACTCGCCGGTGACGCAGAGGGCGTCGCCCGGCCCCGCCCCGTCTCGGGTGACGGCTCCGGCGTCGGTCACGCGCCCGACGGCGGTGGTCGCGGTCGTGAACTCGACGTGCTCGTCGAGGTCGCCGCCCACGTACTCGGCGTCGACCGCCTCGGAGACGTCGACCGCGCCGGCGACGAACCGGTCCAGATCCCCGGGGTCGAACGCGGCGTCGGCGTAGACGGCGACCGCGGCCCGGGCGGCCGCGCCCATCGCGGCCACGTCCGAGAGCGACGCGCCGACTGCGCGCCAGCCGGCGGTGTACCGCGTCGTGCCGGGCGGGAAGTCGGTCCGCTCGTGGAGCATGTCCGTCGTGATCACCGTCCCGTCGACGACGGCGGCGTCGTCGCCCGCGTGCGGGAGGTCGGCCGCGAGGGCCCGGAGGGCGTCGCGCTCGTTCACTACCTACGCTCCGCGCGGCGAGGCCAATAAGCGATCGGTCCCGGCGGTCGCCGTCGATTTCATCGCTGGCCCCGGCGTGCTCTCGGGATTCGGTCAGTACGCGTCGGGGGTCGGTCGGGTTATCGTGGTGCGTGTTGTCATGGAACATTTAATCGGATAAAACAACATAACGAATATTATCATTATCAATCATTATGTTTAATACCGTCCTCCGATTTGCTTCGGTCGCAATGGCAGTATCCGTACACGGACACGCAGCCGGCCGCCGCACAGACGCGATCACCAGACGACCGCCGCAACCGCCCACACGACCCGATGACGACGCCTAACGACACGCCCGACGACACGACCCGACGCACCGACACGACGACCGATCCGGACTCGACCGACCGGACCGGCACGACCACTTCTCCGCGGACGATCCCCGGCCGCACCCCGCTGACCGAGGAGGCCGGCGCGCCGTTGGTCCCAGCGATCACCACTCGGCGAGCGACGCAGACGCGGTCGTCCGGCTCGCCGCAGACGACCGACGCTCCCCGACCCGCCCGCCCCCCGACGGACGACGAGCGCGACGCGCCGCTGGTCCCCGACCTGCGTCCCGCTCCGCGAACGCGGACCGACGGGGGGTCGCGATGACGGCGAACGCGACGCTCCGTCCCCGCGACCGCTCCGCAAGCGCGGACCCCGAGGAGTCGTTCCGCCGCGCCGTCCCGATGACCGGGACCGGCGACGGCCCGCGCCCCGATTCCACGGCGTTCGCGCCCGCCGCTCGCCGCGCCGGCGGGCGCTCCGCCGCGTCGAACCGCACCGCAGACGACGCCACGCAGTAACTCGATGAATCCCAACGAACTCGACGACGACGTCTTCACCAGAGATATCGACAACCCGGCCGGCCGCCGACTCCGCGAGCTGTTCGACGAGCAGGAGTACACGTTCGCGCCCGGGATCTACCACGCGCTCGACGCCCGCCTCGCCGAGATGGCCGGGCTCGACGCGGCCTACATGAGCGGCTACTCGACCGTCCTCGGCCAGTTCGGCTTCCCCGACCTGGAGATGGTCACGATGTCCGAGATGGTCGAGAACGCGAAACGCATGGTCGAGGCGACGAACCTTCCCGTCATCGCCGACTGCGACACCGGCTACGGGGGCGTCCACAACGTCCGGCGCGCGGTCCGCGAGTACGAGAAGGCCGGCGTCGCCGCCGTCCACATCGAGGACCAGACCTCGCCGAAGCGCTGCGGGCACATCGCCGGCAAGCAGATCGTCTCCCGCGAGCAGGCGCGCTCGCGCTTCGAGGCCGCCGTCGACGCCAAGCAGAGCGAGGACACGGTGATCATCGCCCGCACCGACGCGTACGGCTCCGCCAACGGCGACTGGGAGGAGCACCTCGAACGCGGGCGGATCTACGCCGACGCCGGCGTCGACCTCGTCTGGCCGGAGATGCCCGACCCGTCCCGCGAGGACGCGGTCGAGTACGCCGAGACGATCCACGAGACCCACCCGGACCTCGACCTGGCGTTCAACTACTCCTCGTCGTTCGAGTGGGGCGCCGAGGAGGACCCGCTCACCTTCGAGGAGCTGGGCGACCTGGGCTACCAGTACATCTTCATCACGCTGTTCGGGCTCCACTCCGGCGCGCACGCCGCCTACGAGGACTTCGCGAACATCGCCGAGAACGACGAGGCGGCGCAGTTCGACCTCGAGGAGCGCTACATCGGCCACGAGACCGAGAGCCACCACGAGCTCTCCTTCGTCCCGCGGTATCAGGACATCGAGGCCGAGTTCGACCCCGAGGCCCGGAAGCGCCAGGAGGAGTCGGCCGGCTTCACCGAGGAAGAGAACGACCCGATCACCGCCTCCGAGGGGGGTGACGACTGATGGGCGGGCCGGACGACGTCACGCTCCGGCGGAGCCAGCTGGCGACGCCGGGCTCCGACCCGAAGATGATCGAGCGGGCGCCCGACTCCGGGGCCGACGAGGCGTTCATCGACTTGGAGGACTCGGTGGCGCCGTCCGAGAAGATCGAGGCCCGCGAGAACGCTATCGAGGGCCTGATCGAGTACGACTGGTCCGACACCCGGCCCTGTTACCGGATGAACGGCGTCGACACCCGGTGGTTCTACGACGACGTGATCGAGGTCGTCGGGCGGGCCGGCGAACACCTCGACACGATCATGGTGCCGATGGCGAACAACCCGGAGACGGTCGCCACCGTCGACAACCTGCTGACGCAGGTCGAGACGAACAACGACCTGCCGGTCGGCGAGATCGGCCTCCAGGCGCAGATCGAGTCGCCGGAGGCGATGACGAAGGTCGCCGACATCGCCCGCGCGAGCGACCGGCTGGAGTCGCTCGTCTTCGGCCCCGGCGACTACACCGCGAACGTCGGCGCGTCCGGCCTCACCATCGGCTCCGGCGGCGGCTATCCCGGCCACTACTGGCACTACCAGCTCGCGCGCATCGCCCACGCGGCGAAGGCGCAGGGGCTCCAGGTGATCGACGGGCCCTACGCCGAGATCGAGAACACGGACGGGTTCCGCGACTCCTGCCGGTGGGCGAGCCAGCTGGGCTGTGACGGCAAGTGGGCGATCCACCCGAGCCAGATCGAGCCCGCGAACGAGACGTTCGCGCCCTCGCCCGAGGAGGCCGAGAAGGCCCGCCGGATCGTCGACGCCTACGCGGAGGCGAAAGAACAGGGCAGGGGCGCCGTCTCGGTCGACGGCGAGATGGTCGACGAGGCGACGGACAAGATGGCCCGCGGCATCGTCGCGCGCGCCGAACAGGCCGGCATCCTGTAGGGGCCGCCCCCGCCGGTCGGCTGTTTTTATCGCGGCCCCGGAATCGCGCCGCGCTCTCGGAGTTCGTCGACGTCGCCCGCGTCGTAGCCGTACTCCCGTAGCACCGACTCCGTGTGCTCGCCGAGCGCCGGCGGATGGCGGCGGACGGTCGTCGGCGTCCGCGAGAACTGCATCGGCGAGCCGGGGAACCGCACCGTGCCCGCGGTCGGGTGTTCGGCCTCGGCGAGCATCCCCCGCGCCTCGATCTGGGGGTCCGCGAACACCTCGCTCACGTCGCGGACGCGGCTCGCGGGCACGTCGTGGGCTTCGAGCCGCTCGACCGCCTCAGCCGTCGACATCGCCGCGAACGTCTCCCCCAGCTCGCGGTCGACGAACTCGCGGTTCCGGACGCGCCCCTCGTTCGTCTCCAACCGCTCGTCGGCGAGCAGGTCGGGGCGGTCGACCGCCTCGCACAGCGGCGGCCAGAACCGGTCCGACGAGCAGGCGACGACGACGTACCCGTCGCTCGTCTCGAACGCCTGGTACGGGACGATGTTCGGGTGTTTGCTTCCCATCCGCCCCGGCGGGTCGCCGCTGGCGAAGTAGTTCGTCGCCATGTAGCTGGTCCAGGCGGCCTGCCCGTCCAACAGGCTCACGTCGATCTTCTGCCCGCGGCCGTCGCCGATCTCGCGTTCAAGCAGGGCGGCGAGGATCGCCTGCGTCGCGTACATCCCGGCCCCGACGTCGGCGAGCGCGACGCCGATCCGGACCGGCGGTCCGCCCTCGACGCCGGTGAACGACATGAAGCCGCCGCGGGCCTGCATCATGATGTCGTAGGCTGGCTTGTCGCGGTCGGGGCCCCACTCGCCGTAGCCGGAGATGGCGCAGTAGACGAGCCCGGGGTTCTCCGCGACGAGGTCGCCGTAGTCGAGGCCCCACTCGGCGGTCTTCCCGACGCGGAAGTTCTCGACGAGCACGTCGGCCTCCCGCGCGAGGTCGCGGACGACCGCGCGCCCCGCCTCGGTTGTCAGGTCCAGCTGGATCGACCGCTTGTTGCGGTTGACGCTGACGTAGTAGGCGCTCGCGTCGCCGTCGTCGTCTCCGTCCTCCCCGCCGGCGTCACCGTCGTCCGCACTGAACGCCGGCGGGACCCACGTCCGGGTCTGGTCGCCCCGGCCGGGCCGCTCGACTTTGATCACCTCCGCGCCGAGGTCGCCGAGCTGCATCGTACAGAACGGGCCGACGAGGACCCGAGAGAGGTCCAACACGGTGAGCCCGTCCAGCGGCCCGACGTCGCTCTCGGGGTCGCGCGCCTCACCGACCACGCGCTCTCGCCTCCGCGGACCGCCGCCGTGTCCGGTTCATGCGATCCGCCTCAGCCGCCGGGGTACTGAGTGTTGGGGTGTATCGGACGGAAGAGAAACGGAGAAGCGGCCGTCTCAGGCCGGGAGCGTATCGATGCCGTCGATCTCGACGAAGCCGTAGCCGCAGTCTGGACAGCGCCACTTCGTCTTCTCGCCGAGGTGGAGGGTCATCGCCGCGGTCCGGTAGAACGAACGGGTCTCGCCGCACGCGGGACAGTCCACGTCCTTTTCGAGCGCCATGTGCGCCGATCGATCCGGGCCGGTGTTGAACCTACTGATTCGGGTTTCGACCGCTCACCACACCGGCGCGAGCAACAGCGCGACCGTCGCCGAGATGAAGACGAGCTTGAGCGCGGTGTTGACGACTATCACCTTCGTGCCGAACGACGGGCCCCAGATCCCGTACTGGAACGGGATCGAGCGCCGGAACGTGGAGACCGCGAACGAGAGGATGCTCCCGATGAGCAGCGACGCGACCGCGGTCCGCGTCGTGAAGATGCCGGCCTCGGTCCCGGCGAGCGTCGCCGCGCCCGCGGTAGTGTCGAGCGTGAACACCGCGACGACCGGCACCGCGGCGCCCGGCAGGCCCAGCACGCCCGTGATCGGCTCCGCCACGCTCGTCAGCGCCGTCACGTCGTAGGTCGTGACGAGCCAGATGACCAGCGTGTACACGACCGCGAGCCGCGGGACGATCCGCCGGAGGGTCCGCCACGACTTCCCGGCCGCGTCGCGCACGCGCTCCCGGTCGGTGCGGTCGTCGTCCTCGGGCCCGGTCGCCTCGACGTCGGCGAGCGCGGCGCGGTCGACGTTCGACTCGGAGAGGAGGAACCCGCCCGCGACGACGCCGGTGACGGTGATCAGTAGCGCGATGCCGGCGCGAGCGCCGACGTAGACGGCCCCGGTGGTGACGCCGAGGATCGGGATCAACACCGGGACGTAATAGGTGAACACGTGCTGGACGAAGCCGAAGAACGTGTTCATCGTCACCGCGACGAGCGTCGCCCGGTCGTCGAGCAGGCCCGACTCGCGGAACTCCGCGAGCGTCGCGTAGCCCGCGGTCGTCGACGCCGCGGTCGTGAGGATCGCCGTGCCGACCTCGTCCGGGAGGTTCGCCGGCCGGGTGAGCCACCCCGCGAGCCCGGCGACGTACCGGACCAGCCCGAACGCGACGGCGACGTTGGCGGCGAAGACGCCCCCCGCGATGAACGCCGTGATGCGGGCCAGCCGGGGGACCACCTCCGCGAGCAGCGTCGACAGGTCGGCGGCGACCGATTGCACGAATCGGCGTACGCGAGGGGCGCTCAAATGGCCGTCGGAACGGACGGGCGTTCCCGGAGGGTCGGAACGCGCGCCGCCGCGCGGGGCTTATGTCCCGCCGCGGAGAACGGCCTCCCGATGGCTCCCGCCGAGGACGACATCTCGATCGACGAAAAGCGCGTGTACGCGGGCAGCGCCGGCCGCACCGACGCCTACGTCGCGACGGGAACGGGGATCGTCCGCGTCTCGCTGTCGGCCGACAAGGTCGGCGCGTTCGACATGGTCGCCCGCGGCCCCGCCCGCGACGTCGCCGTCCTCCCGCGGGACGGGGGGGCCGACCTCGTCGTCGCGGCCACGCCCGACGGGCTCTCGGTCGCGGCGGTCGGCGACGACCCCGCGTTCGAGTCGGCCGACGACGAACCGGCGGTCGCGGTCGGCAGGACGAGGAGCCGCGACGGGGCGCTCGTCGTCGCCCGCGGGGACGGAACGATCGAGCGCGTCGCGTTCGAGGCGGGAGAGACCGCGGTCGCGTCGACCGCGCAGATCGGGTCCGTCGCGGACCCCCGGGCAGTCGACGGCGGCCTCGTCGCGAGCGCGGAGGGAGTGTACCGGGTCGGCGAGGGCGGGCTCACGGACGTCGGTCTCGACGACGCCCGCGACGTGGCCGGGCCGGGGATGCCGCTGGCGGCGACCGGCGCGGGGCTCTACTGGCTCGGCAACGGCTGGATGGCGGTCCGGGATGCCGCCGCGGACGCGGTCGCGGCCGACGGCGACGGGCACGCGATGGCGGTCGTCGACGGCGACCTGCTCGTCCACGCGGGCGAGAGCGGCGGGTGGGGCGACGAGACGTGGGCGCCCGCGGACCTGCCCGTCGACGAGCGGGCCGTCGCGCTCGGCTACGGCCCCGGTATCTCGGTCGCGGTCACCGACGCGGGCACGCTCTGCGTCGACGCCGGCGACGGGTGGCGACACCAGGTGGTCGGCGTCCGGGACGTGGCGGGCGTGACGCTCGCGGTCGTGGAGTAGGTCGTTCCCGCCGGGTAGATGCTCCCGAAGCCTCGGCCGCGGGGACTCTCGCGGCTCGGTGCGCTCCTACGCGCTCGGCAGGTCGATCTCGTCGCCGTCGGCGTAGACCGTCGGGTCTCGGACGATCCCGTCGAGGTGGAGCGGCGCGTCCGTCTCGCCGCCGATCCCGGCGTTGTCGCCGATCGCGATGTGGACGGTGCCGCCCGCCTTCTCGTCGAGCAGGACCGAGCCGACGAGCTCCTCGACGCCGCCGTTGGTCCCGATGCCGAGCTCCGCGAGGTTGTACGCCGCGTCGCCGACCTCGTCGGCGGCCGCCTCCACGTCGGCGCGGATCGCGTCGTCGCTGATCTCGGTCACGAACCCGTCTTCGACCTCGAACGCGAGCTCCTGCCCGTCGTCGAGCAGGCCGTGGGGCATCATCGTCCCGTCGACGACGAAGGTCCCGGTCGCGCTCGCGGGCGCGACGAACACCTCGCCGGCGGGGAGGTTCGAGAAATCGCCGGGCTCGCGCACCATCCCGGTGTCGGCGAGCCACTCGCGGTCGCCGATCTCGAAGGCGATGTCCGTGCCGGCGGGCGCGGTGACGCGGACCTCGTCGGCGTCGCCGATCTGCCCCAGCACATCGTCGCAGGCGGCCTCGATGGCGGCGTAGTCCGCGTCGAGGCCGGTCGTGAACACGTCCTCTGTGATCCCCGGCAGCGTCGCGCCGCGCGCGCCGGCGTCGCAGGCCGCGCCGCGGGCGCGGGTGTGGCTCAGGCTCTTCGTCGTCGGCGCGAGGAAGACGTCGGCCTCCGCCATCGCGGCCGCGACCGGGGCCGGCGGCTCCGTCCCGTGCTGCTCGGCCGGCGGGTACCGCAGGAGCGTCGCGTCGTCGGTGGCGTCGGTCGCGGCCGCGTAGAGCGCCTCGCCGATCGGCTCGCGCGCGTCGTCGGTGACGACCGCGACCGACTCGTCGGGCGCGACGTTCAGACACTGTTCGACCGCGGTCGCCGCGGCGTCGGAGAGGTCGGCTGCCATGTCAGCGTCTCCGTCCGGCCGGGCGTTAGGCCTTGTCATCGCCGCGTTTACTCTATTCCGTAATTGAATTATTTACGTCCGGTGTCGATCGGCGTCGAATTAACCGATCGATTACTCGTGGGGTAGTTAATTTCATTTCGCCGACCTCGAAAAGATTATACCGATTCCCGAGCGAGGGGCAAACATGATTCGCGTGGGCGTCAACGGCTACGGGACGATCGGGAAGCGGGTCGCGGACGCCGTCGCGGCCCAGCCGGACATGAAGCTCGTCGGCGTGACGAAGGCGTCGCCCGACTACGGCGTCGAGGCCGCGGCGCGGCGCGGGTACGACCTGTACGCGGCGGTCGACGACCGCGCCGAGGCGTTCGCGGCCGCCGGCGTCGACCTCGCCGGCACGCTCGACGACCTGCTCGACGCCGTCGACGTCGTCGTCGACTGCGCGCCCTCCGGCGTCGGCGAGCGCAACGCCCCCGTCTACGAGGCGCACGACACGCCGGCGATCTTCCAGGGCGGCGAGGACGCCGCAATCGCCGAGGCCTCGTTCAACGCTCGCGGCCGGTTCGAGGCGGCCCGCGGCGCGGACGCGGTCCGCGTCGTCTCCTGTAACACGACGGCGCTCTCGCGGCTGCTCGCGCCGCTCGACGAGACGTACGGCGTCGAGAAGGCGCGCGTCACGCTCGTGCGCCGCGGCGGCGACCCCAGCGAGACGAACCGCGGCCCGATAAACGACATCGTCCCCGACCCCGCCACGGTCCCCTCCCACCACGGCCCGGACGTGAACGAGGTCCTCCCCGACGTTGCGGTCGACACCGCGGCGCTGAAGGCGCCGGTCACGGGGATGCACACCCACAGCGTCAACGTCACGCTAGAGACCGGGCCCGACCCGGCGGCCGTCCGCGACCTCCTCGCCGACGAGGACCGGATCTTCCTCGTCCCGGAGGCCGCGGGCATCGACGGCGCCGGCGCGCTGAAGGAGTACGCCGCCGACGCGGGGCGGCCCCGCGGCGACCTCTGGGAGAACTGCGTCTGGGAGGAGTCGATCAGCGTCACCGGCCGGGACCTCTACCTCTTCCAGAACGTCCACCAGGAGGCCGACGTG
Organism: uncultured Halorubrum sp.; assembly: GCF_937146585.1. Taxonomy (GTDB): domain Archaea; phylum Halobacteriota; class Halobacteria; order Halobacteriales; family Haloferacaceae; genus Halorubrum; species Halorubrum miltondacostae. The sequence goes on along the minus strand of NZ_CAKZRO010000139.1, from coordinate 44,764 downwards.
GTCCCGGAGAACGTCGACGCGATCCGCGCGATGACGACCGACGTCGACGCGGCCGAGTCGATGGCGCGGACGAACGAGACGCTCGGCGTGGGCCTCGAGAGCCGACTCGGAGGCGACGGGCCGGCGCGAACGGAACTGACGGCCGACGACTGACGACCGCGGTCGCGGGTCGCTACCGCTCGGAAACGACGGTCACTCGCTCGGTCGCGTGACGAGGAACGTGCGCCCGCCTCGGCGTTCGAGGTGGACCTCGCTGCCGTCGACGCGGTTCGCGCGGACGCGGTCCGGGAGGCGGTCGGTTCGACAGTCGGTGACGTCCACGCGGGTCGGCGTCGCGTATCGGGGTCGGTCGGCGGTGACTGCGCTCATATCACCAAATCGGGCCGGAACGCCCCTATAACCGAGCCATCCGCGGAGTGAAAGTGAAAGTAGACGGTTCCGCGTCGCTCGCGCGGAATTCGGACCGCTGCGGCCGCCCGACGAAGGTCGGACGGTCGTCGGCCGTCGCTCTACCGACGGAGGCCGGTCGCCTCGTCGCCCTCGACGAACCGTACCCGGAAGTAGTCGTACCCGCCGTAGGCGGCGTCGAGCGCGCCCATCCACCAGTTCCACCGCTCGACGAGCGACGAGCCGTCCGGGGCGTCCTCCAGGTGTCCGACCACCCCCGACACCGTCAGTCCGTGGCCGCGGTCCTCGGAGGGCCGCCCGGAGTCGACGAGGTCGCGGGCCGACCGCGAGACCGCCCGCCGCTCGGCCTCGGTCCCGCCGAACTCGTCGTCGAGTGCGCGTTCCAGACGCTTTCTGTCCATACTCGACCTTGGTCCCGCGGGTATATGAGTCGCGTGGTAGGGGGTGGCACGTCCGGTGACGCGACCCCGTCACAGCCGCGCGGCCAGCGCGAGGAACAGCAGCGAGAACGGCGCGGTCAGCAGCGCCAGCGCGACCCCGCCCGCCCCCTCGCCGGCCGCGACGGCCATGAGGAGACCGACGACGAGCGAGAACGACCCTAACACCGCGAGGGTGAGCCGCTCCGGGACGCTCGCCCGGTCCGGCCCGTCGCTCTCCGCGAGGACTGCGTCGAGCGCGGACTCGACCGCGTCCGCACGGTCGCGGGGGACGAACAGCCACGGCGTCGACCGGAACCACGCGTTCCCCCGATACGCCAGGAGGAACACCGTCGTCCACGGGAGGTCGATCCGCCGCGTCCTGACGACCGCCCCGAGGTCGTCGCTCCGGGTCCGGTCGCGCGACGGGTACGTCCGCGCGACCGTCCGGTCGCCCGGGTCGACCCGTACGAGGACCCCCGACGACTCCGCGGCCGCCGGCACGAGCCAGGCGACCCAGAACAGCGGCCAGAGCGTCGGCAGGACGTCCGCCGGGAGCGCCACCGCGGCCGCGACGACCGCGCCCAGCCCGGCCAGCGTCCACCCGGGCCGAAGCCCGCTCGCGGCCTCCCGCACCCGAGCGACGGACGGCTTCCCGACCGAGCCCTCGCGGTACACGGCGTACAGCACCGGTACGGTACCGATCAGGAACGCGAGGAGGAGCGCGACCCCGACGGCGACTTCCTCGGCCCCGACGCTCGGGACCGCGGGGTCGCCGGACGCGAGATCCGCGAGCCCCGCGGTGGCGACGACGCCGAGGACGACGAGAATCGCGCCGCCGATCGCGACGGACGCCCCGGTCGCGAGCGAACGCAGTCGCTGGTGGCGGACCGGGCCCCACTCGATCGGATCGCGTTCGGCGGCGGTCTCGGAGGTGTCGCGTTCGTCTCGGGAATCGGCGGAAGCCTCGTCGGATCCGACGAGTTCCGTCGCCTCCTCGGGGGTGGAGGGCGTCCCGCGCTCGGAGGGCATACGACCGCAGTTACCGCCCCGGTAATAAAAAGCGTGAGGCCGCCTTCCGGGCCGACCGACCGGCTACGGCTCCGACGCGGCGGCGTCCGCGCTCGGACCGGCCGCGTCCGCGTTCAGGTCGCCGTCGTTCGTCGTCGCCTCGGGGGGCTCCGTCGGTTCGACGTTGCCGAGCCGGAGCGCGTTCCCGGTGACGCCGAGGCTCATGCCCATGTCGCCGACGACGACGGCCATCGCGACGCTCACGTAGCCGAGCGGGGCCCCGGCGGCGAGCAGCGCCTTCACCGCGAGGGAGGCCCCGATGTTCGTGCGGATCGTCGAACTCGCGCGCGAGGCGAGGTCGACGACGTACGGGAGCCGCGTCAGGTCGTCGGCCATCAGCGCCACGTCCGCGGTCTCGATGGCGGTGTCGGTGCCGGCGGCCCCCATCGCGACCCCGACGTCCGCGGCCGCGAGCGCCGGCGCGTCGTTGATCCCGTCGCCGACCATCGCGACGCCGCCCTCGGTCTCGGCGGCGAGCTCGCGCACGGCCGCGACCTTCTCGTCGGGGAGCAGCTCGGCGCGGACCTCGTCGACGCCGACGCGCTCGCCGATCGCCCGCGCGGTCCGCTCGTTGTCCCCGGTGAGCATCGCGACGCGGTCGACGCCGAGGTCGTGGAGCCGGTCGACGACCCACGCCGCCTCGGGTCGGACCGTGTCCGCGACCGCGACGACGCCCTCCAGCTCCGTCTCGGTCCCCACGAGGACGACCGTCTTCCCCTCGGCCTGGAGCCGCGGGATCGTCTCGCTCGTCAGGTCGAGGTACTGCCCGTGCTCGCAGGACTCGGCCGCCGCGGCGACGTCGGCGTCCCCGGACCGGCCTCCCTCCGCTGCCTCGGGGTCTCGGACCACGCCGCCGTCCGGCCGGACGTGCGCGTGGCTCAGGTCGAAGCCGAGGTCCGCGAACAGCGAGGGCTTGCCGGCGTAGTGCGTCTCGCCGTCGAGGTCGGCGCGGACGCCCTCGCCGGTCAGCGCCTCGAAGTCGGTGACGGCGATTTCGGCAGACTCGGGTCGGGCGCCCTCGGCAGCGTCCCCCGTCTCGGCGTCGCGCGCAACGATGGCCTCGGCGACGGGGTGTTCGCTGCGGCGCTCGATGGCGGCCGCGCACGCCAGCACGTCCGCCGGGTCGCGGTCGCCGAGGGGGACCACGTCGGTCACCGACAGCTCGCCGCGCGTGAGCGTCCCCGTCTTGTCGAGCGCGACGGCGTCGACGTCGCCGGCGGCCTCCAGGTGTTCGCCGCCCTTGATCAGGACGCCGTTCCGGGCGGCCGCGGTCACCCCGGAGACGACGCTGACCGGCGTCGAGATGACGAACGCGCACGGGCACGCGACGACGAGGAGCGTGAGACCGCGGACGAACCACGTCTCCGCGCCGCCACCGACGAGGACCGGGCCGAGCGCGGCGGTCGCGACCGCGCCGACCACGACGATCGGGGTGTAGACGGCCGCGAAGCGGTCGACGAACCGCTCGGCGCGCGTCTCCTCGCCGTTGGCCGCCTCGACGAGTTCGACGACCCGCGCGATGGTCGACTCGGAGGCGGGCGCGGTGGCCTCCACCTCGAGGTAGCCCGCCTCGTTGATCGAGCCGGCGTACACCTCGTCGCCGGGCTCCTTTTCGGCCGGGACCGACTCGCCGGTGATCGGCGACTCGTCGACCGCGCCGGAACCCTCGCGGACCACCCCGTCGAGCGGGACGCGCTCGCCGGGCCGCACCGCCAGTCGCTCGCCCGTGGCGACGCGCTCGGCGGGGACGGTCTCCTCCGTCCCGTCGCGGATCACGACCGCCTCGTCGGGCGACAGCTCCATGAGCTCGCGGAGGGAGGTGCGCGCCCGGTCGATCGAGTAGCGCTCGAGCAGCTCCGCGACCGAGAACAGCACCGCGAGCGTCGCCGCCTCGAACGGGAGGTCGACGAGCAGCGCGGCGACGACGCCGACGCTCATCAGCAGGTCGATATCGAGGCTCAGCCCGCGCAGCGAGTAGAACCCGTTCCGGAGGATCGGCGGCCCGGCGACCGCGACCGCGAGCAGGTACGCGACGGACGCGCCCGTGACCGCCCACGGCCCGAGGAAGCCGACCCCGCCGATCGTCGCGAACGTCGGGTCGAGCCCGGGGAGCAGCCACTCCAGCGCGAGCCCGACCGCGAGGAAGCCGCCGCCGACCGCGGTGGCGATCGCGCGGGGGCTCGTGAACAGGTCGTCGGCGACGCCGTCGGACTCCGCGTCCGCGACCGCGTACCCCGCGCCCTCGACGGCGGCCGTCAGCGCCTCGACGTCCGTCCGGTCCGGGTCGTAGGTGGCGACCACGACGCCCGTGGTCGGGCGCGTGTCGACCGAGACGACGCCCTCGCGGTCGAGCGCGCCCTCGACTTTCCCCGCGCACGACGAGCAGTCCATGTCCGGCACCGCGAGGCGGAGCTGCGCCCCCGTCGGCGCGGTCCCGTCCGACTCGCCGGGGTCGGCCGTCGGGTTCGATTCGTTCATTGACTCAACCTCGCTTCCGGAGCGTTATTAATCTAGCTACCACTTAGCGGCGCTAGGTTATAAATAATTATTAAATCATGGGGACGAATACACAACTCTACGACGAAGTATTTACCGCCGAGTCGGCTACCCGCGGGTATGACAGATTGGCGCGCCGTCGGCTACGGCTTCGTCGTGATGCTGATCGCCGGGTTGCTGGCGACGTTCGTCCCCGTCGTGGGGCACGTCGGCGCGGGGCTCATCGGCGGGTTCGTCGCCGGCTACGTCGCCGGCGGCGGCCTGCTCTCCGGCCTCTGGCACGGCCTGCTGGCGGGCTCCGTCAGCGGTGTGGTCGTCACGCTCCTGCTCGCCGCGTTCGGCGGCCTCGTCGGACTTGCCGGCGGCCCGCTCGGGAGCCTGCTCGGCGGCGCCGGCGTACTCGTCGTCGGGCTGTTTCTGACGCTGCTGTTCGCGGTCGACTCGGCGCTGGCGGGGGCTATCGGCGGCGTGCTCGGGTAGCGCGACCGAGGTCGAAGCGCGCCGTCGCTACGGGTTCCGCGTCGTAGTATAACACGAAGATCGGAACGCGCCGGAACAGGCTGCCCCGCGGTCGGCCGCTTCTTACGCGCTCTCGACCGCGTCGAGGACGGCGTCGTAGTCCGGCTCGTTCGTCGGGTCGTCGGCGACCCAGCCGAAGACGACCTCGCCGTCGTCGTCGATCACGAACACGGCGCGGTTCGCGATGCCGTGGAGGCCGAGCTCGGCGATGTCGATCTCGAGGTCGTACGCCCGGATCGCGTCGCCGGCCATGTCGCTCACGAGGTCGAACTCGATCCCGTGCTCCTCGCGGAACGCGCCCTGCGAGAACGGCGAGTCGGCGCTGACCCCGAACAGCGTCCCGCCGGCCTCCGCGAAGGCGTCGGCGCGCCCCTGGAAGGCGACCATCTCGTTCGTACACGGCGGCGTGAACGCGCCGGGGAAGAACGCGAGCACGACCGGGCCGTCGCCGATCTCCTCGCCGAGGTCGAACGGCTCGTGGTCGCTCGTGCCGACCGTCGCGGTGAACGTGGGTGCGTCGTCGCCTGTGGATACCATCGCCGCTCGGTACGGTCGATCCACGCAAAAGCCTTGTCGCGCCCCCGTTCGGTGCCGGTATCGGTTCGCCGCCTCGGGCCGAGCCGTCGCCGACTACTCCCTGTCGATGTACTCCTGCTGGATCTCGACGACCTCGCCGGAGTCCTCGCAGTCAGCGTACCGCCGGAGCGGCTCCGCGTTGAGCTCGAGGAACGTCTCGCCCCAGGTGAACTTCGAGAGCGCGCGCTCGGCGCGGTCGCGCTCGCCGAGGATGACCAGCGCCGCGGCGAACGCCTCGACGGTCGTGAGCCGCATCGGGCGGCCGAAGTTCACGGGGTTGGCGGCGACGAGGTACGGGAGCGCGCGGTGTTCGCCGGGGAGCGAGAACATCTTCTCGCCGGCCGACTCCCACGAGCAGTCGAGCGCGACGAGCGCGGTCTCTGCGGCCCGCTCGGCGTCGGCGGGCGAGAGCGCGCGCTCGGCGTGGGGGTTGAGGACGACCCCGTACGGCGTGGCCCGGTCCGAGCGGTGGAGCTCGGCGAGGTCGAAGCGCGCGAGCTTCCGAGCCGTACACTTGTCGGGGTCGTCGTCGCCCTCGTACCGGACGTGGAGGTCCACAGTCGGAGTTCGACGGAGTCGCGTATAAGCCGTGCGGACGTTCGCGGCGGAAAAATGCGGATGGTCGACGCCCGCGCGCCGTCACGGGGCGCGGGTCTGCGTCACGATCGGTTCGCCGTCGTCGGCCTCTTCCGGGACGCGCGTCCGCGTCCCGATCGGTGCTGGCTCGTCTTCCGTCGTTCGTTCACACATCGCAACCGTCGCTCGCGCCCCTTCCCGGAAAACCGTTTGGCTAAATAAATCATTATCGCAGGTATATCCTAATATACGTCTAGGTTCGTAGATCGTCGCGACGGTTTCGTACAGTTATCATGGACTCTCATTTCTGAATATCGTATTCGTCGTCAGTACGATCTGCCGGAGACCGCCTCCAGACCGACTCGCCTCGACCCGATCCGCTTCAAACGCCCCCGGATACCGTCAAACCGGCCCGGTACCGGCGGGGTTTTTCCTCGTCGCCGCGCACGGTGATCCATGGAGCTGTTCGCGGTTCCGGACCTCCCGGAGATCCGGGAGGGAGACGACCTCGCGGCCATGATCGGCGAGCGCGTCGACCTCCGCGAGGACGACGTGGTCGTCGTCGCCAGCACGGTCGTCTCGAAGGTCGAGGGGCGCGTCTTCGACCTCGACGACTTCCCGGCCAGCCCCCGGGCCCGCGAGGTCGCCGACCGGCTCGCCGAGATCGCGGGCGAGGAGAAGGACCCCCGCTTCGCGCAGGCGGTCATCGAGGAGTCGACGGAGCTGATCATGGAGGCCCCCTTCCTCCTCACCGCGACGCGCTTCGGGCACGTCGGCGTCAACGCCGGCATCGACCGCTCGAACGTCCCGGGCGGCGACCTGCTGCTGCTCCCGGAGCGCCCCTCCGAGAGCGCCCAGCGCATCCGCGAGGGGCTCGCGGCCGACCGCGTCGTCGTCAGCGACACCTGCGGCCGCCCCTTCCGCCACGGCCAGCGCGGGGTCGCGATCGGCTGGGCCGGGATGCCCGCCAGCCGCGACTGGCGCGGCGAGCGCGACCGCGACGGTCGCGAGATGGGCGTCACCGTCCAGAACGTGATCGACGAGCTCGCCGCGGCCGCCAACCTCGTCGCCGGGGAGGGCGCGGGCGGCACCCCGGTCGTCGTCGTCCGGGACTGGGCGTTCGGCGACCACGACGGATCGGACAATCACTTCCGCGAGGTCGAGGGCGACTTCGTCCGGCAGGCCCTGCGGGAGTGGACGTTTCAGGAGTAACCATGCTCGGAATCGAACTCACCCCAGAACACGAGCTGTCTCGCCTCGTCGACCTCGGCGTCCGCGCCGAGGACGCCGGCTACGACGCCGTCTACTCGACGTGTCACTACAACAACCGCGACCCGTGGGCGTTCCTCTCGCGGCTCGCGGCCGCCACCGACTCGGTCCGGCTCGGCCCGGGCGTCGCCAACCCCTACGAGACCCACCCAGTCACGCTCGCCTCGAAGGTCGCCACCGTCGACGAGGCCTCCGAGGGCCGCGCCGTCTTCGGGCTCGGCCCCGGCGACCCCTCGACGCTCGCGAACCTCGGGCTCGAAGACGAGCGCGGACTCCGGTCGGTGTTGGAGGCGTTCAAGACCGCAGAGCAGCTCTGGGCCGGCGAGCGCGTCGACCGCGACGGCACCTTCGACGCATCGGACGCCGGGCTCAACTACGAGCCGCCGCAGGGGGCGGACATCCCGGTCCACGTCGGCGGCGAGGGGCCGCACATGTGCCGGATGGCCGCGAAGCACGCCGACGGCCTCCTGTACAACGGGTCGCACCCGAAGGACCTCGCGTGGGCCCGCGAGCAGGTCGACGACGGCCTCGAAGACAGGCCCGATCACCGCGGCGAGTTCGACCTGATCGCCTACGCCGCGGTGTCGGTCGCCGAGGACGAGGCCGCCGCCCGCGAGGCCGCCCGGCCGCCGGTCGCGTTCATCGCCGCGGGCGCGGCCCCGCCGGTCCTGAAGCGCCACGGGATCGACCCGGAGGCCGCGAGCGAGATCGGCGACCGCGTCTCGGCCGGCAAGTTCTCCGCCGCCTTCGAGCGCGTGACGCCCGAGATGGTCGACGCGTTCTGTATGGCGGGCACCCCCGAGACCGTCCGCGAGCGCGCCGCCGCCGTCGCCGAGCACGCCGACGGCCTCGTCGTCGGCTCGCCGCTCGGGCCGGACCTGGAGGCCGCCGTCGACCTCGCGGCCGAGGCGGTCGACGGGCTGTTCTGAGCGCCGTCGACGGACCCCGCGGTCCCCGCACGCCCGCGGTCCGTGGATTCTCTGCCGGTGACAATCGAGAATCGGTCCTGATAACGCCGGCGGGAGGTTCATAACCCGGTCTCGTCGAAGTCGGGGCATGTCCACGACACGACAGCGCCGCCCGGGGGTCCGCGGGCGGTACGAGGCCCTCCTGTGGCGGACGATGGACGCGCTCGGCGTCTCGGAGTCGATAGAGCGAAAGGTCGTCGCGGCGGTCGGTATCCAGTTTCTCGTCACGGTCGGCATCTTCCTCACGCAGTTCCTGATCGCGGGGACGGCGGCGTACGTCGTCTCCGGGATCCTGTTCCTCGGCTCGGTCGTCGCCATCTACAACACCCTGCTGATCGTTCGGCGCGACTTCGCCGGTCCGATTCGGGCGCTGGAGCGGCAGGCGGAGGCGATCGCCGCGGGCGATGTCGACGGCGCGAGCGACGTCCGCGCGGACGGCCAGTCGGCGGACGACGCCGCGGCGGCGCTCGACCCGACCCAGCCCGACGAGATCGGCAGCCTCGTCGGCCGGTTCGCCGAGGTCCACGGCTACCTCACGACCGTCTCGGCGCAGGCGGAGGCGCTCGCGGCCCAGGAGTTCGACGACCCGGTGCTCGACGAGGAGGTCCCGGGCTCCTTCGGCGAGTCGCTCGACGAGATGGCCGAGAACCTCGCGGCCTACACCACCGAGCTGGAGGCGCTCGTCGACGCGTTCGGCGACGCCGCGGAGCGGGCGCAGGACGGCGACCTCACGGCGACGATCGACGAGGACGCGCTGGCGACCGACGAGCGGCGGTACGCCGAGCTCGTCGACAACTACAACCGGCTGGTCGCGACGCTGGGCGAGACGCTCGGCGACGTCGGCGCGTTCACCGCGGACGTGGCCGGGACCGCTGACGACGTGCGCGCGGGCATGGACGAGGTCGACGACGCGAGCGGCGAGGTCGCCGGCTCGGTCCAGGAGATCTCCGACGGCGCGGCCGAGCAGACGGACGAGCTGGAGGCGATCGCCGGCGAGATGAACACGCTGTCGGCGACCGTCGAGGAGATCGCCGCCTCGGCCGACGACGCCGCCGAGACGGCCCGCGACGCGGCCGAGCGCGGCCGATCCGGCCGCGAGGAGGCCGCCGAGGCGATCGCGGAGCTGGAGACGCTCGAGACGCGGATCGGCGAGACGGCGGACGCGGTCACCGACCTCGCGGAGCGCGTGGGCGAGATCGACGAGATCGCGGCCGTGATCGACGAGATCGCCGAGGAGACGAACCTGCTCGCGCTGAACGCCTCCATCGAGGCGGCGCGCGCCGACGGCTCCGGGGACGGGTTCGCGGTCGTCGCCGACGAGGTGAAGTCGCTCGCCGAGGAGACGCGAGAGTCCGCGGCGGAGATCTCCGGGCGGATCGAGGCCGTCCAGGAGGCGTCCGCGTCGACCGCGGCCGACGCCGAGGCGATGGAGGCGCAGGTCGCCGACGGCGTCGAGACGATCGAGTCGACGCTGCGGGAGTTCGAGGGGGTCGTCGAGGACGTGACGACGGTCGACGAGACCGTCCAGGAGATCAGCGACGCGACCGACGACCAGGCGCGCACGACCCAGGAGGTCGTCGACATGGTCGACGGCGTCGCGTCCGTGAGCAGGCAGACCGCCGCCGAGGCGGAGACGGTCGCCGCCGCGGCCGATCAGCAGACGACGACGGTCTCGGAGGTGACGGGGCGGGTCCACACGCTCTCGGATCAGTCCGACGAGCTGCTGGCGCGGCTGGAGGAGTTCGAGGTGCCGGACCGGGACGGCGGGAGCGCGAGCGCCGTCGGCGGCCCGGGAGCCGGCGTCGGATCGCGGTCGGCGACCGGCGCGGACGACGACTGAGTGCGGAGGGCGACCGATCGCGGTCGGCGGCGTCGACGCCGCCGGTTACTCGGAGCGTCCGCGGCCGCCGAGGGCGGGGAGGTTCACGCCGATTTCGGAGAGCAGCGCGCCGACTGCGGCGTAGCCTAAGGCGCCGACGGACGCGACGATCAGGACCTGTCCCACGAGGACGAGCAGCGCCGACAGGGGGTCGCCGGCGCCGAGGATGAGGTCGTTCAGGAAGATGTCGACGAACCGGCCGACGTCGCGGACCAGCCGCGAGACGAAGTCGATGAGCGCCATCATGGGCCACGGTTGTACCGGGGGGTACTTGGGTGTTGAGTTCGCGGCGGGGCCGCGCCCGCTCCGCGGCTACGCGTCCGGATCGGCCGCCGGCGCGTCGTCGGACCGCGCGTACCGCAGCGCCCACCCGATCAGGACGCCCTGGAACGGGAGCCGGATCAGCGCCGCGAGCCGCGCCGGCCCGACGAGTCGGTCCGGCACGAGGTCGTCTAGCACCTCGCGGCGAGCGAGGTGGAGGTTCGCCGGGAACACGGCCACGAGCAGGGCGGCGATCCCCCACGCCGACGGCCGGCGCGTCCGCGGGATCGCGACGCCGATCCCGAGGAGGATCTCCGCGATCCCGGAGAGGTACACGAGCCCGACCGGGCGCGGGAACGCCGGCGGCACCGCCTCCGCGAACCGCTGCGGGACGAGGAAGTGAGCGATCCCGGCGACGACGTACACCGCGCCCATGAGCGGCGCGAGCGACCGGTCGGAGCCGCCGGCCTCGTCATCCTCCGGGTCGGTCGATCCGGTTCGGTCTCTGTCTGTCATGTCTCGCCACACGGCCGGGGGGCCTATGAGTGCTCGGCGTTCGGAGCCCGAGAGCCGTCCCGACGCCCGCCGCGTCGGCGGCCGAGGTTCCCGGAACCGAACCCCTTACGAGCGGGCGAGCCTTACGCCGTCGTAATGAACACGTTGTTCTGGGTGCTCACGGGGGTCCTCGCGTACTCCGCGGTCGCGATGGGGCTGCGGAACAGGGGGATCCTCCCGGACGGAGTCGGGGTCTCCGGCCCGGTACTGACCCTCCGGACGCTCCGCGGGCGCGCCTTCCTCGGCCGACTCGCGGCGCCGAAGCGGTTCTGGCGCGCGGTCGCCAACCTCGGGCTCGGGGGGGCTCTGGTGGCGATGGTGGGGTCGTTCGCGCTCATCATCTCCTCCGCGTCGTCGGCGTTCACGAACGCGCAGCCCTCCGCGATCCAGCAGCCGCAGAACTTCCTCATCATCCCCGGCGTCAACGACTTCCTCCCCCTGTCCGTCGCGCCCGAGATCGTCGCCGGCCTCGCCGGCGCGATGGTGATCCACGAAGGGGCGCACGGCCTCCTCTGCCGGGTCGAGGGCATCGACATCGACTCGATGGGGCTCGTCTTCTTCGCGCTGCTCCCGGTCGGCGCGTTCGTCGAACCGGACGAGGAGGCGACACAGGAGGCGTCCCGCGGGGCGCGCGCCCGGATGTTCGCGGCCGGCGTCACCGCGAACACGCTGCTGACGGTCGTCGTCTTCGCGCTCCTCTTCGGCCCCGTCGCGGGGGCCATCTCGCCCGCCGCCGGGTACGCGGTCGGCGAGGTGAACCCCGGCTCGCCGGCGGCCGCCGCCGACATCTCGCAGGGCGACCGGGTCGTCGAGGTCGCCGGGACGCCGATCGAGACCGCCGGCGAGTTCGAGTCCGCGCTCGCCGACGCGGGCGACTCCGTCGCGCTCACCGTCGACGACGGCGACGCCAGGGAGACGGTGACGGTCGACCGCGAGCTACAGGTGGTCGGCTCCGCCGGCGGGAACCCCCTCGGCGTGATGATCGAGGCCGAACCGGTGACGATCGCGAGCGTGAACGGCGAGTCGGTCGCGACCGAGTCCGACCTCTACGCCGCGGTCGGCGGCGACGAGCGCGCAACGGTGACGGTGACCGGCAACGAGACGGTCGTCGATCAGGTCCGCGACGCGCCGGGGGCCGAGACCGCCACCGACGTCGAGACCGCCGAAGACGAGGTCGCCGTCAGCGTCCCGGACGTGCCGATCGGCGCGTACGTGGTCGGCGTCCAGGAGGACGGGCCGATCCACGACGCGGGCGCGACGCTCGGCGAGCCGCTGACGATCGTCTCCGTCGACGGCGAGCGCGTCGTCGACAACGACGCGCTCTCGGCCGTCCTCGGCGAGCGCGAGGCGGGCGAGACCGTCCCCGTCACGGTGTACGACGCCGACGGCGAGCGCGACACGTACGACGTGGAGCTCGACCCGCACCCGAACCGCGACGGCGGGTTCGTCGGCGTCAGCGTCTTCCCCGGCACGAGCGGGCTCGCGCTCGACGACGTCGGCGTCACCCGGTACCCCGCCGGCGCGTACCTCGAACTGCTCGGCGGCGACGGCGGGCAGGGCGCGGCGGAGGGGATCCCCCTCGGCGGGATCACCGAGTCGCCGCTCGGCCTCGTCTTCGTCGCGCTCATCCTCCCGCTCGGCAGCCTGTTCGGGCTCCCGTTCAACTTCGCGGGGTTCACCGGCGAGGTGACCAACTTCTTCGTGGTCGAGGGGCCGCTCGCGGCGCTCGGCGGCGGGACGTTCCTGCTCGCGAACCTGCTGTTCTGGTCCGGGTGGATCAACATCCAGCTGGCGCTGTTCAACTGCCTGCCCGCGTTCCCGCTCGACGGCGGGCGCATCCTCCGGATGGCCGCCGAGGCGGTGATCAGCCGGGTCCCGGTCAGCGACCGGCACGCGGCGGTGCGGACGATCACGGTCTCCTCCGGACTGGTGATGCTGGCGGGGCTGATCGCGATGATATTCGGCAACCAGATCCTCACCGCGCTCGGGCTGATCTGAGCGGCTTCAAGCGTGCCGCGGCCGCGGGGACCGTCCGAGCGCCGGGCGACCCCGAGGGAAACGCGTTTCCCCGGCGGACGCGACGCGTCCGTATGACCCACTCGCGGACCGTCGAACTCGAGGGCCACATCATCGACAGCGGGACGATGCAGCGCTGTTTCGGCGCGGTGATGGACCTCGGCGGCTCCTTCGACGTCGAGCGGTTCGACGTCGGGAAACACGAGACCGAGGAGTCGTACTGCCGGCTGACCGTCTCCGCCGACGACCCCGAGACGCTGCGGGGGATCCTCCACGAGCTCCACCAGAACGGCGCGGTGCTCGAGGACCCCTCGGCGGTGGAGCTCGTCGCCGCGCCCGCCGACAAGGTGGTCCCGCCGGACTTCTACTCGACCACGAACCACCCGACAGAAGTGCTGTACGACGGCGAGTGGATCGAGGTCGAGCGGATCGAGATGGACTGCGCGCTGGTGGTGGAACCCGAGCCGGCGGCGGACGCCGGCGAGGGGGACCGAGCGGACGCCTCGGACCCGGATAACTCCCCACGCGCCTACACCAAGACGCTCAACGCGATCGAGGAGGGCGACCTCGTCGCGACCGACCAGTCCGGCATCCGGGTGAACCCGCCGGAGCGCCCGCGGAGCGGCGGCGGCGCGTTCGGCTTCATGCAGGGCGGCGTCTCCGCCGAGCGGCCCTCCGAGTCGACGATCCGCGAGGTGGCCGAGGAGCTGCGCGCGGTGAAGGCGAACGGCGGTAACGTGATGGTCGTCGCCGGGCCCGCGGTGATCCACTCCGGCGCGGGCGACGCGCTCGCCGACCTCGTCGCGGGGGGCTACGTCGACGCGCTCTCCGCGGGCAACGGCTTCGCCACGCACGACTTGGAGCGCTCCATCTACGGCACCTCGCTGGGGATGAACGTCGAGACGCTCGAACACCCGCGGAAGGGGCACAAACACCACATCTGGACCATCTCGGAGATCATCCGCGCCGGCGGGATCGAGGCCGCCGTCGAGGACGGGGTCGTCACGGAGGGTGTGATGTACGAGTGCGTCGAACACGACGTCGACACGGTCCTCGCGGGCTCGATCCGTGACGACGGCCCGCTCCCGGACACGATCACCGACGCGGTCGCCGCCCAGGACGCGATCCGGGAACAGGCCCACGACGCCGACATCGTGATCATGCTCGCCACGCTGCTCCACTCCGTCGCGGTCGGGAACTGCCTCCCGTCGACGACGAAGACCGTCTGCGTCGACATCAACCCCGCCACCGTCACCCAGCTCCTCGACCGCGGCTCGGCGCAGGCCATCGGGATGGTCACCGACATCGGCACGTTCGTCCCGACGCTCGCGGAGTTCGTGCTGGAGGGCGGCGACGCCGCGGCCGACGGGAGCCGAAGCCCCCCGGAGGGCGACGCGTGAGCGTCGAACTCCGCCCTTACGACCGCGAGCGCGACGCCGCCGGCCTCTACGCCGCGAAGGTCGCCTTCGAGCGCGGCCTCGGCGCGAACACGGGCGGCGACGGGAAGGCGGCCGCCTACGAGGGCAAGCTCACCGACGCGTACCGCGAGCGGTGGCTCGGCTGGGTCGACCGCTGCGTCGCCGACGACCCCCGATGCGTGACCGTCGCGGTCGACGGGGGCGCGGACGAGGGGGGCGCGGTCGTCGGCTACGTCTTCGTCCTCCCGGAGCGGCTGGCGATGGTCTGGGACGCGGCGGTGTTGAACGAGCTGTACGTCGCGCCCGACCACCGCGGCACCGGCGTCGCCGACGACCTGATCGGCGCCGCGCTCGACATCGCGGCCGACCAGGACCTCCCGCTCGACCGACTGGTGTTGGACGTCGACCCCGCGAACGAGCGCGCGAGAGCGTTCTACGACCGCCACGGCTTCGAGTCGTGGGGCGAGATGGTCGCGCGACCGCTGGACGACGCCTGAGCGGGCCGTCGCGCGCCGAACTGCGGCGGCCCGGACCCGTTTCGCCTTCCGAAGCTACAAGCGCGTCCGACCGCTTCCATCTGCCGTGATACAGATCGGCATCGTCGGCTGCGGCGTGATCGGGAACCGCCTCGCGGCCGCGATAGCGGACCACGACCGGTTCGAACTGGCGGCTGCTTGCGACCTCGACGCCGACCGCGCCGCGTCGCTCGCGGCCGACCACGGCACCGACCGCACCGCGACGACGACCGACCACGAGGCGCTCGTCGAGACGGACGGCCTCGACGCCGTCTACGTCGGCGTCCCGCCGCTCGCGCACCGCGACGTGGTCGCCGACGCGCTCGCGGCCGACAGGCACGTCATCTGCGAGAAGCCCATCGCGGCGGACGCCGAGGCGGGCCGCGAACTCGTCGCGCTCGAAGAGTCGACCGACCGCGTCACGGCCGTGAACCTCCCGTTCCGCTACACGCCCGGGTTCGTCCGGCTCCGTGAGATGATTGAGGCGGGCGAGGTCGGTGACCCGCGCCGCGTGGAGCTCCGGTTCCGCTTCCCGCAGTGGCCCCGCGAGTGGCAGGACGTGTCGTGGCTGGAGTCGCGCGAGCAGGGCGGCCCCCTGCGCGAGGTGGGGACGCACTTCCTGTTCGGCGTCCAGGAGCTGTTCGGGCCGATCGAGACCGTCTCCGCCGACGTCGGCTACTCGGGACCCGAGCGCTACGAGGACGACGTGGTCGGGACGTTCCGGGCCGGCGGGGTCCGCGGGACGATCGACCTGCTGTGCGACCACGAGGGCGAGGAGGAGAACAGCGTCACGGTCGTCGGCGACGAGGCGTCGCTGTCGCTGACGGAGTGGTACCGGCTCGTGCGCGACCGCGGCCGCGAGGGCGAGGCGACGCTCGTCGACGAGCGCGGCGACACCGTGCGCGCGCTCCTCACCGAGTTCGCCGACGCGGTCGACGGCGACGGGGGCGACCTCGTCTCCTTCGCCGAGGCGACGCGCGTCCAAGAGGTGCTCGACGCGATCCACGCCTCCGAGGGCGACTCGGTTCGGCCGGGAGCCGACGCCGGCGGCCGGTAACCCGCCGCGGAGTCGCGGGCCGGGAACGCCCGACAGGAATTATGTGTCTCTCGGACCCATCTCCGCGCATGAGCTACCTCGTTGCGACCGACGGATCGACGGAGGGGGACGAGGCGGTCCGGTACGCGGCGCGTCAGGCGGTCGCGTTCTACGAGACGCTGGAGATCGCCCACGTGCTGACGCCGGACTCGGAGCTGGTCGACGGGACGATCATCCTCCCGGGCGAGGACGCGGCCGTCGAGGCCGGACAGGGAGTCTTAGCGAACGCCCGGACCATCGCCGAGGAGGCGGTCGACGAGCCGATCACCGTCGAGACCCAACTGCTCACCGGACGACCCGCCGACGCGCTCACCGAGTACGCGGCCGAGGAGGCCGTCGACGCCATCTACGTCGGCCACCGCGGGCTCTCGGCGGAGCGCGAGCAGGTCGTCGGCAGCGTCGCGAAGAGCGTCGTCGACAAGGCCGACGTTCCCGTGACGGTGATCCGGTAGGTGTCAGCGTAAATAAACGACTTTCAGCCTCCGACGCGGTCGTTTTCGACGGTATCGTTCGTTTGCCGCCCGTCACAGGCGCCGGAAAGAACCGCCATTATCGGACGTTCAAAACGGCGTTAGGCCGTAGCACGGGCGATGTCTGAAGACGTACTCGTTACCGCGGACTGGGTCGAAGAGCGCCTCGACGCGTTTCAGGACGACGACTCCGATCACCGGCTCGTCGAGATCAACAACCCGACCGTCACCGACGAGTCGGAGTACACGCCCTACGAGGAGGGCCACGTCCCCGGCGCGCTGAACTTCGAGTGGGACGCGGTGTTCACCGACGAGACGGAGCGCGACATCGTCTCGAAGGAGGCGTTCGCGGAGCGAAACGGCGAGGGCGGCATCGACGCCGACACGACCGTCGTCGTGTACGGCGGCGGCCGCGTGCCGAACTGGTTCGCGCTGTTCGGCTACTGGATCTACAAGTACTACGGTCACGACGACATCCGCGTGATCGACGGCGGGAAGGGATACTGGGTCGAGAACGACTACCCGCTCTCCACCGAGGAGCCCGACTTCACGCCCCGCGAGTACGCGGCCCGCGGCCCCTTCGAGAGCGTCCGCGCGTACAAGGACGACATCGACAAGGCGATCGAGGAGGGGATCCCGATGGTCGACGTCCGCTCACCCGAGGAGTTCTCCGGCGAGGTCATCGCCCCCGAGGGGCTCAACGAGACCGCCCAGCGCGGCGGCCACATCCCCGGCGCGAGCAGCGTCCCGATCGGCACGACGCTGAACGAGGACGGGACGTTCAAGAGCGCGGACGAGCTCCGCGAGCTGTACGGTGACGCCGGCGTCGACGGCGACGAGTCGACGATCACCTACTGCCGCGTGGGCGAGCGCTCGTCGATCGAGTGGTTCCTCCTCCACGAGCTGCTCGGTTACGACGACGTCCGCAACTACGACGGCTCGTGGACCGAGTGGGGCAACCTCGTCGGCGCGCCGATCGAGACGGGCGAGTAAGCGACCGACGCGGTCGCGCCCGCGCCCGACCGGTCCCCGCGCGATCACCGCCGATATGTGTGCGGGAACGCAAGGAGTCGTATGGCAACCTCTCACGTGCTCGTCCCGCTCGACGGGTCGCCGCTGGCCGCCGACGCGCTCGACGAGGCGCTCGATCTCTTCGACTGTCGGGTGACGGTGTTGAACGTGGTGACGCCGCTCGACGCGCCGATGAGCGAGGGCGGGATCCTCGGCGCCGGCGAGGACCGACGCGAGAGCGCCCGCGACCGGGCCGACCGCATCGTCGACCGGGCGACCGCGCGGGCCGCCGAGACCGACCGGCGCGTCGAGACGGCGGTCCGGACTGGCGACCCGGCCGAGACGATCCTCGAGTACGTCGACGAGCGCGACGTCGACCACGTCGTCATGGGCGGCCACGGCGGCGAGCGGGGACGCGTCGCCCGCCGGCTACTCGGCACCGTGGCGACGAGCGTGGTCGGCGAGGCGCCCGTGACCGTGACGGTCGTGCGCTGACTCCGGACCCTCACCCGCCGAGCACGGCCGCGAAGGCCGCGTAGAGCCCGTAGCCGATCGCGACCGAGGCCACGAGCGTGATGCCCCAGAAGAGGAGCGTGACGCCGATCTTCCGCCGCGAGACGCCCGCCGAGCCGCCGGCGAGCCCGCCGCCGATGACGCCGGAGATGATGATGTTGTTGAACGAGATCGGGATCCCGAGCCCGATCGCCAGCTGGGCGATGATGAACCCGGGGACCAGCGCGGCGATCGACCGCCGCGCGCCGAGCTGCGCGTACTCGCGCGAGGTGGCCTGGAGCAGCTTCGGCGCGCCCATCCACGCGCCCGCGAGGATGCCCGCGGCGCCGAGGGAGAGCAGCACGATGCCCGGGAGGCCGAGTTCGACCCCGTAGAGGTTCTCGAGCGGGCCGGTCGCCAGCCCGACCTGACTGCCGCCGCTCGAGAAGGCGACGACGCTCCCGAGGACGAGGAGGAACGACCGGATCCCCCCCTCGGCCGACGCCTGCGTCCGCCGCCGGACGGCGACGAACCACGCCGCGGCCGCGAGCAGCGTGACGAGCACCGTCACGGGGTCGACCCCGGCGACCGTCGGCGCGCCGATCTGCCGGGCGACGAACCCCGCGACGGAGCTCTGCGCCGCGTCGGGTGGCGAGGGAATGACGCCGAGCCGGACGTTAGCGACGATCCCGCCGACCACGGCGGCGAGCAGCGGGACGCCGACCGTCTCCGGGATGTCGTCGCGCCGGAGCACGGTGGCGGTGGCGTACGCGAGGCCGCCGGAGACCGGCGGGACGAGCAGCCAGAACAGCCCGATGCGGCGGTAGGTATCGATCGCGGGGTCGCCCCCGAGCGAGAGCCCGACGCCGACCATCGCGCCCGTGGTCGCGAACGCCGCCGGGACCGGGTATCCGGTGTAGACGCCGAAGGCCATGAACCCGGTCGCGGTGAGCAGCCCCGCCGTCGCCGCCAGCGACGTGATCTGGACGCCGTTTATCAGTCCCGCCCCGACCGTCTCGGAGATCGCGCCGCCCTGGGTGAGCGCGCCGAGCGCCGCGAGGATCCCGATGAGGAAGGCGGCCCGCATCGTCGAGATCGCGTTCGCGCCGATCGCCGGGGCGAACGGCGGCGAGTTGCTGTTCGCGCCGAGCGCCCACGCCGTGGCGAGACTGGTCAGCGTCGCCAGCGCGACGAGGACCCAGAAGCCGACGCCGGGCACGGTCACCCGCCCCCGCCGACGAGGTATCGAGCCATGTCTCCCCCCGACGGCGGCGTCGATTAAATAACTCCCGTCGGACGGGCGTCGCCTCCCCGCGGTCGCCCGGTCAGTCGTCCGGCGAGGCGACGGCGGTGCGCTCCGCGCCGATCCGGCGGTCGAGGAAGTCGTCGAGCAGCTCCAGCGAGCGGATCTTCTGGTCGATGTCGCCCGAGCCGTGGCCCTCCTCGCCGAGCTCCTCGTACTCGTAGTCGTCGCCCTCCTCGAAGCCGGCCTCGTCGAGCGCGTCGCGGAGGATCCGCGCCTGCGAGACCGGGACGCGCGGGTCGTTGACCCCGTGGACGATGAGGAGCGGCGCGTCGACGTTCTCGACGTAGTTCACCGGGCTGCGCTCCCGGTAGGTGGCCTCGTTCTCGTCCGGCTCGCCGAGGTTCTTCACCATGAGCTCCGTCCGGAAGTGGGGCATGGTGTTCTCGTACATGTCGAACAGGTCGCTCACGCCGACCCACGTGATCCCGGCGGCGTACAGGTCCGGGTACTGGACCATCTGCCAGTTCGCGGAGTAGCCGCCGTAGGAGCCGCCGTAGACGGCGACGCGGTCCTCGTCGAGCCAGTCGTACTCGTCGAGGACGCGCTCGGCGCCCGTCGCCACGTCGCCCTGCTCGGCGCCGCCCCAGTCGTCGTACAGCTCCTCGACGAACTCGCGGCCGCGGCCCGTGGAGCCGCGGTAGTTCACTTGGAGCACGGAGTAGCCGCGCGAGAGCAGGAACTGGACGCGGTAGCTGAACCGGCGCATGTCGTGGTGTCGCGGACCCCCGTGCGGGTTGACGATCAGCGGCGACGGACGGCGGCCGGAGTCGAACAGCAGGCCCTCGATCTCGAACTCCTCGTAGGGGTCGTGGTCGACCGCCCGCGCCGGCGTCTCGGGGACGCCGTCGGAGGTGAACGATACCGTCTCGGGCTCGACGAAGTCGTCGGGGTCGAACGGACCGTACTCCGCGCCGAGCACCGTCTCGGTCTCGTCCGCGTCGAGGTCGTACGCGACCAGCTCCGGCCGGCGGCTCGACGTGGTCCGGTACGCGAGCAGGTCGTCGTCGGCCAGCCGCCCCTCAGCGACGTTGGCGACGCCGGCCGGGAAGTCGAGCTCGTCGCTCTCGCCCGTGTCGGCGTCGTAGACGACGGGCACCGTCACGGCCCCGCGCGTCCGACTCGCGACGAACCGGTCGCCGCCCTCGAGGAAGTGGCTCGCGCCCTCCTCGAACTCGCCCTCGCCGAACCAGGTCACCGTCGCGTTCCCGACGCCGTCGGAGAGGTCGACGATCCCGGCCCGTCCGAGGTCGGCGCTGTTGTCGTTGACGAGCAGGCGGTCGCCGTCGGGCCCCCAGTCGATCGAGGCGGCCTCCGCGCCGAGGTCGCCGACGTCGAGGTTCCGCGGGTTCGAGCCGTCCGCGTCCGCGACGTAGACGTCCATATTCTCGTACGTGTCCGTCTCGTTGGTCGCGTACGCGATGCGGTCGCCGTCGGGCGACAGCTCGCCGGCGGCGACGGCGCGGTCGTACTCGGTGAGCTTCGTCGCCTCGCCGCTCGGCACGTCGTAGCGGTAGAGGTTCATCTGGCCGCCCCGGCTGGAGCCGAGGAGGAGCGTCTCGCCGTCCTCGCTCACGTCGTTGAGTCGGATCTGGCCATCCATCTCGACGACGGGCTCGCTCTCGCCGTCGAGCGACATCGCCCACACGTCGTGCTGCTCGTCGCCGTCCTCGTCGCGGTGGTAGAAGAGGCGGTCGCCGCTCGGGTCCCACTCGAAGCCGGCGCGGACCGAGCGCGGCACGTCGCCGTCGCTGAGCTGTTCCAGCGAGCCGTCCGCGACGTCGAGGAGGTGGAGCTCGTTGCGACCGGTGACGTCGTAGTAGAGGGCGACCGTCTCGCCGTCCGGGGACACGCGCGGGCTCGCGATCGTCGGCAGCGAAGCGAGTTCGCGCAGTACGTCGGTCTCGTCTGTGTCAGACATCCGTGAAAGTACGGTGGCGGAACCCTATTCAACGTTTCCCGTGCCCGCGACCGCGGCGCGTCCGCCCCCGGCCGACAGGCCCATGCGACGGGAACGCCTAACGGGAGCAACGCATGGCCACCGGCGAGGACGCGCCGCTCCCGACGACGCCCGCTCCGGATGCGATCCGGTCGCTCTCCCGGGCTGACGACGCCCCGGACGAGCCGGGCACCGTCGTCTGGCACCGGGACGACCTGCGGATCGCGGACAACCCCGCGGTCGCGGCGGCCGCGGCGGATGCCGACCGGATCGTCCCGCTGTTCGTCTTCGACCCCGCCTTCTACGACGAGCGCGGGGCGGCCTGCGACGCCCGGGTCGAGTTCCTCCACGACTGCCTGCGCGACCTCGACCGCCAGTACCGCGACGTGGGCGGGGCGGGGCTGACGTACGGCCACGGCGACCCGCTGGACGTGCTCTCGCGGTTCGTCGACGCCGGCTGGGACGCCGTCGCGACCGCGACGCCGAGTGGGCGGTACGGCCGGCGACGCGACGAGCGCGCCCGCGAGCGGCTCGGCGTCGACTTCGTCGCGGGCGACGGGCTCGTCCGCGACGCGGACCGACCTCGGGAGGACTGGAGCGACCGCGTCGAGTCCTGGTTCGCCGCCGACCCGTTCGACTGGGACCCCCGGTCGGTCGCGGTCGAGCGCGTCGAGACGGCGATCGATCCCGACCGCGCGAGCGACGCGTACGACGTCGCCCCGACGAAGACGCGCGTCCCGACGGGCGGACGCGGCCCGGCGAGAGACCGGCTCCGCGCGTTCGCGGAGGCGATCGGGGAGTACCCGGGGTCGATCTCCTCGCCGCTCGACGCCCGCGAGGGGACGAGCGGCCTCTCGGCGTACCTCCGGTTCGGCTGTCTGTCGGTCCGCGAGGTCCACCGCCACGTCGACGAGCGCGCGCCGGACGGCCGCGGGAAGTCGATGTACGTCTCGCGGCTGTTCTGGAACCGCCACTACACGCAGAAGCTGCTCGACTGGCCGGGGTGGCTCGACCGCGCGGTGAACCCGGTGTACGAGGGGTTCAACCGCGACCGGCACGACCCGGACCTCGTCGCGGCGTGGAAGCGCGGCGAGACGGGGTTCCCGATGGTCGACGCGAGCATGCGCTGCCTGCGCGAGACGGGGTGGCTGAACTTCCGGATGCGGGCGCTGTGCGCGAGCGTCTACTTCCAAATCCTCCAGCAGCCGTGGCGGATCGGCGCCGACCACTTCTACGAGCACCTGATCGACGGCGACCCCGCGATCAACTACACCCAGTGGCAGTCGCAGTGCGGGCTGGTCGGCCGCCCGGGACTGCGCTTGTACGATCCCCGCAAGCAGGTCCGCGATCAGGACCCCGACGGCGAGTTCGTCCGGCGGTGGGTCCCCGAGCTCGACCCGCTCCCCGCCGCGCACCTCGACGCCCCCGAGAAGACGCCGCTCGCGGTCCAGCGCGAGGTCGGCGTGCGCATCGGCGAGGACTACCCGTACCCGGTCGCCGACTACGAACGGGCCCGGTTGGAGTTCCGCGAGCGCTACGGCGCGGTCCACGGCGCGGCGGCGGCGCGGCTCGGCGACGAGGAAATCGCCCGCCGCGCGTCGCTGTCGGGGGGTCTCGGGGCCGCGCGGTCGATCGCGGCCGACCACGGCGGGCCGGCCGAGGCGGACGGGGACGACGCCGACGCGACCTCGCAGACCGGCCTCGACGAGTTCGGGTGAACGCGAGAGGCGAGTCGGCGGTGGAAAGGTTCATACGGCCGTGAGCCGTATTGTGAAGTATGAACCAAAACGTCGGTGCGATGGACAAGCGCGTCAGGACTGCGGTCGGTGCCGTCGCCGGTGCCGCCTCGTTAGCCACCCTCGCGGGCTCCGGGCCCCTCCCCGCGGTCGCGGCCCCGGTGCTCGGCGTCGTCGCCCTCGCGATGCTCGCGACCGCCGCGACCGGGACCTGCGGCCTCTACTCCGTGCTCGGCGTCGACACCTGCCCCGCCGACGCCGGCGGACCGCGCTGAGCCGCCGTCGCGGCCGGATCCGGAATTCGGCCGGTAACACCCTTTCGAAACCGGTTTTCTCCCTCGTTCGACGGCAGTCTCAAGTGCGCGGAATGCGTATGTATGGCATGATCGACAGTGACCGGAATCGACGGCGTCTCGCGGCGGAGCACGCTCCCGCGCCAACCCGGGTGACCGTCGCGTGAGCGACGACTCGACGGTCTTGGTGATCGGCGGCGGCGCGACGGGCACCGGGATCGCCCGCGACCTCGCCATGCGCGGCGTCGACGTGACGCTCGTCGACCGCGGCGGCCTCGGCGGCGGCACCTCCGGGCGCTCGCACGGCCTCCTCCACAGCGGCGCCCGCTACGCCGAGGCGGACGCCGAGGGGGCCGAGGAGTGTATCGTCGAGAACCGGACGCTCCGCGATATCGCCGGCGCGTGCGTCCGGGAGACCGGGGGCCTGTTCGTCCGGCTCGACGGCGACGACCCGGACTACTTCGAGGAGAAGATCGCGGCCTGCGAGGCGATCGGCATCGAGACCGAACGGCTCGACGGCGCCGCCGCCCGCGAGGCGGTGCCGGGCCTCGCCGACGAGGTCGCTGAGGCGTTCCGCGTCCCGGACGGCGTCATCTACCCCTCCCGGCTGGTCGCGGCCAACGCCGCGGACGCAGAGCGCCACGGCGCGACCGTCCATCCGCACGCGCCGGTCGAGGACGTGACGGTCCGCGACGGCGCGGTCGAGACGGTCCGGGTCGGCGGCGCGGTCGACGACGCGCTGTCGCCCGAGGTCGTCGTCAACGCGACCGGCGCGTGGGCCGACTCGATCGCCGAGATGGCCGGCGTCGAGGTCGGGATGGCCCCGAGCCGGGGCGTGATGGTCTCGGTGGAGTACGACGGGGCGCCGCCCGTGCTGAACCGGTGTCGCGACCCCGACGACGGCGACATCGTCGTGCCCCACGAGGGCGAGGTCGTGCTGGGGACGACGAGCGTGCCGGTCTCCGACCCCGACGACTACGAGACGGAAGACTGGGAGGTCGAGCGCTCCGTCGAGGAGTGCGCCGCGATGCTCCCCGCGGTCGCCGACGCCCCGACGGTAAGGACGTGGTGGGGCGTCCGCCCCCTGTACTCGCCCGACGAGGCGGGGTCGGACCGCCGCGGGATCTCGCGCGGGTTCACGCTGCTCGACCACGAGCGCGACGACGCGGCCGGGCTGTACAGCGTCGTGGGCGGCAAGCTGACGACCTACCGCCAGATGGCCGAGACGACCGCCGACGAGGTCTGCGACAGCCTCGGCGTCGACGCCGCCTGCGAGACGGCGAGCGAGCCGCTGGCCCACGCAGACGACCCGGCGCGGCTGGACGAGCTCGTCGAGGCGTACGGCGGCGCGAACCCCACCGACGCCGACGTTGTCGACGCGCCGGCGGACGACTGATCGGGGCGCGTCCCCCTCGCGGTGCGATTCTGGCGCGTCGACCCCGCGAAGCGTTCCGAGCGCGCCGCGCCGCGGGTTCGAGGCTGAACCACGGGGTTGAGGCGGTCGGCGCGCGTCTAGTCGGTATGCCAGTCGCGACGGTCGGCGAGACCGCGACCCACGAAGTAGCGATCACCGAAGAGACCATCGAGGCGTTCGCGGCGCTGTCGGGCGACGAGAACCCGATCCACCTCGACGACGAGTACGCCGCCGAGACGATGTTCGACGGGCGCGTCGCGCACGGGATCCTCTCGGCGGCGGTCGTCTCCGCGGCGCTCGCCCGGCTCTCCGGCGACATCGTCTACCTCTCTCAAGAGATGTCCTTCGAGAAGCCGGTGTATCCGGGCGAGACGGTCGAAGCGAGCGTCAGCGTCATCGACGACCTCGGCGGCGACCGCGTTGTCGTCGAGACGACCGCGACCGTTCCCGAGCGCGACGAGCGCGTCCTCTCCGGCGAGGCGACGGTGCTCTCGCTGCCGCACGAGTCCGCGTAGGGAGCGCTGAGCGCTCTCGGCGGCGCGCTATCCCTGCCACCGGATCACGGTCGCGGACCACGTGTAGCCCGTGCCGGCCGCGAGCAGGCAGCCGAGGTCGCCCGGTTCGAGGCGGCCCGTCTCGACGCCGCGCTCCAGCGCGAGCGCCTGGTCGACGCTCTGGACGTGGCCGAACTCGTCGAGGTAGTAGCCGTCGCGGCCCGGGTCGAGGCCGAGCTCGTCGAGGACGCGCTCGTGGAACGACCGCTTCATGTGGGTGAGCGCGACGAAGTCGAGGTCGTCGCGGCCGAACCCGGACCGCTCCAGCGCGGTGTCGGCGACAGAGAGGTACGCCGGCAGCGAGACGGGGCCGAGCCGCTCTTTCATCCCGTCCGGGTCGGGGACGTCGAGCGTGTGGAGCCCCTCGCGGACCGTCTCCTCGCTCGGCGGGCGCTTCGACCCGCCCGCCGGCATCACCACGTCGTCGGCGAACGAGCCGTCGGTCTCGGCCGCGCTCGCGCGGACGACGGCCCGGGCGCGACCGCCGAAGGGGGCGGTCTCACCGTCTTCCGACTCCCCGTCCGCCGCCTCGACGACGAACGCGCTCGCGCCGCTGCCGAAGTTGAACATGAAGGAACTGTCCTCGTTGCCGTAGTCGACGAGGTCCTCCTCGCGGCTCGCGGCGACGAGCAGGGCGGTGTCGATCGGTTCGGTCTCCAGCTGCGCGGTCACCTGCCGGAGCGCGATCGGCGCGCCCGCACACAGCGTGTAGCTCTCCGTCGCGTACGCGTTCGTCGCGCCGAGCCGGTCGGTGATCGCGGCCGCGGCCGACCAGACGACGTGGTCCTTGTACTCGGAGCCGTGATAGAGGACCACGTCGAGGTCGATCGGGTCGACGTCGGCGTCCGCGAGCGCGCGCTCGGCGGCCGTCACCGACATGTCGGTCGCGTGGTCGCCGTCCGGCGGGCAGACGCGCTTCTCGCGGACGCCCATCTTCTCGACGACGACCTCTTCGGGGATCCCGCTCTCGGCCGCGATGGCCTCGCCCGTGATCGTCTCGTCCGGGACGTACGTCCCGAGTCCGGTGATCCCGACGGTCATCCGTCGCCTCCGCGCCGCGTTCGATTCGGTTCGTCGTGTCGTGTGGTGTCGGTCATGTGTCGTCTGTCAGCGTCGCGGTCCGTCGCGACGCGCGACGGGGACCGCGGAGCCGCGGGCCCGCGACCCTACCGGAGGTAGCGCCGCAGGTGGTCCGGGAGCCGCTTCCCGACGGTGCCGCCGAGCCGGTCGCGCAGCGTCCCGAGGATGCCGTTCGGGACGAACAGCACGAACAGCACGAAGATGATCCCGAGGTACAGCGGGGCGCGCCCGTCGACCGCGGTGTTGACGAACAGCTCCAGGCTGATCCCGAAGAGGTCGGCCTGGAGGACGCTCTCCGGGAGCCCCTCGCGCAGCAGGGTCGCCACGCCGCCGCTCTCGGTCGAGAGGACGTCCTCTAACCCCTGCGTGAACAGGGTCCCGAACACCGGCCCCGCGAGGGTGCCGAACCCGCCGATGATCGTCGTGATCAGCGCGTCGGCGGTGACGAGGAAGTAGAACGTCCCGTCGGGCGCGACCGAGCGCGAGTAGGCGGCGAAGACGCCGCCGGCGATCGCCCCGAAGAAGCCGCTGATGGCGAACGCGGCCAGCTTGAACCGGTAGGTCGGGTAGCCGACCGCGCGGGCGCGCTCCTCGTTCTCGCGGATGGCGATCATCACGCGCCCGAACGGCGAGTGGAGGATCCGCTGCATCGCGAAGTAGCAGACGACGACGACGATCCCGAGCGCGTAGTACGAGACCACCGTCGTCGATAAGTCGATCCCCAGGCCGAGCAGGTTCTCGACGCTCTCGCCGGTGAGCCGCCCCACGTCGAGGCTGAGCGCGTCGACGAAGGGGACGCCGATCGCGAGCGCGTCGCCGCTCACCGTCGCGCCCTCGGTCGGGTTCGTCGAGACGTACCCCCACGAGCGGATCAGCTCGTAGATCACCTGCGCGAACCCGAGCGTGATCATCGCGAAGTAGACGCCCGTGAGCCGGAACGACACCGACCCGATGACGAGCGCGAGCAGCCCGGCCACCACCGCGCCGAGCAGGAGCGTGATCATGAACGGCGTCCCGCCCGGGACCCCCGGGATCTGCCCGTTCGCGGCCAGGACGACGAAGTACGCGCCGGTGCCGTAGAACGCGGCGTGGCCGAACGAGAGGTAGCCGGTGTAGCCGCTGATGAAGTCGAAGCTCATCGCGAACAGCCCCATGTACAACACCACGACCATGAACGTGATCGCGGGGAGGAACGCCTCCGCGAACGGCGCCGCGGGCGTCGCCAGCAGCGCTTCGTAGGCGAGCGGATACAGGACGAAGCCAACGATCACGGCCGCGTGGACTGCGTGGTCCCGCAGGTACTCGCGGAGGCCCCCGGTCGCGGTCGAGGGCGGGATCGGGTCCGCCTCGTCGACGGGAGCGTCCGTTTCGACCGCGGGAGCGTCTGTGTCGCCGGCCGGCGCGTCCGCGTCGGCGCCGGAGTCGGGGTCGCTAATGGCCACCCACCTCCTCGACGCCGTAGAGCCCCTGCGGGCGGATGATCAGCATCACCACGAGCAGGAGGAAGATGGTCACCTCGGAGAGGCCGGGGAAGGTGACGATCCCGGTGGTGAACAGCCACGTCGTCACCGAGTCGGCGATCCCGACGATGCCCGCCGCGACGAGCGTCCCGGTGAAGCTCCCGAGGCCGCCGATGATGACGACGACGAACGCGTACAGCAGCACGTCGATGCTCAGCAGGACGCTGGGCCCCCAGATCGGGTCCCACATCAGCAGGACGCCGCCGACCGCGGCGAGGCCGGTCCCGACGCCGAACACGACGGTGAACGCCTGCCTGACGTCGATGCCGAGCGCCTGGACCATCTCGGTGTCCTCGCTGCCGGCGCGGATGTAGAGCCCGTACAGCGTCTTCGTCAGGAACGCCCAGACCGCGACCGCGACGAGCGCGCCGATCGCGACCTCGAAGAGGTACAGCCGCCTGACGCCGACGCCGAGCAGTTCGGTGCGCCCGAGCAGCACGTCGGGCGCGGTGCCCATCGGCGCCTGCCACTGCGGGTTCGGCTGGATCCCGCGGAGCGTTAAGACGATCCGGGCGACCTCCTCGATGATGAGGGAGACGCCGAACGTCAGCAGGATCTGGTAGGTGGGCGTCCGGTCGTAGATCGGTCTGATGAGCGCCACCTCCATCGCGCTGCCGGCGGCGGTCGTCACCGCGAACACGAGCGCCAGCGCGACGAAGAAGACGAGTATCGTCGCGAGCGTCCCCGTGTTCGCGCCGACGAAGAGGACGAGCACCAGTCCGCCGAGGTACGCGCCGACCATCGCGACCGCGCCGTGCGCGAAGTTGAGCACGCCCATCAGGCCGAAGACGAGCGTCAGCCCGACCGCGATGGTGAAGTACACCGCGGCCTTGCCGATCCCCTCGGCGAGCACGCGGGCGGCCGTCTGGAGCCCGTCGACCGCGCCGCCGGTCGAGAGCAGCGTTCCCGGATCGACGAGCGGGGCGGCCTGCGCGGCGGCCCCGGCGAGCGGTGCGAGGCTCATGCGGTCAGGTACCTCCGGATTCGCTCGTCCTCGCTGGTGACGCCCGCGGTCTCGCCCTCCTCGACGACGACGCCGTGGTCGACGAGGTAGAAGCGGTCGGCGAGGTCCATCGCCAGCCGGAAGTTCTGCTCGACGAGGACCATCGTCGTGTCGGCCGAGGCCGCGCGCAGCGCCTCGACGACGTCCTCGACGATCTGGGGCGCGAGCCCCTCGCTCGGCTCGTCGACGAGCAGCAGGTCGTTGTCGCCGACCATCCCGCGGGCGATCGCGAGCATCTGCTGTTGGCCGCCGCTCAGGTCCCCCGCCTCCTTGTCGCTGAAGCGGTCGAGCGCCGGGAACAGCTCGTACGCCTCCGCGATCCGCGCGTCCGAGTCGGCCGCGGAGTGGGCGGCGACGCGCAGATTCTCCGCGACCGTGAGGTGTGAGAACACGCGCCGCTCCTCGGGCACCCACCCCATCCCGCGGGCGGCGATCTCGTGGGGTTCCATCCCCGTCACGTCCGTGCCGTCGAACCGGACCGTCCCCTCGCGGGGCGGCGTCAGTCCGAGCGCGGTCCGGAGCGTGGTCGTCTTCCCGACCCCGTTCCGTCCGACGAGGGCGACGATCTCGCCCTCCTCGACCGACAGCGACAGCCCCTGGAGGATGTGGCTCTCGCCGTAGTAGGTGTGGACCCCGTCGAGTTCGAGCGTCGTCACGGCGGCCCACCTCCGGCGCTCGCGCGGCGACCGCCGTCGGCCGCCGCCTCCCCGTCGGATGGCTCTCCGCCTTCCGCCGACTCCTCGCGGCCGTAGCCGCCGAGGTACGCCTCTTGGACGGCCTCGTCGCCGCGCACGTCCTCCGGCGGGCCGTCGGCGATCACCTCGCCGCGGTGGAGGACGGCGATCCGGTCGGAGACCTCCATCACCATCTCCACGTTGTGCTCGATGAGCATCACCGAGTGGTCGGCGGCCACGTCCTCGATCAGCGCGACGACCTCGTCGACGCCCTCGCTCGACACGCCGGCGGTCGGCTCGTCGAGCAGGAGCAGGTCCGGGTCGCCCGCGAGCGCGACGCCGATCTCGAGGCTGCGCTTCTCGCCGTGGCTCAGGTTCTCCGTGACCGTCTCCGCCTCGTCCGCGAGCCCGATCCGCTCGAGGATCGCGGTCGCCTCGGCGTAGTGCTCCTCGAAGTCGGCGACGTTGCGCCACAGCTTCCACGAGTCGCTCCCGCGGCTCGCCTGCGCGGCCACGCGGACGTTCTCCAGCACCGACAGCGTCGGGAACAGGTTCGTGATCTGGTACGACCGGTGGATCCCCGCGAGCGCCGTCTCGTCCGGCGAGGCCGCGGTGATGTCCACGGCCGACTCCGCGCCGCCGCTCGACGGGGCGAACCGGATGCTCCCCTCGGAGGGCTCCAGCACGCCCGTGAGCAGGTTGAAGAACGTCGTCTTCCCCGCGCCGTTCGGGCCGATGATCGAGCAGAGCTGGCCGGCCTCCAGCGCGAAGTCGACGTCGTCGACGGCGGTGATGCCGCCGAAACGCTTCGTGAGCCCCTCGGTCTCCAGCAGCATTACAGCGAGCAGCTCGCGTCCTCTTCGGGGACCATCACGTCCTCGGCGTCGAGGCGTTCGAGGGGCTGGCCGGGCATGATCGGCGCGTCCCACGTGTCGGCGTACTCGTCGCTCGTCGGGACCGGCCACGCGACCGTCATCTGCGAGGCCGCCTGGTTGTTGTGCTGCTGGAACGTGTACCCGTCCGCGCCCTTCGGGGTGTCGGCGACGGTCATGCCGCGGAGCGCGTCCGCGATGTCTGCGCCCTCGGTGGAGCCGGACTCCGAGACGGCCTGCGAGAGCGCCGAGGCCGCGGTGAACGTCCCCGAACTGAACAGGTCGGGGACGATGCCGTACGCGTCGATGTGCATCTGCCGGAACTCCTCGTTGATCGGGTTCTCGTACTGGTTCCAGTGGTATCGGCTAGTGAACGGGCCGAGCCCGGCGTCCTTGATGTCCTGCTCGGTGAACCCTTCGCCCAGCGCCGACTCGATGGTGCCGCCGATGAGCTTCGTCGTCAGCAGGGCGGCGAACCCGCCGAACACCTGGACGTCGAAGGAGATGGCCGAGGTGAGGAACTGCGGCAGCGTCGACGCCGTGAAACCGCCGACGACCCCCGTCGCGCCGTCCGAGATCGCCTGCTCGAAGAGCCCGTCGAACTCCGAGTACCCGACCTCGACGAACCGCGGTTCGAGGACGTCGACCCCGTTGTTCTCCAAGACCTGCGTGTAGTTTTCCGCGACGCTCTGTCCGAACGCGTTGTCGGACGCGAACACCGCGACCGTGTCGATGTCGAAGTTCTCGGCGACGTACGTGCCGCCCGCCCGCGCGTCCATCGCGGTGTGCTCGCTCGCGCGGAACGCGAGCGGGTGACAGAACTCGTCGCTCACCGTGATGCCGGCGTCGGCCGCGGGGCCGATGAGGTACGGCACGTCGGTCTCGTCGACGACGGTGTTGATGAGCCGGCGCGCGCTGTCCGAGGAGGTCCCCCCGAACAGGACGTCGACCTCCTCGTCCAAGACGAGGTCCGTCGCGACGCTCTGGGCCGTGTCGGGGCTGAAGCCGGTGTCCTCGACGATGATCTCGTAGGTCGGGCCGCCCTCGGGCTCGACCGTGTACGTCCCCGGCGTCGCCTCCTCGATCGGGTCGAGGTCGTGTTTGTACGCCAGCCCGGAGTAGAACCCGCGGAGGCTGATCTGCCCGTAGTACTGGAGGTCGCCCGAGGTCGGCTGGAGCGCGCCGATCCGTACCGTCTCCCCGGAGAGGTCGCCGCCGCCGGAGCCGCCGCTCCCGTCGGAGCCGTCCGAACCGTCGCTTCCGTCCGAGCCGTCGCTCCCGTCGGAGCCGTCTCCCCCGCCCGAGCAGCCGGCCAGCCCGGTGAGTCCGGCCGCGCCGACCGCGGCCCCGGTTCCTCGCAGATACGCTCGCCGAGTGTGTTCGTCTCGCATACACTGTCCGACGACGGACACCACCATCAAGGGCCGAGTTAAGATGTTAACAGGTCACGAGGAATCCGCGGATTTCGGCCGATCTCGGCGCCGAAACCGCGATTTCGCTCGGCGCGCCGTCGCCCCCGTTCACCCGACGCTCCGCCGGTCAGTCCAGGTCGTCGAGCGCGGCGACGACGCTGCGGAGCAGCTTCTTCTCGCCGCGGCGCATGTTCTTCGAGACGGCCGCGGTGGAGACGTCGAACTCGTCGGCGAGCGTCGACAGCGTCGCCTCGCGCGGCGACTCGAAGTAGCCGGCGTCGGCCGCGGACTCGATCGTCTCGCGCTCGACCTCCGTCAGGTCGCGGCACGCGTCCAGCATCGTCGAGGCCGCGTTCGCGTTCCGCATCGTGTCGAACAGCGCCTCCATCGAGAGCTCGGAGCGGTCCTCGACGACGAACTCGTTGCCCTTCTCCAAGTCGTGGAGCGCCGCCTCGGTCGTCGACTCGTCGTCGAAGCCGACCTGCCAGCGCTCGGAGCCGTCCTCGATCAGGAACGGCCCGGTGATGTAGCCGCCGTGGTCCGTGATCGTCGACATCGCGTTCGTCTCCTCGATGACGGTCCGGATGATCGCCGTCCCGTCCTGCTTCGAGAACAGCCGGTACTCGGCCATGTTCTCGTGGTCGCGGAGCGCGGTGAGCCCGTCGCCGAGCTCGTACCGGTCCGGCGACTCGACGAGCAGCCGGGTCTCCAGCTGCTCCGCCGCCGTGTCCAGCTGCCAGTGCATGGCGGAGAAGGAGACGTCGTGGTCGGCGGAGGTGTCGATGAACGGGCAGTCGAACTGCTCCATATCCATCGTGACGTCGAGCATGCCCCCTCCTTATCCCCCGCATATATAATGGTTGTTCCTGTGGGACGAGCCTACTCGCCGAACCGCTCTTTCAGCGCCGCGCGGTCGATCTTCGAGGGGCCGGAGGTCGGCATCTCGTCGACGAACGCCAGCTCCTTCGGCACCGCGTAGCGGGCGACGCGCGAGGCGAGGTGCGACTCCACGTCGTCGAGCGTGAGCGACTCGTCGCCGACGAGGATCGCCTTGCCGACCGTCCCCCACCGCTCGCTCGGGACGCCGATCACGACCGCCTCCTCGACGTCCGGGTGGTCGGTGAGCGCGTCCTCGACCCGGGGCGGGTAGACGTTCTCGCCGCCGGAGACGAACATGTTCTTCTTGCGCCCCTCGATGTGGTAGTAGCCGTCGTCGTCCACGCGCGCGAGGTCGCCGGTCGACACCCAGTCCCCGAACGTCTCGGCGGTCTCGTCCGGCTCCTCCCAGTAGCGGTCGGCCGCCGCGGGCCCGGCGAGTTCGAGCTCGCCGACCGTCCCGTCCGCGACCGGTCCGTCCTCGTCGACGACGCGCGCGTCGACCGCGAGCGCCGGGACGCCGACGCTGCCGGTCTTCTCCCGCGGGAAACCGTCGGGCATCGCGAAGTTGTTCGGCCCGCACTCGGTGAGGCCGTACCCCTGCGATATCTCGACGCCGCGGTCGCGCCACGCCGCGATGACGCTCTCGCGGCAGGGGCCGCCGCCGCTCTTCACGAACCGGAGCGAGGAGAGGTCGGTGTCGTCCCACTCGTCGTGTTGGGCCATCATCCGCAACACGGCGGGGACCGCGACCAGCGTCGTCGCCGACTCGCGCTCGACGTCGCGCAGGATGCGCCCGGGATCGACCTCGGGACTCAGGAGGATCCGTCCGCCCATCTGGAAGAACGGAACGGTGAGGACGTTCCACCCGCCGGTGTGGAACATCGGGAACACCATCGGCGTCACGTCGTCCTCGCGGAGCCCCCACGCGGTGATGGTGTTGAACGCGTTCCAGCGGATCGCGCCGTGGCTGATCACCGTCTCCTTCGGCGTGCCCGTCGAGCCGCCGGTGTGTAAGAACAGGTGCGGGTCCGCGAGCGACACGTCGGCGGTCTCGACGGGCGAGCCGTCCGCCGGCAGGTCGCGGGTGTACGGCCGCCAGGCGTCGTCCCCGTCGGTCGGGATCGAGCGGACCGCGGGCTCGACGTCCGCCCGCTCTAACGCGTCGATGACGTCGCCGCCGAACGGGGCCTCGACGAGGAGCAGCTCGGGGTCGACGGTGCCCAACACGGCGGCGAGGTCGCGCTCGGCGAGCCGGTGCGACAGCGGGGCCAGCACGGACCCGGTCTTCCCGGTCGCGAAGAACAGGTCGACGAGCTCGACGCGGTTCCGCGAGACGACGGCGACGCGGTCGCCCGCCCCGACGCCGGCGTCGCGGAGGAAGCGCGCGGTGCGGTTGGCGCGCTCGTCCAGCTCCGCGTAGGTGTACTCGGCGTTCGCGGCCGTGTCGGTGACCGCGACGCGGTCCGGCGAGAGCCGCGCGCGGCGGGCCGACAGCGACCCGACCCACTCGTAGGTCCGGTCGCCGTGCGGGTGCGGTCGCGGGTCGGCCGCCCCGTCGGATTCCCCTCGCGTCTCGTCGCCGTCCCGGGGGTCGTTCTCCGTCGCCATCTCAGGCGACCCCGCCGAGGAAGGTCCGGATCCGGTCGTTGACGCGCTCGCGCTCCTCGACGAAGAAGAGGTGCGGCCCGCCGTCGAACAGGTCGACGTCCGCGTGCGGGAGGAGCTCGGCGAGCAGCTCGGCGTTCTCCGCGGGGAGCACGCGATCCGCCGTCCCGTGGAGGATCAGCGTCGGCACGTCGACCGCGTCGAGGCGGTCGCTCGCGTCGAACGCCGCCACCGCGGCCGCCTGCGCCTCGCGGCCGGTGGGGGTCGCGTCGCCCGCCAGCCGCCAGTCGACGATGCGGTCGACGAGCTCCGGCTCGCGCTCGTAGAACCCGTCGGAGACCGCGGGCTCCATCAGGTAGCGGATCCGCTCGCGCGGGTCCGCGTCGTCGGGCGCGGAGAAGATGTGCTCCTGGACGTCCGGCGGCGTCGGGGTCGCGTCGTCGCCCCCGGGCGAGGTACAAAGCAGCGTCAGCGAGGCGACGCGGTCGTCCGCGAGCGCCAGCTCCTGGGCGATCATCCCGCCCATCGACGCGCCGCAGACGTGGGCCGCGTCCGCGTCGCGGTCGTCGAGGACGGCCGCCGCGTCGGCCGCCATCTCGGCCGCGGTGTACGGTCCCTCCGGCGCGTCGGAGTCGCCGGTCCCGCGATTGTCCGGCCGGAGCACCTCGTAGTCGTCGGCCAACGCCTCGGCGAGCCACCGCCACATCCACCGGCCGTACCCGAGTCCCTCGAGCAGCAGCACGGTCGGCGCGTCGGGGTCCCCGTCGACGGCGTAGTCGATCGTCACGCCGTCCCGTGTCACGCTTGGCATACCCGGATCGACGACGCGGTCCGGCATCAACCCGGGCGTTAACGTTTCAACCATCGCGGTCGGCCGGCACCCACACTCAAGTCCGTCCCCGGCGACGACGCGGCATGGACACCGCGAACTTCCTCTTCGTCTCGGCCGACGCGGCGCTGATCGCCGACCTGGCGTGGCAGGTCCACCGCGAGGGCCACGCCGTGAAGTACTACGTCGAGGCCGAGAGCGACCGGGAGATCGGCGACGGGTTCGTCCCGAAGACGGGCGACTGGCGCGCCGAGGTCGACTGGGCCGACGCGATCGTCTTCGACGACATCTGGGTCGGCTCCGAGGTCGGGACCGGCGCGCTCGCGCGGGACCTCCGCGAGGCGGGGAAGGCCGTCGTCGGCGGGACGCCGAACACGGACCGCCTCGAGGAGGACCGCGGCTACGCGATGGAGGTACTCGAAGAGAACGGGGTCAACACCGTCGAACACCACGTGTTCCGCGAGTTCGACGCGGGGATACAGCACGTCAGAGAGAACCCCGCGCCGTACGTGATCAAGCCGCTGGGCGAGGTCCAGAACGTCAAGCGGCTCCTCTACGTCGGCGACGAGGAGGACGGCAGCGACGTGATCGACGTGCTCCGTGCGTACGAGAAGGCGTGGGGCCACCGGATGAAAGGGTTCCAGCTCCAGCGGAAGGTAGAGGGCGTCGAGGTCGCGGTCTGCGGCTTCTTCGACGGCGACGAGTTCGTCGACCGAGTCAACTTCAACTTCGAGCACAAGAAGCTGTTTCCGGGGAACATCGGCCCCTCGACCGGCGAGATGGGAACCTCGATGTTCTGGGCGGGGCGCAACAGGCTGTTCCGGGAGACGCTCGGGAAGCTAGAGGGGTGGCTCGCCGACGAGGGGTACGTCGGCAGCATCGACGTCAACTGTATCGTCAACGAGACGGGCATCTACCCGCTGGAGTTCACGCCCCGGTTCGGCTATCCCACCATCGCCCTCCAGGAGGAGTCGATCGAGTCGTCGACGGCCGAGTTCTTCTACGACCTCGCGCACGGGAACAAGCCGGAGCCCGAACTCCACGGCGGCTACCAGATCGCCGTCAGGGTCGTCCTCCCGCCGTTCCCCTTCGACGACGAGGAGACGTACGACGAGAGCTCGCGGAACGCGGCCGTCGTCTTCGAGACGGCGGACCGCGACGGCGTCCACCTAGAAGACGTGAAGCAGGTCGACGGCCAGTGGCGCGTCGCCGGCGAGAGCGGGATGCCGATCGTCGTCACGGGCAAGGGCGAGACGATGAGCGCGGCGCGCGAGCGGGCGTACGACCGGATCGACCGGATCGTCATGCCGAACATGTACTACCGCGACGACATCGGCGAGCGGTGGATCGACGGCGACGGCGACCGACTTCAGGCGTGGGGGTACCTCGGGCCGTAGCGCGACCGGGCGGGGTCGCGGCGGGGACGAGCGACGCCCTCCACGAGTTTTTAACGGTCCGGCTCCACTACTCGGGGTATGCCGAAGTATTCGACGGGCGGCGGCGGCGGCGGCGACGACGGGGACGCGTGTGAGCTCTGCGGCCGCGAGACCACGGACCTCCGCAAGGCGACGGTCGCCGGCGCGAAGCTGCTCGTGTGCTCGAACTGCCGCCCCCACGACGACGCCGGCAACGCCCCGAGCGGCCGGGGCGGGTCGAGCGGCGGGAGTTCCGGCGGGAGCCCCGGCGGTGCCGGGTCCGGCTCGCAGCCGACGGAGAGCCGGAACAAGGAGCTCGCCCGGAAGCAGGCGAAGATGTACGACTCCGCGACCGGCGACTCGAAGCGCTGGGAGGAGGAGGGGACGAGCTACGAGTCCGACCGCCTCCCGTACCTCGTCTCCGGCTACGGCGACGTCGTCACCGAGGCGCGGCAGGACGCCGGGCTGACCGTCGAGGAGGTCGCGACCGAGCTGGAACTCGACGAGGACGACCTCCTCGCGGTCGAGGACGGCCGGGCCGCGACCGCCAACGTCGGCGGCTCGGTCGTTCGCGCCCTCGAGGAACGGTTCGGGATCGACGTCGTCGACGAGTGACCCGGACCGAGGCGAGCGGATGAAGGCGATCAAAGACAGCGTCCACGGCCACGTCCGGCTTGGCGACCTCGCCGCCGAGCTCGTCGACACCCCCGCGTTCCAGCGGCTGCGCCACATCAAGCAGCTCTCCACGGTCCGGCTCGTCTACCCCTCCGCGAACCACACGCGGTTCGAACACAGCCTCGGCGTCTACCACCTCGCCGGCCGCGCGGTCGACGGGCTCGGCGTCGACGACGACACCGCGGCCCACGTCCGCGCCGCGGCGATGCTCCACGACGTGGGCCACGGCCCGTACGGCCACCAGACCGAGGGGATCATCCGGCGGGAGACCGGCCGCGACCACGACGACGTGCGGTGGCTCCTCACCGACGCCGACCGCGAGGTCTGTCAGGTCCTCGAGCGCAACGGGCTCGACCCGGAGCGCGTCGCCGCCCTGATCGACGGCGCGGGCGCGCTCGGCCCCCTCGTCTCGGGAGAGCTCGACGTCGACCGCATGGACTACCTCGTGCGCGACGCCCACCACACGGGCGTCCCGTACGGCACCGTCGACACCGGTCGACTCGTCACCGAGCTCCGACTGATCGGCGGCGACGGGGCGGGAGCGTCGGCCGACCTCGTCCTGGACGAGGGGAACGTCGCCACCGCCGAGAGCCTCCTCGTCGCACGGTCGCTGATGAACGCCGTCGTCTACCGCCACCACGTCTCCCGGGTCGCGGGGGCGATGCTGGAGCGCGCCTGCGAGCGCTACCTCGACCGCACGGACACCGACGCCGAGGCGTTCCGGCGGATGGCCGACCACGACCTCCTCGTCGAGCTCCGCGACCGCGTGCCGGCGCTCGGCGAGCGCATCGAGCGGCGCGACCTCTACAAGCGCGCGGT
This sequence comes from uncultured Halorubrum sp., assembly GCF_937146585.1. Lineage (GTDB taxonomy): Archaea > Halobacteriota > Halobacteria > Halobacteriales > Haloferacaceae > Halorubrum > Halorubrum miltondacostae. The sequence goes on along the minus strand of NZ_CAKZRO010000139.1, from coordinate 6,730 downwards.
CTGGGCCGAGCTCGACGAGGTGCCGACCGGGACGGTCGACGCCGGCCGCCCGGAGGAGCGGGCGGCCGAGCGCGAGATCGCGGACGCCGTCGGGATCGACCGCGACGCGGTGATCGTCGACATCCCCTCGCGGCCGGCGCTCAAGGAGTCCGGCTCCGCGGTCGTCGTCGACGGCGTCCCGCAGCGGTTGGAGGACGCCTCGGAGCTCGTCGCGGGCCTCCGCGCCGCCGAGCGCCGCCGCTGGACGCTCGGAGTCTACTGTCCGGCGGAACACGTCGACGCGGTCGGGACCGCGGCCCGGGAGGTCCTCGGCCTTCGCGCGACCGGGCGACCCCCCGCCTAAGCGGGGCGATTACGGGTCCCGTCGGACCGCGCCCCGCCCTCTCGGCTCAGTCCTCGCCGGCGACCGGCACGGTCAGGACGGGGCGGTCGGCGTTCAACACGACCGTCTGCGTGGTGCTGCCGAAGACGGCCTTCCCGGCCGGGCTCCGCTTCCGGCCCGAGACGCAGATGAGGTCGGCGTCGACGGCCTCGGCGGCCGCGACGAGCTCCTCGCCGGGGTCGCCGCTGGCCTCGTGGTGGGCGCAGTTCACGCCGGCCGCCTCCAGCACCTCCCGGGCGCGTCGAACCGTCCCGAGCTGGTGGACCGACGCGCCCTCCGGGTTGTCTTGGAAGACGTGACAGAGGTGCGCGGTCACTTCGTCCGGGGCCGCCGGCAGGTCGGCCACCGCCTTCGCCTGCGCGATCGCCCGCGGCTCGTCCTCCAGCGCGACGCCGAGCAACACGTGGTACATGTCTCGGCGTTCGGCGAGGCGGGTTATAAATCGCACCGGGATTTCCGCGCGGCGTCGACCGGCGATCGACCGACCCCGCCCCGCCGAGCGCGCGCCGACCCCCGCCCGACACTCCCAGCCTTTTATCTCGTGCCGCCGAAGGCGGACGCATGATCACGGTCAAGGACACCGTCCACGACCACATCGAGATCGGCGGTGTCGCCGCGGACCTCGTCGACACGCCCGCCGTCCAGCGGCTCCGCCACGTCAAACAGCTCGGGACGGTCCAGCTCGTCTACCCCTCCGCGAACCACACGCGGTTCGAACACAGCCTCGGCGTCTACCACCTCGCGAGCCGCGCGCTCGACCACCTCGGCATCGGCGGGAAGCGGGCCGACCGGATCGAGGCGGCGGCGATGCTCCACGACGTGGGCCACGGTCCGTTCAGCCACAACCTCGAGTCGCTCATCCACCGCCGCACCGGGAAGTACCACGACGACGTCGACGAGCTGCTCGCGACCGGCGCGGTCGGCGAGGTGCTGCGCGACCACGACCTCGACCCGGACCGGATCGCCGGGATCGTCGCGGGCGAGGGGCGGTACGCCGGACTCGTCTCGGGGGAGCTCGACGTCGACCGCATGGACTACCTCGTGCGCGACGCCTACCACACGGGCGTCCCGTACGGCACCATCGACACGGAGCGGTTCGTCCGCGAGCTGACGTTCGTCGAGCGCGGCGAAGACGCCGAGACCGACGGAGCGGGCCGCGACGGCCCGGAGCTCGTCCTCGACGAGGGGAACGTCCAGACCGCGGAGAGCCTCCTGCTCGCCCGCGCGCTGATGAACCCGGTCGTCTACACCCACCACGTCGCGCGCATCTCGAAGGCGATGCTGCGCCGCGCCGCGAGCGAACTCCTCGACGCGACCGCGGCGACGGCCGCCGAGCTGCGCCGGATGGACGACCACGGCTTCCTCGCCGCGATCCGCAACTGCCCGGCGACCGCCGAGCTCTCGCGGCGCTACGACGAGCGCGACCTCTACAAGCTGGCGGTGTGGGCGGAGTACGACGACGTCCCCGAGCGCGTCCACGCGGCCGACCGCCCGGCCGAGGCCGCGCTCGAACGCGAGATCGCCGAGGAGGCCGGCGTCGCCCGCGACCACGTGATCCTCGACGCGCCGCCCGAGCCGGGGATGCGCGAGTCGACCGCGCGCGTCACGGTCAACGGCGACATCCGGCGGCTCGAACGCCAGTCGCCGCTGGTGTCCGCGCTCCGGACCGCGCAGCGGAACCAGTGGCGGCTCGGGGTGTACGCCCCCGAGCCGGCGACGGACCGGGTCGGCCGCGCGGCCGCGGACGTGCTCGGGATCGACCCGGACGGGCTCGTGACCGAGGTCCGGGGGGCGATGCCGACGACGCTCGACGAGTTCGAGTGACGCTTATGTCGCTCCCGGCCGATCCGCCGCCGTGACCGACGACCACCGCGAGAACCGTCGCCTCTGGAACGAGTGGAGCGACGCCTTCCAGGCGCTGTGGAACGCCGACACCGACGAGTCTGGGGTGCCGCCCGCGCCGACGCCGTTCGACCCGGACGGCCACGCGGCGACCGACGCCACGTTCCCGCCGCCGGTGGCGGGCGCTGACGTCGTCGAACTCGGCTGCGGCGGCGGCCAGGGGAGCGTCGGCACCGCGCTGGCGGGCGCCGACCGCGTGGTCGGCGTCGACATCGCGGAGGGACAGCTCGACCACGCGCGGCGGCTCCGCGACTACTACGGCGTCGACGCCCGGTTCCTCCAGGGCGACGTGACCCGGGTCCCGCTCGCCGACGACGCGTTCGACGCCGCGTTCTCCGAGGCGGCGTTCCAGCTGGTCGCGGATCTCGACGCCGCGGTGCGCGAGGCGCGCCGCGTCCTCCGACCGGGCGGCGCGTTCTACCTGTCGGTGATGCACCCGTTCCGCGAGCTGATCGACCCGAAGACCGGGCGCGTCCGCCGAGGGTATCACGCGCCGCCGCGGCGGGAGATCGAGATCGACGAGTCGTACGACGCGGACCTCGTCGCCTTCGACCGGTCCGTCTCCGAGCTCCACCGCGCCCTCGCGGACGCGGGGTTCGACGTCGAGCGCATCGTCGAGCCGGAGCCGGCGGCCGGCGAGACGACGAGCGAGGGCGACGTCGCGGCGACCGCCGACTCCCGGGCGCTCCTCCCCGACACCCTCGGGTTCTGGGCGCGGCTCGACGCGGAGTGACGGTGCGCTTCGGCGCCGCCACCGCTCGGTGAGGCGGTCCCCCGACGTTTTACCCGCGGCGCGACGAGCCTCCGGTATGTACCTCGAAGGGACGGTTCTCGTCGGTCCCGACTTCGAGCCGGTCGAGGGCCGGGTCGTCGTCGCGGACGGCGAGATCGTCGGGGTCGAGGAGGCGTCGGTCGGCAGCGACGACGTGATCCTCCCGGCGTTCGTCAACGCGCACACCCACGTCGGCGACTCGATCGCCAAGGAGGCGGGCGCGGGGCTCTCGCTCGACGAGCTTGTCGCGCCGCCGGACGGGCTGAAACACCGGCTCCTCCGTGCGGCCGACCGGGAGGCGTTGGTGGCCGCGATGGCCCGCACGCTGCGGTACATGGAGTCGACCGGCACGGGGACGTTCCTCGAGTTCCGCGAGGGCGGCGTCGACGGCGTCGCCGCGCTCCGGGACGCGCTCGCGGGGGCGGGCGTCGAGCTCGGCGAGCGCGCGATCGACGCGGTCGTCCTCGGCCGCGACGACCCCGACGTGCTCTCCGTCGCGGACGGGTACGGCGCCTCCGGCGCCCGCGACGCCGACTTCGACGCGGTCCGGACGGAGACTCGCGACGCGGGCAAGCTGTTCGGGATCCACGCCGGCGAGCGCGACGCCGATGACATCAACCCCGCGATGGACCTCGACCCCGACTTCCTCGTCCACATGGTCCACGCCGAGCGGATCCACTCGGAGCGGCTCGCCGACCGCGGCACGCCGGTCGTCGTCTGCCCCCGGTCGAACCTCGTGACGAACGTCGGCGTGCCGCCGATCCGCGAGCTGGCCGAGCGGACGACCGTCGCGCTCGGGACCGACAACGTGATGACCGACTCGCCGTCGATGTTCCGCGAGATGGAGTTCGCGGCGAAGCTCGCCGACCTCCCGGCCCGGGATATCCTCCGGATGGCGACGGTCAACGGCGCCGCGATCGCCGGGGCGAACCGCGGCGTGATCGAGCCCGGGGCGGACGCGGACCTGCTCGTCCTCGACGGCGACTCCGACAACCTCGCCGGCGCGCGCGACCTCGTCCGCGCGGTCGTCAGGCGCGCCGGCCAGGCCGACGTCTCGCGGGTCGTGATCGGCGGCGAGCCCGTCGTTCCGCGCGGCGACTGAGCCGCGTTCGACGCGGCCGACGCTCGGGGGTCCCCCGATCCGCCCGCGGGGTTCGCCCGCCGACGGAGTGAAGCCGCTCCCGTCCGTGGGCGGATCCATGACGACGCTCTCGCTGCTCGCCGGCCTCGCCTTGGGGCCGCTCGTCGGACTCGTCGCGACGCTCGCGATGGACGTGGCGATGGCGCGGCTCCCCGAGGGAGCGACCGCGCCGAAGGTCGCGGCGGGCGTGCTCACGGACACTCCCGTCGACGACGCGCCGGAGCGGCTGGCGACGTGGGTCCACTACGTCGCCGGCGCGGGCTCGGGGCTGCTGTTCGTCGGCCTCGTCGCCGCGACCGGCCGGCTCCTCGGGGTCGGCACGGCCGTCACGGTCGTCGCGGCGGGCGCCGTCCAGCTCGCGCTGATGGTCGGCTTCTTCGCGCTCGTCCCGCTGCCGCGCGCCCCCGGCCTCCCCCGCCAGCGGCTCGGTCCGATCCGCCGGGACTGGGCCGTCTCCGCGGCCGCGTACGTCGCCGTCGCCGCAGTCGTCGTGGCGGTCGCGACCGGTATCTGACCCCGCGATAAAACCGGCGCGCCGCCGCCATCCGTCCGCGCGGAGAGAAACGGTTTAGTCGCTGGCTCCGGCCCGATCGGGTATGCACGCCATCACTCGATCCGGCTGGATCGAGGTCATCTCAGGCTCGATGTTCTCGGGCAAGACGGAGGAGCTGCTCCGCCGGCTCCGCCGCTCCGAGATCGCGGGACAGTCGGTCGCGGTGTACAAGCCCGCGGTCGACGACCGCTACGGCGAGACGACGATCGGGAGCCACACGGGGCGGCAGTGGGAGGCCACCGTCGTCGACAACGAGGGGGACGGCCCGCTCGACATCCTCGACGACGACCCCGCCGAGGTCGTCGCGATCGACGAGGCGAACTTCTTCTCGGAGGCGCTCGTCGAGGTCTGTAACGCCCTCGCGGACCGCGGCAGCCGGGTGATCGTCTCGGGCACCGACCAGACGTTCCGCGGCGAGCCGTTCGATCCGCTCCCGCGGCTCATGGCGACCGCCGAGTACGTCGACAAGCTCCAGGCCATCTGCTCGGTCTGCGGCGAGCCGGCCTCGCGGAACCAGCGCCTCATCGAGGGCGAGCCCGCGCACACGGACGACCCGACGATCCTCGTCGGCGCCGAGGAGTCGTACGAGGCCCGGTGCCGCGACTGTCACGTCCTGTTGACCGGCGACCGACCGGAAGAGGAGCGACCGTTCGACGGCGCCGAAGTCGACCCCGCGAACGACTGAGCGCCCGCCGCCGGTGAGACGCCCGAGCGTGCTCGGCGGCCCGCCCGACTACCGCGCCCGCCGGCTCACTCCGGCCCCGGCGCCCGCCGATAGGCCCACAAGTGCCCCTCTCCGTCCGGCAGGTCGATCGGGCGGTACGTCCGGATCAGCGCGCTCCCGTCCGCGAGCGCCAGGCGCTCGTCGTCGACCGGGCGTCGCTCGTCGACGATCCCCCCGATCCGCGCGACGAACCCCTCGGGGTCGGCGAACCGCTCGCTCAGCTCGGCGGCGAGCCGCTCGCAGTCGCGCCCGGTCGCGGCCGACGGGTCGCCGTCGACGTCGAACAGCTCGTAGAGCCGCTCGTTCACCCGGAGCACCCGCCGGTCGGCGTCCTCGACGAGCATCCCCACGGGGAGCGCGTCGAGCGCGGTCGACAGCACGGCGTTCGACCGCTCGATCTGGCGCTTGCGCGCGACCTCCTCGGTCACGTCCTCGAACTGCGAGAAGACGCCGATCACGTCCCCGTCGGCGTCGGTCACGACCTGGTTGTGCCACGCGCACCGGATCCGCGTCCCGTCGCTGCGGACGTTCTCGTTGACGCTCTGAAACCCGCCCTTGTTCGAGAGCAGGTCTCGTTCCAGCGCCGCCACGTGTCGGCGCTCGGGCTCGGGAACGAACGGGAGCCACGTCCCGCCGAGCAGCTCCGACTCGTCGAAGCCGAGGATCTCCTCCGCGGCGGGGTTCACCCGGACGATCCGGAACGCGTCGTCGTACTCGACCGTCCCCAGCGGCGACTGGTCGATGAACCGCGAGAGCCGCTCCTCGCTGGCAGCGAGCGCGACCCGCGACCGGTGCTGGTCGACGGCGTTGCGCACGCGGTTGGCGAGCACCTCGTACTGGTCGTTGCCGCGCTGCTTCTGGAGGTAGTCGGTCGCGCCCGCCGAGAGCGCCTCGCTCGCGATCTCCTCGCTCCCCTTCCCCGTGAACAGCACGAACGGGACCTCGATGCCGCGGTCGCGGACCAGCTGGAGGAACGCCAGCCCGTTCGTCTCGGGCATGTCGTAGTCGGAGACGACGCAGTCGATCCGCGTCGTCGTCAGCGCGTCGAGCGCGTCCTCGACGTCCGTCTCGGACCTGACCTCGAACGACTCGTCGATCCGCTCTAAGTACGTCTCCGTCAGGTCGAGGAACGCGGGATCGTCGTCGACGTGGAGGACACGGACCGCCGACGAATCCGCCGATCTGGGCGCTGCGGGAGGCCCCGACATGCCAGTTCGTACCGCGACCTCGTTGATATACGTTCGGGTCACCGCACC
>NZ_CAKZRO010000138.1 GCF_937146585.1 uncultured Halorubrum sp. | reverse complement strand
ACCACGTCCTCGTCGACGTCGGTGTCGAGGAGGAGGTCGGGGTCGGCCCCCTGCCACGCGTAGACGACCTGGTCGTCGTCGCCGGCGATGAGCACCTTCTCCATGTGGGGCCGCCACTCCTCGAAGACGTTGTACTGGAGCGTCGTGATGTCCTGGAACTCGTCGATGATCAGGTAGTCGACGCTGGGCACGAGCGAGCGCTGCGCGACCCGTTCCAGCATGTCCGCGAAGCCGACGAGGTCGTTCTCGCCCTTGTACGTCCGCCACGCCCGGATCGTCTCGGGGATGTCGATCCGGTCGTCGTCGGAGGGCCACGTCGGCGTGTACTTGTTGCCCTGCTGGGCGTTGGGGTCCTCCTCCGGCGGGAGCCGGACCTCCTCGACGTTCCACTGGAAGGGGACGTCGTACCAGTCGGCAACGTCGCGCTCGGTGCGCTGGAGCCACTGCGAGGTGGCGATGATCTTGTTGCCGATGGTCGTCGAGCGCGCGGTCCGGCGGCCGGCCCCGCCGTGCTGGTCCTCGAACTCGATGCCGTACTCCTCGCAGAACGCCTCCTTGTCGTCCTCGCCGACCACGTCGCCCCGCGAGAGGTCGAGCAGTTCGTACGCCTTCGCGTGCATCGTGCTCACGTTCCCCTGGAGGCTGCGCGGCGAGATGTCGAGCCGCTCGGCGAGCCGCTCGCGGATCTCGGCGGCGGCCGCGCGCGTGTACGAGACGACGAGCACGTCGCGGACGTCGGCGCCCTCCTCGTCGAGGATCTCTTCGACGCGGTCCAAGAGCGCGGTCGTCTTCCCGCTCCCGGGCCCCCCGAACAGCCGCGTCACTGTGGTATCAGTCATTGTTACCTCCAGATTCCGGTTCTCCTTAAACGCCGTGGCTCTGGACCCGTCGACGATGGTCTCGACCCGAGGCCGGGATATCGGGCCGTTCCCGCTCGCTCGGCGGGCTACCCGCTCCGGGTCGCGCGCGCCTCGCGGACGTCGGCACCGTCGCGGACCAGGTCCTCGCAGGCCGGACAGACGCGGGGCCGATCGACCTCGTTCGGGGTGAACACCCGAACGTAGTCCGTCGTCACGAACGAACCGCAGTTCTGACACGTCGGCATAGTAGTCACTATCGAGTAATTCCACATAATACTACCGGGGAGTACGACGGAAAGAAAACTCGCGGACCGCGGCGGTCCGGGCGTCAGCTCGGCCGCCAGTCGCAGACCGAACACCGCGCGGACCCCTCCTCGTGGAGCGCACCGCACTCGGGACACTGGAGCTTGTTATAGGATCGCTCCCAGCGTACGATCTCTGTCTCGTGGCCGTGATCGGAGAGGAACTCGTCGAACACGTCGTCGTCCGAGCTGGGTGCACTACTAGACATGCGTGCCATTGTATGCCACACCAGCATATATGTCTTTCCGTCGTTCTCGCAGCTGCGAATTGCGCGATCGAACGATCGATTTTCGAGAAAGACAGACGCGATACGCAACTTCGACGCGCGGCGACCGCCGAGAGAGACAATTCGTCGCCGCTCACCACGGCTCGTTCTTGACGCCGAGGAGGTACGCCCCGACGTTCGTGACGACGTGGAGGAGGGGGGTCATCACGAGGACGACCGCGAGGACGCGCGGCGCGAACACCGCCAGCGCCCAGTCGGTGTCGACGAGGAAGGCGAGCCCCAGCGCGCCGACGACGAAGTCCAGCTGGTCCAGACCGGGGAACGCCGCGCCGCGCTCCCGGCCCGACCGCCGCTTGAGGAAGGAGGCGCCGATGTCGCCGCACATCGCGCCGAACGCGAGCGCGAACGCCGCCGGGAGCGCGAACGTCGGCAGGTCGCTTCCGAGCGCCGCGCTCGCGGGGGCGGCGAGCGCGTTGAGCCCGAGCGCGAGGAGCACGCCGACGAGCGTCCCCACCGCGGTGCCCCGCCAGGTCTTCCCGTCGCCGAGCAGCCGCGCGCCGCGCCACTCGCGGCCGCCGTCGATCGGGCGTCCGCCGCCGGCCAACACCGCGGCGTTGTTCGGGACGTACGCCGGGAGCATCGCCCAGAACGCGGTCGCGACAAGCGTGCCGATCATGTCTCCACGGGCGGCGCGCGGGGTGTTATAAACCACGGATCGATTACCGCCGGGGCTCGTACCCCCGCCCCCATGCCGCGGTCGTCCGGCGGTCGCCGTCGCGGGCGCGGTGTCCCGGCCACCGCCGCCGAGTCGGCAAACGTAAAGTTCGCCCCGACCGGAAGTTCGGACATGATTCCACCGATCGCCCGGCGGTTCGTCGCCGGCGAGGGCGTCCCGACGGCCCTCGACCACGCCCGCGCCGCGAACGAGGACGGCGTCGCGGTCATCCTGAACCTGCTCGGCGAACACTACGACGACCCAGCGGACGCCCGCGCCGACACCGACGCCTACCTCCAACTGCTCGACGACATCGCCGGCAGCGGCCTCGACGCCTGCGTCTCGGTGAAACCCTCGCAGATCGGGATGGACGTCTCCGCCGACCTGTTCGAGGAACACTACCGCGAGATCGTCGCGCGCGCCGACGAGGTGGGCGCGTTCGTCTGGTGCGACATGGAGGACGCCGACACCACCGACGCAACCCTCGACGCGTTCGAGTCCATCGCCGCCGACTACCCGTGGAGCGTCGGCCAGTGTATCCAGTCGAACCTCAAGCGCACCGCGGACGACCTCGACCGACTCGTCGACGTCCCCGGCAAGATCCGGCTTGTGAAGGGGGCGTACGACGAGCCGTCGTCGATCGCGTACACCGAGAAGGCGCGCGTCGATGAGGCGTACCGCGACGACCTGACGACGCTGTTCGAGCGCCGCGACCGGGGGATCGCGGTCGGCAGCCACGACCCCGAGATGATATCGCTGGCGGACCGGCTCGCGCGCGACCACGGCGGCGACTACGAGGTCCAGATGCTGATGGGGGTCCGCGAGGACGCGCAGCGCGACCTCGCCGCCCAGGGCGTTGACGTGTACCAGTACGCGCCGTACGGCGGCAAGTGGATCTCGTACTTCTACCGCCGCGTCCGCGAGCGCAAGGAGAACCTCACGTTCGCGGTGCGGGCGGTCATCGGCGCGTAGTCGCGGGGCCGTTCCGGTCCTCGGCGCGGCGCTCGAACGGTGTCGGCGCGTGGAAGCCCTCTTAAGCATCGCCGACACATACCGATCCGATAGATGTCCACGTGGAAACGCGACTTCGCCAGCGGGCTCATCGTGTTGGCCCCGCTCCTCGTTCTCCTGTTGGTCCTCCGCTGGATCTACCAGTACATCGCGTCGATCCCGCTGATCGAGGGGCTCCAACCCGACGTCATCCCGGCGCCGCTCGAGCCCGTCTCCCGCGTGATAATCGCCTTCGCGGTGTTCGCGACGGTCGTCCTCGCGGTCGGCTACTTCATGCGGACCACCCTGGGCCGATTGGCGGAGTCGGCGGTGGACGACGCGATAAACCGGATCCCGGCGCTGCGGGTGGTGTACAACGCCTCGAAGCTCGCGATCGAGACGGCGATCTCCGGCACCGACGAGCTCCAGAGCCCGGTGTACATCGAGACGTGGCCGGGGATCCGGATGACCGCCTTCCGGACCGGGAAGAAGACCCGCGACGGCAAGATCGTCCTGTTCATGCCGACCGCGCCGAACATCACCACCGGCTTCGTCATCGAGGTCGAGCCGGAGCGCATCGAGGAGACCGGCGAGACGGTCGAGGAGGGGATGACCCGCGTCCTCTCCGCCGGCTTCGCGGAGTCGGCCCATCAGGTCCCCGTCCACGAGGAGAGCCCGGCCGACGGCGACGGCGCGGACGCGCCCGGCGACTACGGACACGTCCGGACCGACGGCACGCCCGGCGACGGCGAGGGGTCGACCGCCGACGGGCACGGCTCGGCGAGCGGCGGTTCGAGCGAGTGACTCGCCCCCGTCGGGCCTGACACCGACGGCACTGTCCGGAAGAAGAGATACCCGCCCGCATTCGGGCGGTCGCGGTCAGGCTACCGCGCTTAGAGGTAGGTGAACCACTCGTCGTGGTCGTCCGTCCGCCGCTCGACCAGGTCGAAGAACGCGCTCTGGAGCTCCTCGGTCACCGGGCCGCGGGTGCCCGACCCGATCTCGGTGTCGTCGACCGAACGGATCGGCGTGACCTCGGCCGCGGAGCCGGTGAAGAACAGCTCGTCGGCGGTGTACAGCTGCCCGCGGGAGATAACGGCCTCGTCGTGGACCTCGTAGCCGCGCTCCTCGGCGAGCGTGATCACGGTGTCGCGGGTGATCCCCTCCAGGATCGACTGCGCGGGGCCGGTGGTGTATATCTCGCCGTCGTTCACCATGAAGATGTTCTCGCCCGGTCCCTCCGCGACGTTGCCCTCCTTGTTGAGGACGATGGCCTCGACGTAGCCGTTCCGGCGCGCCTCCTCGCCCGCCAGCATGGAGTTGACGTAGAGGCCGGTCGTCTTCACGTTCGTCGGCACCTGCGAGGAGGCGTGCTTCCGCCACGAGGAGACCATCACGTCGACGCCGTCCTCTAACGCCTCCTCGCCGAGGTACGCGCCCCACGGCCACGCGGCGAGCACGAGGTCGGTCGGGCAGCCCTCCGGCGAGACGCCGAGCGAGTCGTAGCCGTAGTAGGCGATCGGCCGGATGTAACAGGACTCGAGATCCTGCCGGTCGAGGAGTTCCAGCGTCGCCTCGGTGATCTCCTCGCGGGAGTGCCCGATGTCCATGTCGTACATCTTCGCGGAGTCGAACAGCCGGTCGAGGTGCTCCTCCCACCGGAACACCGCCGGGCCCCGATCCGTGTCGTAACAGCGGACGCCTTCGAACACGCCGCTCCCGTAGTGGAGCGCGTGGGTCAGAACGTGGGTCGTCGCGTCCTCCCAATCGAGGAACTCCCCGTTCTTCCAGATCGTGTCGACGTCCATCTCGTCGAATCCCATACTCGCTCGTTGCGGGCGGCGGGCTTAAAACTGTGACAACCGGTCGGGGGCTGCCGGGAGGCGGCGCGCTCGTCCGGTCCGTCTGTCGACGGCGAGCCGGTCGCGCTACGCCAGCGCCTCGACGAGCGCCGCGCCCTCGACGTACGGGATGTCGCGCCGGGCCGCGTACGCGGCGGCGTCCGCGGGCGCGAGCGCGTCGCCCGTCTCGTCGTCGAGCATCTCGCAGCCGACGACCGCCGGCGGCTGCCCCGCCGCCCCGGCCAGCGCCAGCCCCAGTTCCGTGTGACCCTCCCGCTCTGCCAGCAGTCCGGGAGCGCCACGCAGCAGGTGGACGTGACCGGGCGCGCGGAACTCGCCGGCGAAGTCGAACGACTTCGGGTCGCTCGCGGCGTCGGCCAGCGCCCGCACCGTGAGCGCGCGGTCCTCGTCGGTGATGCCGGTGTACGTCTCCCGGTGGTTCACCGTCAGTGAGAACGACGGCCGGACGTCGTAGCCGAGGCCGTCGAACCGGCCGGCGGGGTGGTCGATCAGGTCGTGGAGGAACGGGAGGTCGAACGCCTCGGCGACAGCGTCCGACAGCGCCACGAACACCAGCCCTCCGCCGTCGTTGCGCAGTCGTGCGAGGTCGGCGGGGGTCACCGCACCCGCGGGGTAGAGGATGTCCGTCTCGCCCTCGCGGTCGTCGGCGTCGTGGACCAACACCGGCTCGCCCTGGCGGAAGGCGTCGATCGCGCGCTCGACCGCTTCGGTCGAGTCAGCGGACGCCCCGGCCTCGCCGGCGACTCCCCCGTCGGCGTCGGCATCGACCCGCATCAGGCGACCTCCGTCTCGACCGCGGTCGACTCCGGCTCGTCGGCGCGGCTCGTCGGCTCGACGCGGACCTCCACCTGATCGTCGTCGTCGAGGTCGAGCGCGTCGCGCAGCCGGTCCGGCGCGATCAGCTCGAGCTGGTCGTCGTCGTGGTGGGTCCGGTCGGGGACGATGGCGTGGACCTCGTCGTAGCGCTCGTCGCCCGCGACGAGGGTGACCCCGTAGCAGGTGGCCGCCCCGTACGTGCGGTCGTCGCCCTCCCACGCGTCGATGGGGACGGCGTCGATGCCGGCCATCTCGCCGCGCCGGCGGACGCTCTCCTCGGTGAGGTCGACGTTGAGCGTGCCCGGGAACGGGTCGTAGCCGAGCCGCTCGCGGAACTGCTCGGCGTAGCCCGGCAGCGTGATGTAGTGGCGGCCCTCGCCCATCCCGCCGGTGACCGCGCCGCGGAGCGACAGTTCGACGTCCGACTCGAACAGGCGGCGGTAGTCGGCGTACTCCGCCCGGAGCGCGGCCTCGCCCGCCTCCGTCACCCGGACCCACTGGCCGTCGCTGACCACGTCGCGCTCGACGTAGCCGGCGGACTCGAGGGTCTGGAGGCGGCGGGAGGCGGTCTGTGTGGAGGCGTCGAGGCGGTCGCCGAGCGCCGCGCACGACACCTTCGTCTCCGAGAGGCCGCCGACGAGCCCGACGTGTTTGAGGGCCGCGATCGCGGCCGGATCCACGTCGGTCTCCGCGTCGGTCGCCGTCGCGTCTGACATACGAAATGATCGGTCGCCCGCAGGCAAAAGAGTAACGAATATGGGATACTTCTCAAAAACGTTATTGGGTAGGCAGCAGCGGCGAGAAATCGACTGATCATAAATAAGTTTGCGACGTACGTAATCCCGTCGGTGTCGGTCGGCTTCGCGGCTTCCTCGACCGTTCGCCGAACCAGTTCGGCGCTCGGATGTGAGCCACTCTCGCACCGGTCGCCGAAAGGTAAGGTACAAATACGAACGGGGTTTGTTTTCTCGTGAGGGCTCGTAGATCAGTGGCAGATCGCTTCCTTCGCAAGGAAGAGGCCCGGGGTTCAAATCCCCGCGAGTCCA
>NZ_CAKZRO010000137.1 GCF_937146585.1 uncultured Halorubrum sp. | reverse complement strand
AGCCGGTGATGATCCACCGGGCGCTGTACGGCAGCTACGAGCGCTTCTTCATGGTCCTCATCGAGCACTTCGACGGCAACTTCCCGCTGTGGCTCGCGCCGGAGCAGGTCCGGATCCTCCCCGTCTCCGACGAGACGCTCGGCTACGCCCACCGCGTGAAGAACGAGTTGGAGGACGCGGGCTTCCGCGTCGAGGTCGAGGACCGCGACTGGACCGTCGGCCGCAAGATCCGCGCGGGCCACGACGACCGCCTCCCGTACATGGTCATCGTCGGCGAGGACGAGCAGGAGGCGGGCACCGTCTCCGTCCGCGACCGCTTCGAGAACCAGCGCGGCGACGTCGACCTCGACGAGTTCGTCGACCACCTCGTGGCGGAGCGCGACGCGAAGCGCACGGAGCCGAACTTCGTCGGCGAGGAGTGACGGCCGAGACGAGCGGCCGGCGCCGCCCGCGTCGCTCGCGGCGGCTCAGGCCGACTCGACGCCGGTAATCTCGAAGCGGGCGCCCCCGTCTTCTGACTCGACGACGCGGATCTCCCAGCCGTGCGCGTCGACGATTTCGCCGACGATGTTCAGACCGAACCCCGTCCCGTCGGCGGTCGTGGTGTACCCGGTCTCGAACACCTGCTCGCGCTCCGCCTCGGGGATCCCCGGGCCGTCGTCGGCCACGTAGAACCCGGAGCCGTCCGCGAGCGAGCCCACCGTCACGGTCGCGTCGTCGCCGCCGTGCTCCGCCGCGTTGCGGAAGAGGTTCTCGAGGAGCTGGCGGAGCCGCTCCTCGTCGGCCAGCACGTCGCCACCGTCGACCGCGGTCTCGAGGGTTCCGCGCCGCGTGTCGGCCGTCTCCCACGCGTCGGTCGCGGTCGCGACGAGGTCGACCGGGCTCGGGTCCTCGACGTCGCTCCCCTCGCGCGCCAACGTCAGCAGGTCGTCGACGAGCGTCTCCATCCGCGAGAGCGACCGCTCGACCGGCTCCACGTGGTCGCTGTCGCAGTCGTCGGCGAGGAGGTCCAGCCGCCCTCGCGCGGTCGTGAGGGGGTTCCGGAGGTCGTGGCTCACCACGCTCACGAACTCGTCGAGGCGGTCGCGCTCGCGTTCGAGCCGCTCGGCGGCGCGTCGCCGCTCCAACTCGTAGCTCACCCACCGCGACAGCAGCCGCACGAACGTCTGCTGGGTGTCGGTGAACGGCGCGTCGCGGGGCGTCGTCGCGGCGAAGCAGAGCGTGCCGTACTGCTCGCCGTCGACCGACACCTGTCCCCCGATGTACGTCTCGAGGCCGAACGTCTCGTACGCCGGGTCGCTCTCCCAGCCCTCGTCGGACGCGTCGACGACCGTCAGCAGGCGGTCGCGCTCGATGGTCCGCTTACAGTAGGCCTCGTCGAGAGGGCACGTCTCCCCGGCCTGGAGCAGCGGGTGGTCGGCGTGGGAGACGACGACGCGCTGCGTCCCGTCGTCGATCCGGGTGAGGAAGCCGTTCGGCACGTCCAAGTACTCGCAGCCGAGCCGCAGGATCGCCTCGACCTTCTCCTCGAACGTCCGGTCGTGGTCGGACGAGACCGCGTACAGCTGCTGGATCGCCCGGAGGCTCTCCCGCTGTCGCCGCTCCAGTTCGCGCCGCTCGGACACGTCGCGGAGGTACACGGAGAGCCCGTCGTCGTCGGGGAACACGCGCACGTCGAACCACGTGTCCAGCGGCTCGTAGTACGAGTCGAACGAGACGGGCTCCTGGGTCTCCATCGCGCGGTGGTACTCGTCGTAGAACTGCGTCTCGGCCGAGCCGGGGATCGAGTCCCACAGGTCGCGCCCCTCGACGGTGCCGTCCCCGCCGACCGCCCCGTCGCTCATCGCGGACCGGAGGATTCGCCGACCGGCCTCGTTGGCGTACGTGACGGTCCAGTCCGCGTCGAGGGCGAAGAACCCGTCCGCCATCCGGTCGAGGACCGTCTGGAGGTCCCGGTCCGAGTTCGAGCCGCGCGGTGGGCCGGACATGCGCGGGCGTACTCGTCGCGGCGGCTTAGTTGCCCGGGATCGACGCGCGCACGCTCCCCGAAGGCGGCCGACCGGTCCCCGTTCGACGGGGCGGCTCGCGCCGCCGCGGATTCCCGGTTCCGTCGGGTTTTTCACGTCGCTTTCCGGGATCCGAGGTATGTCGAACTCCCACGTCGAGCCCGGCGTCGACGAGCGAGCGCCCGAGGTCGGCGAGCTGACGCCGCCGGACCGGACGCTGATGGGTCCCGGTCCGAGCGACGTCCACCCGCGCGTCCTCAAGGCGATGAGCACGCCGCTCGTCGGCCACCTCGACCCGTCGTTCGTCGAGATCATGGACGAGGTCCAGGAGCTGTTGCGCTACACGTTCCGGACCGACAACCGGTGGACCATCCCGGTGTCCGGGACGGGGTCCGCGTCGATGGAGGCCGCGATCGGTAACCTCGTCGAGCCGGGCGACACGATGCTGGTCCCGACGAACGGCTACTTCGGCGGCCGGATGCGGTCGATGGCCGAGCGCGCGGGCGGGGAGGTCGTCGCGGTGGACGCCCCGTGGGGCGAGCCCCTCGACCCCGCCGACGTCGAGCGCGCGTTCGACGAACACCAGCCGGACGTGTTCGGCTTCGTCCACGCGGAGACCTCGACCGGCGTCCGCCAGCCGGACGTCGACGAACTGACGGACATCGCGCACGCCCACGACGCCTTCGTGATCGCGGACTGCGTCACCTCGCTCGGCGGCGTGGAGATGCGCGTCGACGAGTGGGACGTCGACGCCGCCTACTCCGGCCCCCAGAAGTGCCTCTCGTGTCCGCCGGGCGCGAGCCCGCTCACGCTCAACGACCGCGCGATGGACAAGGTGCTCGACCGCGAGGAGCCCGCCCGCTCGTGGTACCTCGACCTCTCCCTCTTGGAGGGGTACTGGGGCGACGACCGCTCGTACCACCACACCGCGCCGATCACGAACGTGTACGCGCTGCGCGAGGCGCTCCGCCTCGTCGCCGAGGAGGGGATCGAGGAGCGGTGGGCGCGCCACCGCGAGGTCGCGAGCGGGCTGAAGGCGGGGCTCCGCGACCTGGACCTCGAGATGAACGCGCCCGACGAGTACTGGCTCCCGAGCCTGAACGCGGTCCGCGTGCCCGACGGGGTCGACGACGCCGCCGTCATCGAGCACCTGCTCGACGAGTACGACTTGGAGATCGCCTCCGGCCTCGGCGACCTGGAGGGCGACATCTGGCGGATCGGCTGTATGGGTCACTCCGCCCGCCCGAAGAACGTCGAGTACGTCCTCGCCGCGCTGGAGGACGCGCTGGCCGAGCAGGGGTACTGACGGGCTCGCCGGCACGGCCGCAAGCGACCCCGGCTATCGAGGGACTTTTCACCGTCGGTCCCTCTCCTCGCTAGGGGTATGAACGATCTACGAACCGGGCTGAGCTACGGGGACGTGCTGCTCGTCCCGCAGCGGTCGCCCGTCGACAGCCGGAGCAACGTGGACCTCTCCACGCGGCTCACGCCGAACGTCGAACTGGAGACGCCGCTGGTCTCGGCGGCGATGGACACCGTCACGGAGGCCGAGCTGGCGATCGAGCTCTCGCGCGCCGGGGGGCTCGGCGTCCTCCACCGCTTCCTCACCGCCGACGAGCAGTCGGCGCAGGTCGAGCGGGTGGCCGCGGCCGGCGAACAGGTCGCCGCTGCGGTCGGCATCAACGAGGACCACCTCGCCCGCAGCGCCGCACTGGTCGACGCCGGCGTGGATGCGATCGTCGTCGACGTCGCGCACGGGCACCTCGACCGGACGATCGCGGCCGTCGAGGAGATCGCGACGGAGTTCCCGGAGACGGACCTCGTCGCGGGCAACGTCGCCACGCCGGCGGGCGTCGAGGACCTCGCTGCGGCCGGAGCCGACTGCGTGAAGGTCGGCATCGGCCCGGGATCGCACTGTACCACGCGGAAGGTCGCCGGGGCGGGCGTCCCGCAGCTGACCGCTGTCGACGACTGCGCGGCCGCGGCCGAGGACCTCGACGCCACGATCTGCGCCGACGGCGGGATCCGGACCTCCGGCGACGCGGCGAAGGCGCTGATGGCCGGGGCCGACACGGTGATGCTCGGGAGCCTCTTCGCCGGGACCGAAGAGGCCCCGGGTGCGGTCGTCGAGGTGGACGGCACGCGGTACAAGCGGTCGCGGGGGATGGCGACGACCGCCGCCGCGGAGGACCGGGACGACAAGGGGGCGGACGTCGGGGCCGACGAGGGCGTCGAAGCGCTGACGCCGTACAAGGGGCCGGTGGCGACCGTCGCCGAGGAGTTCTGTCAGGGGATCCGCTCGGGCCTCTCGTACTGCGGCGGGCACACGATCGAACGCGCCCGGGAGCGCGCCGAGTTCATGCGCGTCGCCCCCGGCGCGAAGGAGCGCGAAGGGTTCCACACCGACGACGACTGGGAGGGGATCAGCGTGGACAGCGAGACGAAGCGAGTCGCCGACTCGGCCGGCGGGTCGGCGGCCGAGAGCGACGACTGAACGGTCGACCGCGCCGTCGCCGGCGGACGCGACGTGCGACCCGGTGCGTCACTGCGTGACGATCTCACGGACCGCTTTTCACCGTGAGCGGACACGCCGACGCATGGCCGACGCCTTCGGACGCGCGGTCCGCGACCACCACCGCGGCGAGCGGACGGAACCGCTCTACCAGGGAGACGGCGAGGCGGTCCGCGAACACCCCATCGAGGCGTTCTACTTCGCCGAGTTCGACCCCGACGACGAGGCGGGGTCGTGGCTAGCGTCCCGGCTGGACGGCCCGCTGGTCGACCTCGGCGCGGGCGCGGGCCGCCACGCGCTGCGGTTTCAGGAGCGGTTCGAGACGGTGGCCGTCGAACCCAGCCCGGCGCTCGTCGAGACGATGCGCGACCGCGACGTCGCCGACGCCCGCGAGGGCGACATGTTCGCCCTCCGCGAGTCGTTCGGGCGCGACCGGTTCGCGTCGGCGCTCGCGATCGGGACGCAGACCGGGCTGGCGGGGTCGATGCGCGGGCTCTCGGCGTTCCTCGCCGACCTCGCGTTCGTCACGACGCCCGACGCGACGGCGGTCGTCGACTGCTACGACCCCGACCACCCCGAGGCGGCGGACCTCCTCGGGTACCGCGCGGACCCGACGCCGGGGCTCGCGCACCGCGTCATGTGGTTCCGGTACGACGGGGAGACGGACCCGACGCTCCAGTTCAGGCTGTTCTCGCCCGCCCGACTCCGCGAGGCAGCGGTCGGGACCGACTGGGTCGTGGACGCGGTCGACCGCGAGGGCTCCGGCGACGGTCCGCACTACCGGGCCGCGCTCCGGAAGCGGTAGGCGTTCGCGGCGTCGGGGCGAGGGAGGCTACCACGCCGTCAGCGCCGCGCGTCCGTGGTCCCGCGCGAGGATTGCGAGAAACGCGACGACCCCGGTGACCGCGAACGCGCCGCCGACGTAGAAGACGGACGCCATGCTCACCTCGACCATGAGCCAGCCGGCGATGAGGGGGCCGGCCACCGATCCCGGCCGCCACACCAGTTCTCGGATGCCGAAGCTGGAGGCGACGCCGCCGTCGTCGGTCCCCTCGTCTGCGAACAGCGCCATGCTGGCCGGCTCGCGGAACGAGTCGGCGACGCCGAGGAGTCCGGAGAGGCCGACGAGCGGGAGGTACGCCGGGGGGAGCCCGCCCAGCACGGGGACCGTGACGCCGCTGCCGAGGGCGGCGCCGATCGGCGCCGAGAACGGGATCGCCATCGCGATCACGCCGTAGGCGCCGCCGCCGCCGAAGACGAACAGCGACCGCCCGTAGGCGTCCGAGAGCCGACCGGTGAACAGTTGCCCGACCATGTTGGTCGCCTTCTCGGCGGTGACCGTCACCGCCACCGCGGTCGCGCCGACCGCGAGCCCGCCGCCGGAGACCGCCGTCCCCGCGTAGATCGGAACCCACGTCCGGACCATCGTCACCGCGAAGGCGTACTGCGCGCGGAACGTCGATATCGTCAGGAGCTTGCGGTTGACCGCGAGGTCGCTGAACGGGAACCCCTCGACCCGCGTCGGGTCGTCGTCGAGCACCCCCCACGTGACGAGCCACGCGGCCACCATCAGCGCCGTGATGACGCCGAAGACGGGACCGAAGCCGACGGCGTCGTAGATGGCGCCCGCGCCGAGGGACCCGAGTATCGAAGCGGCGAACGAGGCGGCGTTCGCCTTCCCGATCTTGTCCGCGCGGGTGCCCGCTTCGGCGATCTGGCCGACGAGCGAGAGCGTCATCAGCCCCGCGCCGGTGACGACGAACCCCTGGAGCGCGCGCACGGCGACGAAGGTGGCCGAGGAGTCGACCGAGGGGAACAGCGCGTACACGCCCGCACCGGCCGCCAGGACGACGAGGAGGACGCGCCGCTTGTCGAACCGGTCGCCGGCCCACGCGAGCGGGACCACCGCGGCCGTCTGCGCGAGCGTGAACCCGGTGGTGTACATCCCGATGACGAAGCCCGCTGAGACCGTGACGCCCAGCACGGTGACCGCCTGTGGGTCCAAGGCGTTGATGTACGTCGGCAGAAGCGTCAGCAGCGTGATGAAGCCGAACCCCTCCGCGAACCGAGTGAGGTACAGCGCCCAGAACTGCGATCGCTTCGGCCCGTCCGTCGCGTTGCTCACACGCGTCTGCGGTCCGGTGATTCAAAAGCGGTTACGGTTCGAGGGCCGGGGCCGGACGCTCGACGGCTCGCCCGGCCGGACCGCGGCGGCTACAGCGCGTCGGCGAACTTGTCCCGCCGGAAGAGGTCGATCTCCTGGGCCGTCGAGCCGGGCCGCGACGCGGCGAAGGCGATCGCCTCGGCCACCTCCGCCGGCTCGGTGACGCTCCCCGGCTCGAACCGCTCCTCGAACGGCTCGCCGTCCTCGCTGCCGAACTCCGTCCGGACCTCCGAGGGGTTGACCACGGAGACGGCGACGCCGTCGTCGCCGACCTGCGCCGCGACGCTGTGCGCGAACCCGCGGACCCACCACTTCGTCGCGGCGTACACGGGGTTGAACGACCGCGGGTACTCCCCGGCGAAGCTGCCGACCGCGACGAGGCTCCCCTCGCGCTCCGTGAGATGCGGGAGCGCCTCGCGCGTGAGGAAGAACGCGCCGTCGACGTTCGTCCCCTGCATCGCCGAGTACTCCTCGTCCGTCATCGTCGCCACGTCGCTCCCGCGGGCGATCCCCGCGTTGACGACGGCCACGTCGAGGCCGCCGAACTCCTCGACCGCCGCCTCGACCGCCGCCGCCGAGGTCGCCGCGTCGCGCACGTCGCCGTCCGCGACCACGGCCTCGACGCCGTGCGCGGACCGCACGTCCTCCGCGACCGATTCGAGGGCCTCGCGCCGCCGCGCGACGAGGACGACGTTCGCGCCGCGCTCGGCGAGCGCGTGCGCCGTCGCCTCGCCGATGCCCGAACTCGCTCCGGTGATCACCGCCGCCGCGTCGTCGAGAGTCGTCATGTACGGACCGTGGTCGACGGCGCGAGTGAAAAAGGATCGGCGCGGCGGGGCTGGCGACCGGGCGCCGTTCGTCGTCGCCGGCGCGGCGACTACGAGTCCGCGGGAGCGGCCGCCTCCCCCTCCGGAGCGTCGTCGAGCCCGCGCAGCACGTGCGCTAGCTCCCGCTCGACGACCGCGACGACGTCCTCGACCGTGTCGAATCGATCCGTGCCGACGCTCGAACAGTCGACCGTCTTGTCGAGCCGCACCGCGCGCTCCGTGAACAGCTCGGGGCGGACGGTCAGCTTCGCCGCCGTACAGGGGCTCTCGTCGCTCGGCAGTCGGTACTCCACGGTGCCGGTGGTGTCGGCGGTCCGGGTCCACTCGCCCGGCGCCGGGGGGAGTCGATCCCGGAGCTCGTCCGGGTCCGCCGCCGTCTCAGCGGTCTCGAGGTCCATGAGAGAGAGTGGGACAGCGTCGGCATATCGGTTACGCCGGGGTCGTCGCGTCCGGCCGCCCCGCGCGGCGGTCCGACCGTGACCGCGCTCAAGTGCGTCCGGGCCCAACGATCGGTATGACAGACGATCCGGAGCACATCGCGGGCGTCGCCGACGTCGACTGTCGCGGCCGGCAGGCGCTCGTGACCGGCTCGACGAGCGGGATCGGTCGCGCCGCGGCGCTCGCCTTGGGTCGGCTCGGCGCCGACGTGATCGTCCACGGCCGGGACCGGGAGGCCGGAGAGACCGTCGTCGAAGAGCTCGCGGCCGCCGGCGCCGACGGGCGCTTCGTCCGCGCGGACTTCGCCGATCCCGACTCGGTGCGCGAGCTGGCCGCGACCGTCCGCCGCGAGACGGACGGTCTCGACCTCCTGATCAACAACGCCGGGGGGTTCTTCCGCGACGGACGGCTGACCGACCTCGGCGTCGAGTACACGTTCCACGTCAACCACCTGTCGCCGTACCTGCTGACGGCGGAGCTGCTCGACCACCTCCGACCGCGCGCGCGGGTCGTCACCACGGCGTCGGCCGCGCACCGCGGCTCGGAGCTCGACCTCACGCGGGTACGGACGGTCGACGGGTACTCGGCGACGTGGGCGTACGGCCACTCGAAGCTCGCGAACGTGCTGTTCGCGGCCGAACTCGCCGACCGCCTCGACGCGGCCGACCGCGACGTCACCTCGAACAGCATCCACCCCGGCGCGATCCCGGGGAGCGGCTTCAGCCGGTTCCTCCCGGGGCCGGTCTCGCGCGTGCTGGGGGCGCTCGACGGCCTCCCGTTCGTGACGAGCGTCGCCGAGGGGGCGGCCGAACTGCTCGTGCCGGCCGTGTCCCCCGAGACGGCGACCGTTTCGGGGCGGTACTTCGCGGACCTCGAGCCGACGGCGCCGTCGCGCGCGGCCCGGGACGAGACCGCCGCCCGCAGGCTGTGGGCGGTGAGCGCCGACCTGCTCGGCGTCGAGCCGCCCCTGGCGGCGACGCCCGACGGCGACTCGGCATAGGGCGGCGAGCGACGGGCCGGCGGGCGATTCTTCGGCGGTCAGTCTATCGGACAGCGGTCGATCCCGAACGCGCGGTACAGCAGGCACCGACGCGTCGCGCCCTCGACGACGAGCACGGCGCCGGCGATCGCGAGTCCGACGGCCGAGACGACGGGCACGCTGACGTCCGTCGTCGCGACGAGGAGCGCGAGGACCCCGACGGCGACGCCCCCGACGATACGCGCGACCGCGTCGATCCGTCCGACGTTTCGTTTCACGGACGTTCGTCGGCGCCGCTCGGGCAAAAGCGTTGAGCCGGCGGTGAGCGACCGCCGACGGTGATCGGAGCGGCGGGCCGCGGCGCGCTGCGATCAGCGCTCGCCGCGCCACGCAAGCGACCGCTCGTCGTACCGCTCAACCGCCGGGCACCCCTCCGCGAGCATCGCGTCCGCGACCGCGATCGCCGCCTCCAGCTCATCGGCCGAGAGGTGTCTGTACGCCGGCCGTCCCGAGACGTGGTCGTCCCACCGGCCCCCGAACGCGTTGTCGAGCGCGACGCGGGCGAAGCAGTGGTCCTCGCGGATCGGCCAGTCGCCCGCCTCCCGAGCCCGCGCCGGTAGCTCTCTGTTCACCTTCCGGTTGTACTCCGCCCGCAGCGCGGTGATGTCGACGCCGTCCAATGTCTCCTGTCCCATAGTCGTCCTCGCGCCGTCGCGTCCGCTCGCCGTGGCGTCCGAGCGACCGTCGCGTTCGATCGCTCCCGGCGGGTCGGTACGTCGAGACGTACGCCCGTGTCGCACAAGACGGTTACGCGAACGCGGTCAGAGGGTCGGACGCACCGAACGCGTCTAACCGCCGGCGACCGAAGGGTCGGTCATGCTCGGATACGCCGCGATGAACCGGACGCTCCGCGAGCGCGACCCGCCGCGGCGCTGTAACCGGGACATCCGCAAGCGGACGTGGGAGGCCGAGGGGATCGAGCGCGTCGCCGAACTCGTCGAGCGGAACTTCGAGGACCTGCGGGCGATCCTGCGGTGGAACCGCGATCGCGACATCGGCTTTTACCGGTGTAGCTCCACGCTCGTCCCGTGGAACTCGCAGTTCGAACTCGACGAGCTGCCGAACTACGAGCGCATCCGGTCGATCGCGACCGACTGCGGCGAGATCGTCCGATCGAACGAGATGCGGCTCACGTTCCACCCGAGCCACTGGTGCAAGCTGGCGAGCGAGTCGAGCGACACGGTCGCGCGGTCGGTCGAGTCGGTCGAACACCACGGGCGCTGGCTCGACCTGATGGACCTGCCCCGGTCGCCGCGACACGCTATCAACGTCCACATCGGCGCGCACTACGGCGACAAGGCGGCCACGGCGGACCGATTCCGTGACGTCGTGACCGGCCTCGCGCCGCCCGCCCGGGAGCGGCTGGTCGTCGAGAACGACGACAAGGGGTCGCTGTTCGGCGTCACCGAACTCGTCGACGCGGTCGCGTCCGACGCCGGGATCCCGGTGACGTTCGACTACCACCACCACGCCTTCACCGACCGCGGTCACACGTACCGCGAGGGGTTCGAGGCGGCCCGCGAGACGTGGGGCGACGTCAGGCCGATCACGCACTACTCGGAGCCGGCGCGGCTCCACGACGAGCCGGAGGCGGCGCCGCAGAAACACGCGCGCCACGTCGCGAGCGTTCCGGACTGGCTCCGGGCCGAGTCGGACGTGATGATCGAGTCGCACGGGAAGGAGAAGTCGGTGCTACGGCTGCGCGACTGACGGTCGCGGCTCCGAGAGGTGACGGTTGTGGCTCCGAAGAAGACGGTTGCGGCTGCGAGGGTCGCCGGCGAGCCTACGCCGCCGTCTTGAGCTCCCGAAAACGGCTACGCTGCGGGGTAAACGGCGGCAACGACGAAGAAGCGGGCCGGGCGCGATTTTGAACAACCAGAAGACGGTCGCTCGCTTCGCTCGCGCTGCGACTTCTCTCGTTCAAATCGCTTCCGTCCGGTTCCCTCACCGCATCGCTATCGCTCTGCGGTTCAGTGGACGGGCCGGGCGCGATTTGAACACGCGACCGACGGATTAAGAGTCCGTCGCTCTCCCTAACTGAGCTACCGGCCCTCACAAGTTCGTACCCGGGTCACGCTAAAAGGCCTTTTCATTCGACCCTGTCGGCAGCCCCGCGGACGCCGACCGAATCGCACGAGTGCGACGGCCTCGCGTTCGGAGTCGCGAGCGCTCCTTGGACGCCGGAGGCGCCGGATTTCCGGCCCCGTCGACGGGGGGACGACGCCGAGAGCGCACTCGTTAAGTGTCGTGCCGCGGAAATCCCTCCAATGAGTAGTGGGGCATCCGGATCCGCGCGGACCCGATACGCCATTCTCGGCTGCGGAAGCGTCGGCCACGCCGTCGCGGAGGAACTGACCGAGCGCGGCAAGGACGTCCTCATCCTCGACCGCGACGAGAGTCGGGTCGAGGCGCTCCGCGACCAAGACCTCAACGCGCGCGTCCAAGACATCGCCGAGCCGGACGTCGTCGACGAGCTCGCCGACCGCGACATCGTGCTGATCCTCGCCAGCGACGTGGAGGCGAACAAGGCCGCCGTCTCGGCGGTCAGGGAGACCGGCGGCGACCACTACCTCGTCGCCCGGGCCTCCGACCCGGTCAGCGAGGACGAGCTTCGCGAGCGCGGCGCGGACGTCGTGATCAACCCCTCGACGGTGATCGCCGACAGCGCCCTCCAGTCGCTGGAGACGGGCGAGCTGGAGTACATGGCCCGCCAGCTGGCGGAGATCGTCGAGGAGGGCGGCGACCGGATGGCGATCCTCACCCACGACAACCCGGAGCCGGACTCGATCGCGTCCGCGACCGCGCTCCAGGCGATCGCGGAGGCGTTCGGCGTCGACGCCGACATCATCTACTCCGGCGACGTCGGCCACCAGGAGAACCGGGCGTTCGTCAACCTCCTCGGGATCGACCTGCTCGCCCGCAGCGAGGCCCCGCCGCTCGCGGAGTACGCGACGGTCGCGGCCGTCGACCTCGCGAAGGCCGCCGCGGAGGACCTCGATCTCGACGTGCCCGTCGACATCTACCTCGACCACCTGGAGGCCGAGGTGCCGTTCGACGCGCGGTTCGTCGACGTGCGGACCAACGTCTCCTCGACGTCGACGATCCTCACGAAGTACCTCCAGGAGTTCGACCAGTCCCCCTCGGAGGCGGTCGCGACCGCGCTCCTCTACGGGATCCGCGCTGAGACGCTTGACTTCAAGCGGGACACGACGCCGGCGGACCTGACCGCCGCCGCGTACCTCCACCCGTTCGCGAACCACGACACGCTCGAGCAGGTGGAGTCGCCGTCGATGAGCCCGGAGACGTTGGACGTGCTCGCGGAGGCGATCCAGAACCGCGAGGTCCAGGGGAGCCACCTCTTCTCGACGGCCGGGTTCATCCGCGACCGCGAGGCGCTCGCGCAGGCGGCCCAACACCTTCTCAACTTAGAGGGGATCACGACGACGGCCGTGCTCGGGATCGCCGACGACAGGATCTACCTCGCGGCCCGCTCGAAGGACATCCGGCTGAACATCGGGAACGTCTTAGACGAGGCGTTCTCCGAGATGGGCGACGCCGCCGGCCACTCGACGCAGGGGTCGCTCGAGATCCCGCTCGGCATCTTCACGGGTATCGAGGCGAGCGGCGAGAACCGCGACACGCTGCTCCACCTCACGGAGGAGGCGGTCCGGCGGAAGCTGTTCGACGCGCTCGGCGTCGAGGGCGGGAGCGGCGACGGGTCGAACGGCTCCTGAGCCGCCCCGGTCGCCGACCCCCGCCGCGGCCGTTTTCCGGCTCGGGAGCGTAGCGTCGACCGACACGTCGCATGTACGTCCCCGAGGACCCGCCGGCGAGCTGCCCCGCCTGCGGCGACCCGTACGACTCGGTCTCGCGACACACCGGCGGCTTCGTCGCGAACCTGCTGGACAACGAGCGCTACCAGCGAGTCTGTTTCTACCCCGCGACCGACGAGGGCGACCCCGCGTTCGACTGCTACCACCACACGCACGCGCAGGCCGGGACCGACGAGTGAGCAGGCTCCGAGAACCGAGCCCGACGGCTGACGGTCGCCGCGGCGACTCCCGCTAGAAGTCGTCGCCCTCGGTGATCGAGGTGTACGAGCCGATCAGCGCACCGGAGAGGTCGACGCCCGTCAGGGTCGCGCCCGTGTCGATCACGGAGTTGCTGATCTCGGAGTCGCCGATGGTCGCGTCCGGGAAGACGACGGCGCGGTCGAGCGTCGAGTCGGTCACCGTCGCGCCGTCCATCACGTGGACGACGTCGCCCAGGTCGCTGCCCTCGACGGTCGCGCCGTCGGCGACGAGCGTCCCGCCGTCGAGCGCGTACTCGACCGCGTCGAGGTAGCTGTCGGCGGTACCGATGTCGAACCACGCGCCGTCGAAGGTGAACGCGTTGACCGCCCCGCGCTCCTGGAGCCACTGGAGGAACCAGCCGGGCTCGTCCGGGTTCTGGCCGTTCTCGAGGTAGGTCGTGAGCTTCGGGAGCGTCTCGGCGGGGAACGCGTAGCAGGCGATGGAGACGAGCGTCGACTCCGGATCGTCGGGCTTCTCCTGGAAGTCGATCACCTCGTCGCCGTCCAGCTGGACGAGCCCGTACGACTTCGCGCGCTCGCGGTCGCCCACGTCGTAGGCCGCCAACGTCGGCGTCCCTTTGTCCTCGAAGAAGTCCGCGAAGTCGCCCAGATCGAAGCTGATCATGTTGTCGCCCGCGACGACGATCAGGTCGTCGTCGACCCCCTCGCGCTCGACGAGCTGTTCGAGCGCCCCCACGACGCCGAACTTCTCGTCCTCCTCGACCGTCTCCTCGACCGACAGCGTCGGCTTCTCGAAGGGGCTGTCGTCGAGGTAGTCGGCGAACGTGTCGGCGAAGCGCTCGTTCGTCGAGACGAACACCTCGTCGACCCGGTCGTCCGCCTCCAGGTCCTCGAATATCTCGTCGATGACGGTGTTCTCGCCGACCGGGAGGAACATCTTCGGCCGGTGCTCGGTGATCGGCCAGAGTCTGGTCGCGTAGCCACCCGCGAGTACGACGGCTTTCATACCCCTCCGTCTCACCCCGGTGACATACCTCTTGTGCCCGCGTCACCGCTTCGGGGTGGGCCGGCGGCGGCGTCCCGGACCGCTTTAGCCGGCGCGGGGCGAAGGCGACGCATGGAGACGACCCGCCAGCGGATCGCCGACGCGCTCCGGGAGGAGCCGCGGACGGCGAGCGACCTCGCGGCGACGCTGTCGCTGCCGACGCCGACGGTGTACGAACACCTCGAACACGTCTCGCGGTCGGTCGCCGACGAGAGCGGATCTGAAGAAGGCGACGGCGGGGCCGACGAGGAGTTCCTCGTCGCGCCGCCGACCTGTCGGGAGTGCGGGTTCGACGGCTTCGACGACCCGGTCAACGAGCCCTCGCGGTGTCCCGAGTGTAAGAGCGAGCGGATCGAGGAGCCGGCGTTCGTGATCCGTTGAGCGGTCGCCCGGCGACTCACCGCTCCGCGACGACCGCGTCGCAGCGAACGCCACCCGGGATCCGCCGCATGAACAGGTCGAGCCCGTACATCGCGTCGCCGGCGAGGCCGACGTCGAACGGTAGTTCGGCGACGCAGCACTCCTCCGCGGACTCGGACCGCGGGTCGCGGACGAGCACTCGGAAGCCGTCGGCCGTCGTTCGCGCCTCGATTGCGACCGCGTCGACCGCCTCGTCTAGCGCGGCCTGGAGGATGTTCCGGACGGCGAGGACGACGGTGCCGCGGTCGCGGTCGATGGACCCGTCCGGATCCACCGTCACGGTCGCCGTCGCCGAGAGGCCGGCCTGTGACACCGCTTCGCCGACGGCGTCGGAGAGCTGTACGGGGCGGGTCGGATCGGGGGTAGTCGGCGACGAGTCGCCGGTGTCGAGCGCTTCGAGGACCTCGGCGAGGTGCGTGTTCGCGGTCGACAGGAGCGGCGCGTCCAGTTCCGACGGCGGGCGCGAGAGGATCCGGCTCGCGGCCTCGATGCGGCCCCGGACCGCCTGCGAGGCCGCCGCCTCGTCCGCGCCGGTCGGTTGGATGAGCCCGAGGATCGCGGGCTCGCCCCGGTAGGTGACGCGGCTCCCGACCACCGTCGCCTGAAACGTGGAGCCGTCCGCCGCCAGGAGGTCGATCGTGTATCTGACGCGGTCGTCGTCGCCGGACTCTCGCCGTCGGATCGCCCGGACCACTCGGTCCCGATCGTGCGGGGCGACGATCGACGACACCGGCTCGCCCACGAGTTCGTCGCGCCGCATCCCGAGCATCTCGGCGAGGCGGCGGTTCGCCAGCTCGAAGCTCCGGTCCTGTGACAGTCCCGCGCCGATCAGCCGCTGCTCGAACAGCTGCGAGTACCAGTCCTCGACGCGCTCGCGGTCCCGTCGTTCCCTGAGCCGCGTGACGCACGTTCGGATCCGATTCGCCAAGAGCTCGTACTGCTCTTGGCCACCGCTCTTCTGGAGGTAGTCGGAGACCCCGGACGAGATCGCCTCGCTCGCGATGGCCTCGCTGCCGCGACCGGTGAACAGGATGAACGGCTTCGACGGGTAGCGCTCGCGGACGGCGTCGAGCAGTTCGAGGCCGTCGACGTCGGGCATGTCGTAGTCACTGACCACGCAGTCGAACGTCGACTCCTCGAGCCGGCCCAGCGCCGCCTCGGCGGAGGTGACGCCGACGGCCCTGATGTCGTCGTGCTGTTGGTCCAAGACGTCCGCGGTGAGCGTCGCGAACCCCGGCTCGTCGTCCACGCAGAGGACGCGTATCGGGGGCCGGTCGGCCATAGACATGCGTTCACACGAGACGCGATCGCATAATAACTGTTGTATATGATATCGGATGCTTTTGCCGCGAAACTGAGGACATCGCTTATTCGTTCGCTCGGGGAGGTTGGTAGCGTGATCGGTTCCTCGGAGGCGCACAGCGAGGGGGACGCGTCGAACGCCGAGTCGTTCTACGCGGCCGACCGCCGGATCGGGGGCGTGTTCGGTGCAATGTCGTTGACCGCGACGCAGGTCAGCGCGGGGACGCTCATCGGCACGATCGGGATCCACTACGCCGTGGGCGTGAGCTTCGGCCTGGTGTGGCTCGGCATCTGGGCCGGCTGGGTCGCGTCGCTGCTGTTCGTGGGGCCGCACCTGCGCGCCCGCGGCGGGATCACCGTCTCGGAGTTCCTCTCGGCGCGCTTCGACGGCGACAACGAGGTGGTCGGCGGGACGACCGCGGCCCTCGTCAGCGTCATCTACCTCGTGTACACGACCGCCCAGTACGTCGCCGGGGCGGTCGTCCTCGACGCCGTCTTCGGAGTGCCGCGGGTCCTCGGCATCGCGGCGTTCGCCGCGGTCGCGCTCTCGTACACGCTCGTCGGTGGGATGCGGTTGAGCATCTATTCGGACGCGGTTCAGGTCACGGCCCTCCTCCTCGGCGTCGCGGCGGCAGCCGTCGTCGGAGTCGCCGAGACGGGGGGCGCGAGCGCGCTCATCGACGCGGCTGCGGCTATCGACCCGGCGTTGCTGTCGGGCACCTCGGCGCCCGCGCTCACGACCGGGCTGGCGCTGTCGTTCGGGTTCGGTATCGCGGTGGCCCCGTACGAACTCTCGCGGGTCTACGCCATGCGAGACCCGGAGACGGTCAAGCGGGCGATCCCGATCTCCATCGCGATCCAGGCCGTCATCGCCGTGTGTATCCTGACGCTGGGGCTGCTCGCGCGCGTCCGGTTCCCCGGGCTGGCCGACCCGGACGCGTCCGTCGTCCGGCTCGCGCTCGACCTGTTCGGTCCCGCAGTGGGGCTGCTGTTGCTCGGTGCGGTCGTCGCGGCGGTGCTCAGTACCGTCGACTCGGTGCTGCTGGTCACGTCGGCCGCCGTGGCCCACGACATCTACGAGCGGACGCTGCCGGCCCTAGGCCTCGTCCCGGAGCCGA
>NZ_CAKZRO010000136.1 GCF_937146585.1 uncultured Halorubrum sp. | reverse complement strand
CGGTCAGTCCCGTCGACGAGACGGCCGCCGCGGACGCCTGAGCGGCCGGCTACGCCACGCCCCGCTCGGCGGCCCCCTCGCGGATATTCGTCGCGCGCTTGCGGACCCGATTGATGAGCCGCTGCGTCCGCTCCGGCTTGAAGCCGTAGAAGGACGCGATCCAGTTGATGCTCCCGTACGGCTGCGTGTGGAAGTACGCGGCGAGCGTGTCACGGCCGGCCTGGATGATCGCCGGCGGGACGCCCTCCTCGCCGACCTTCTCCTCGTCGAAGCCGTTGACGTCAAAGTAGACATCGGCGTACAGCTCGGCCTTCTCGGGGTCGTCGAAGTCGACGCCGCAGTGGTGCGGGGCCTCGAACCGATAGGCGGTCCGGGCGGGGGTGCTGTGCTCGACGATGCGGACGTCGAGGATGTACTCGCGGTAGACGGTCTCGTCTTCGATCGGTTCGGATCGTGACATGGGTGGTGGGTGGGTATCGGCTGTGTTCGCTGGATGTGGATGGTCGTCGCGGCGACGTGCCGGGTGGGATGCGCACGGCCGCGCGTCAGTCGCTCCTTCTGACGCCGGCGGCCACGAGGAGCCCGATGGCGACGAGCGCGAGAACCGGCGAGAGCGGCAGGTCGTTCGACGTGGCCCCGGCCTCGCCTCCGTCGGCCGCGGAACCGTCGGCGGACTCAGCGTCGTCGCTCCCGCCGGGCGCGGCGTCGTCGGTCGACGAGGCGTCGTCGCCGGCGACCGTCAGCGTTCCCGCCTGCGTGGCGGGGGTGAAGGCGCTCCCGTCGTCCGCGTCGAACTGCCGGGGCTCGACGGCGAGCCCGACCTCGCCCGGCGCGACGCCGGCGACGGTGACCGTCGCGAGCGTCACGTCCGTCGCGCCGGGTTCGATAGCTCCCTCGAGGTCGGCGGCTTCGAGGGCGACGCCGTCACCGTCGTCCCCGATTGCCGGCTCACTCGTCAGGCCGAATCGGTCGGGGTAGCTTGCGGACTCGATCCGGGCCGTTTCTGGCGCCTCGACCGAGAGTTCGAGGTAGTAGCCCGAGAGGCCGTCCGGCGCGCTCGTGAGGACGACGTCGACGGTCGTCGTCCCGTCGGGCGCCGTCGAGGCGTCGCCGACGACGACGGTCGGTCCGTCGGTCTGTGCCGCCGCCGTTCCCGCCGCCGTCGCGCCGAGGAGGGCGACCGCCGCGAGCGCCACCGCGACGGCCGCCGTCCGGCCGCGGGTGTCGGTGAGCGTCGAAACTGAACGCGTGGGTCGTGTCATGGGTGGTGTATGTGGGGTGGCGGTGACGGAACGCCGGGGGTCGGCCGCCGGGCCGACCGGGGGCTCAGTTGACCGCCTCGTAGAGGTCGACGACGTCGTCGAAGTCGATCTGTCCGTTCTCGTTGAAGTCGTACGCCGACTCGTTCATCGTGACGCTGTCCGAGTCGAGGTTGTCGAACAGGATCTCGATGTCCTCGTAGTCGAGGCGCCCGTTCCCGTTGAGGTCCTCGTAGCGCCCGTCGCCGTCGGGGTCGGTCGGCGCCGCGCCGCCGGTCACTGTCGGCGGGCCGGCGACGAGAAGCCCCGTGCGGGCGTTCGCGTCGATGGCCGTCCCCGCCTCGTCGTCCATCCGGTCGATCTCCACCTCAAGGTCGGTCGTGCCGGTGTTGTCGCCGCGCAGCGTGAACGTCGCGAGCGGGACGTTCCGTCCGCCCGCCTCGACGTTGCGGTCGGTGTCGGCGACGCGGATCGTCGCCGAGGAGCCGTCGCCGCTGACCTCGCTCTCGGTGAGCCCGAGCCCGTCGGGGAACTCGACGCCGGTGATGGCGGCGACGTCGGGGTCGGAGACCGATACCGTGACCCCGGCCCCGGAGAAGCCGGTGGGGAGCGCGGAGGCCGAGAGCACCGCCTCGCCCGTCTGCCCGTAGCCGACGGCCAGCGACTCGACGTCGACCTGGACGTTCGGCTGGAAGACGTACAGGCCGTCGTTGGGGTACGAGCGCGAGGGGCCGCCGAAGCCGTCCTCACAGCAGAGGACGCGCCCGTCGCGCATCGCGTACACGTTGTCGATGTTGCGGAGCGCGTCGTCGGCGTCCTCGGGGCCGTCAGTGAAGTCGGGTCCGGTGATCACCGGTTCGAGCGTCGAGACGTTGTAGTCGGGTTCGAGCTCTGCGCGGTAGACGACCCCGCCGTCGACGCGGTCCATCTGGACGTCGCCGGTCTCGTCGGCGAGGTCGTCGTTGAACTCGGAGATGCCGAAGTAGACGAAGTCGCCGGGACCGGCGTCGTCGACGCTGTCGACGCCCTCGGCCTTGTTGAACTCGATCGACGCGCCGAGCTCCTTGGCGGCCGCGCGGGTCTCGAGGAACGGGACGCGGCGCAGCTCCTCGTCGACGCCATCGGGGCCGTCCGCCTCGTACTGGGCGGCCCACTCGACGATCTCCTCGTTCGTGATGTAGTTCCGGTTGCCGTTCTCGATGACCTCGAGGTCCGCCTCGCGGACGGCGTCGGCGTACGAGACATCCTGCCCGAGCTCGTCCTCGTCGTAGTCGGTGTGGGTCGTGAGGTAGTCGACCTGCGTGACGTCGTCGTACTCGGCGACCCACGACTCGACCTCGCCGTTCGTCGCGCGGCCGAGCGGGATCCACTCGATCTCGAGGTTCGTCTCGGCCGGGGAGTTGCGCTCGCCGGCCTCCGCGGCGTTCGCGGCGTCGTTGGTGATCTTCGGGGCGTAGAGCGTGCCCTCGATGTCGTCGGTGTCGTCGTAGCTCGGGATCGGATCGGCGGCGACGAACTTGTAGATCCCCTTGCTGTCGCCGTCGGAGCAGCCGTACAGCGTCCGTTCGTCGCCGAGGAAGTCCGGGGCCTCCCACGAGGCGCGGCCCGCGACCCAGTACTTCATCGGCTCCGGCTCCTCGGCGGTCGGCTCGCGGACGTCCACGTGGTAGCCGTAGCGGTAGGGGTTCGGGTAGACGTCGCCGATGGGGGTGAGGACGCTGTCGCCCGACCCCTCGTCGCCCTCGGGGACCTCGGCGCCGAGGTAGTACGCGAGGAACTCGACGCCGGTCATCGCCCAGTACCCCTGGATGTACCAGCCGTCGACCTCGTCGTACCCGTCGACCGCGCCCTGGATCGCCGAGGGGTTCGGCCGGTTCCAGAACTGGCACGCGCCGAGGAGCCCCTCGCCGCTGCCGGCGTCGACGACGTCGCCGACGGTGTTAGTCAGCGAGACGCGGGGGTGCGCGTAGTTCTCCTCCGAGGAGATGGGGGTCTCCCACGGGCTGAGGTCGCCGTAACAGTTGATTCGGGTGCCGCCGAGCTCGCGGAACGCCTCCGTGTTCGGCAGGTTCATCGCGTCGTCGGGGTCGGCGCTCCACTCGCCGTCCGCGTCCCGGCTGATGAAGACTCGCGAGATGTTGCCGGGGCTGTTCTCCCAGTTAGTGAACAGGTACCCCTCGGTGCCGTCCTCGTCCGTCGGGACGAACTGGTTACAGTCCGGGTTCGTCGCCGCGGCCCCGTACTGCGTCCCCGCGAAGTTGGCTTGGGTGATGTCGGTGCCGTCGGGTGTCTGCGTGACGCCGAGCAGCTCGTCGCCGCCGCCGATGGGCTCGCGGCCCTGGACGAGGACCTCGTACTCGCCGGCCGCGGACCGGACCTGCCGCTGTTTCGCCTGAGTGTCGGGGATGCCGACCTCGGGGAAGTCGTCGTTGTTGCCGTCGAACTCGAAGGTGAAGCCGCTGAAGTAGCCGACGGCCGCTCGGCCGAACGGCTCCGGGTTCCCTTCTTCGGGGTGCTGGAGGCTGTACAGTAGCGAGCCGTCCTCGAAGACGAACGGCCCCGTCACCTCCGCCCCGAAGGCCGTGGTCGAGAACCGCTTGAGTCCCCCTCTGACGCTGGGCGCGCCGGGGGTGTCTCCCTCCGGAATTTCGCTCTCACTCGCGCTGGCGACCCCCGCGACGCTCGCGCCGAGGGCAGCAGCGGTTGACGTTGCGATCAGGCTCCGCCGGCTCAGGTCCACCATGTAAATTGAGCCAGCGACCGGGTTTTAATAATCGTTTATAATAGGTGGACAGAACGGTGCGGTATCCGACCGTGGAACATTTTAGATTAGTAGCCAAATTTTTGGAAATTGAAACGTAAACGCGGTACATAGCCGTCGGGTGGCGAACATGGGTCTCGTGAGCGTTGCCGCGGGGACCCCTGCTTCGCGGCGCGGCGCCCCGCGGTCTGTCGTCCCGCGGTCCGTCCGCCGTCCCGCTCGCGGTCCGCGCCCCCGGCGCCACCGGTCGCGAAGCGTCGTCGGCCGCTCCCGCGTCACCAGTCGCGAGACACCGGCGTCTC
>NZ_CAKZRO010000135.1 GCF_937146585.1 uncultured Halorubrum sp. | reverse complement strand
GAGTTGTGAGATATTTCTCGCGTCGCGGTGAATACAGAGGGTGTATTCAGCACGGCAACCGAGTTTGGTTCCCGGTAAGTCAAGTGAATCAGTCGTTCTGTAGAACTGTACATTTTCTCCATCTACCCACAGAAAATACTTATTCGCCAGAACGTTCGTACCGAGTAGTGCCATCCCGTAAGATGCTCCTTGTAGCAGTCGCTATCGGGGTCGTCCTCACCGCCGGTTCGTTTGCGCTTGATACAGCGACCCCTGATACGACGTACACCTACGAGGCGAGAGAACTGCCGGACTCTCAAGAGGACGCCGCAGAGACGGTTGTGGACGACACCACAGTCGTCCCGGAGGGACCGTCAGCAGTGTTCTTCGCCAGCAGTGGTTCTGGCGACCAGCCAGAACGGATGGCCCTCCGCGAGGCGGCAAACGGGTCTCGACCGAAGGCAGAGTTCCCAGGGTCGCTCGTCGACCACCAGTATGCCGTTGTCGGGACCAGTGGCACCTTCTCAGAAGTCAGTGAAGTCTATCGCCTCCACGAACACAGGGACGGTGAGACGGTGCGAATCACTGCCGAGCGAATCACATTACAGACGTTCTACGACGAACTCGCGGTTTCCACCGCCGCCGACCCTCGATTACGTGAACTCGTTCGAACAGGGGAACTCACGACGCACGAACGCTTTCCTGTCGTTCTCATTGCGCACGACGGGCAGTACTACCACGTGATTCAACCACCACTGTCGGCCCCATACACGGGTGTACGAACTGACCTCCACAACGCAGGGTACGTTCTCGGGAATGGGATTGCACTCCTTGCAGGGGGATGGTACATCCTTGAGCGGAGGGGGCGATATATCTGGGGCGATGGTCCCGAGATTCGTCGCTGACGACCAGCGAGAAACCACATACTGAACGTTGACGTAGTTAATCCACGCTGCCGATCAACTGATTAGGGCAATCGAAACCCTGCCTGGGTTTCCGTAACCGACTTTCGCCCTGTACTCAGCACGCAGTTCGTGTCAGTTTTGAAGGGTTTCAACAGAGCCGTTTACGGATAAACGACGCTACCGCGGCGGTGACCACCTCCAAAGCCCCAGCCGGGAAGCGGGCGCAGGCGTTCAGGAGAGCGAAGCTCTCGTGAGCCTATCAGAACGCGGAGCGTTCTGATGACGACGTAAGCACCGCAGCGAGTGAACGGAGCGAAGGAGCGAGGAGCGCAACGAGCGTGCGCCCGCTCCCCGGCTGCCCCTTTGAGTCCCACCCCGCACAGCACCGCAACCGCGCCTCACACCTCCCCAACCTCGTCAGTCGGGCGTAGCCCGACGACCTCGCGCGTGCTGGCTCGCGGTCTATCGGCCGCTCGCAGGCACGCGCCACCGCAAGTCGTCGTTGCTATTTATAAATCGCCGCCGGTCGCGGCCAGGTACAGTTCGCCGACGACGATGAACGCGACGGCCGCGAGCGGAACGGCGAGGAGCCCGCCGACATCGAGGGCGTACAGCGCGGCGCCGACGAGCGCGCCGGCGACGAGGAAGGCGAACCGTGAGAGGAGCGACCGCATCGGGTCGGAGAGCGAGTCGAACACGACCGAACGTCGCTATGAGCGGGCAAAAAACGTCCGTCGCGAGCGGTCGCGAGTCGACGGCGAAAAGGCACGCTTACGACGGGGTTTTATGACCGGACTCCGTACCGTGCTATATGATCACACAGCATCCCGCGGGCGCCGATCGCCCCGGCGGAATCGGCGGCCCGGAGACGGGCAACAGGCTTATTCCCGGACCGGATCCAGTTACGACCATCCCCCGCGAGGAACCATGAACGAAGTCCAACTCGAAGTGGCGAAGGCGTACCCGAACGACTCGGGGCGCGGTATCGCCCGACTCGACCCCGACACCCTGCTGCATCTGAAGCTCTCGCCCGGCGACATCATCGAGATCGAGGGCGCGGAGACGACCGCCGCGAAGGTCTGGCGCGCCGACCGCCAGGACTGGAACACCGACACCGTCCGCGTGGACGGGTTCACGCGACAGAACGCGGATGTCGGCATCGGCGAGCGCGTCACCATCCGGAAGGCGGAGGCCGAGAAGGCCGACAAGCTCGTCTTGGCCCCGCCCGAGGAGGCGTCGGTCCAGTTCGGCTCCGACGCCGCCGGCATGGTGAAACGCCAGATCCTCAAGCGCCCGGTCGTCGAGCGCGACATCGTGCCGGTGATGTCGTCGACGAACCACCCGTTCATGCGGTCGCCCGGGCAGGCGATCCCGCTGATCGCGGTCGAGACGGAGCCCGACGGCGTCTGTCTCATCACCGAGGACACCGAGGTCGAGCTGCGCGAGGAGCCGATCTCCGGGTTCGAGAAGACCGGCGGCGGCATCACCTACGAGGACATCGGCGGCCTCCAGTCGGAGATCCAGCGCGTCCGCGAGATGGTCGAGCTACCGATGAAACACCCGCAGATCTTCTCGAAGCTCGGCATCGAGCCGCCGCAGGGCGTCCTGCTCCACGGCCCGCCCGGCACCGGGAAGACGCTGCTCGCGAAGGCCGTCGCCAACGAGACGTCGGCGTCGTTCTTCTCGATCGCCGGCCCCGAGATCATCTCGAAGTACTACGGCGAGTCCGAACAGCAGCTCAGGGAGATCTTCGAGGACGCGAAAGAGGAGTCGCCCTCGATCATCTTCATCGACGAGCTCGATTCCATCGCGCCCAAGCGCGAGGACGTCACCGGCGAGGTGGAGCGCCGCGTCGTCGCCCAGCTGCTGACGATGATGGACGGGTTGGAGACGCGCGGGCAGGTGATCGTCATCGGCGCGACGAACCGCGTCGACAGCGTCGACCCCGCGCTCCGCCGCCCCGGGCGCTTCGACCGCGAAATCGAGATCGGCGTTCCCGACGAGGTCGGCCGCAAGGAGATCCTCCAGATCCACACCCGCGGGATGCCGCTCTCGGACGACGTGAGCCTCGACCACCTCGCCGACGAGACGCACGGCTTCGTCGGCGCCGACATCGAGAGCCTCACCAAGGAGGCGGCGATGAAGGCGCTGCGGCGCTACCTCCCCGAGATCGACTTAGACGAGGAGGAGGTCCCGCCGAGCCTCATCGACCGGATGATCGTCAAACGGGACGACTTCTCGGGCGCGTTAAACGAGGTGGAGCCGTCGGCGATGCGCGAGGTGCTCGTCGAGCTTCCGAAGATATCGTGGGACAACGTCGGCGGGCTCCAAGACGCCAAACAGCAGGTCCAGGAGTCCGTCGAGTGGCCGCTCACCTCGCCGGAGAAGTTCGACCGCATGGGCGTCGACGCGCCGAAGGGGGTGCTGCTGTACGGGCCGCCCGGCACCGGCAAGACCCTGATGGCGAAGGCGGTCGCCAACGAGACGAACGCGAACTTCATCTCGGTCCGTGGCCCACAGCTGCTCTCGAAGTGGGTCGGCGAGTCGGAGAAGGCGATCCGGCAGACCTTCCGGAAGGCCCGGCAGGTGAGCCCGACGATCATCTTCTTCGACGAGCTCGACAGTCTCGCCCCCTCGCGCGGCCAGGAGATGGGCAACAACGTCTCCGAGCGCGTCGTGAACCAGCTCCTGACGGAGCTCGACGGGCTAGAGGACATGGGCGACGTGATGGTCATCGGTGCGACCAACCGCCCTGACATGATCGACCCCGCGCTGCTCCGGTCGGGCCGCTTCGACCGGCTCGTGATGATCGGGCAGCCGGACCAGGAGGGCCGCGAGCAGATCCTCGACATCCACACCGAGGACACGCCGCTCGCGCCCGACGTGAGCCTCCGCGAGATCGCCGAGATCACGGACGGCTACGTCGGCTCCGACCTCGAGGGGATCGCCCGCGAGGCCGCCATCGAGGCGCTGCGCGACGACGACGACGCCGAGGACGTCGAGATGAAGCACTTCCGGCGCGCCATGGAGTCGGTGCGCCCGACGATCAACGACGACATCCTCGCGTACTACGAGGACGTCAGAGAGCAGTTCAAGGGCGGCGGCGGCGAGTCCCTCCGCGACACCGGCGGCCGGATCGGGTTCCAGTAACGCGGTCGGCCGGCGGCCGCCCGAGGGGGCATTTTTCCGTTCTCGCGCGCGTAGTGTGAACCATGTCCGACGACGTGACCGTCGACGTGGAAGTCGAAGTGGAGGTCGACCGCGACGAGATCGAGGTCGAGCGGGACGACGCCGAGTCGATCGAGGCGACCTACGAGTCGAACGGGATCGAGATCGAGGTCGAAGCCGAGGTGGAGACGCACGCCGAGAGCGACCCCGACGGAGGCGGCGGAGACGAGGCGGGCGACGCGGAAGGTGCGGACGACGGGGACGGCGACGCGGAGCTCGCGTAGCGAGTCCGCCGGTTTCCGCGTCGGCGTATCGACCCGTTCCGCTCCTTTTAACCTCGACAGCGACCAAGGAGAGCCATGTCCCAACCCCGCGTCCCCGGCGGCGACGAGAACGCGCTGGAGCTACCCTGCGGGGAGACGATCGGCGTCGGCGAACTGGACCTCGGCATGCGCGAGTACGAGTGCGACTGCGGCGAGGCCCACGCGGTCGTGATGGACGTCCACCCGCCGGAGCGGTTCCTCCCGGACTTCCTCGTCGAAGTGCTCCGCGAGGCCATCGAGACGACCAGCGAGGAGATGCCGGAGTTCGACACGCCGCACCTGCTCGGCGTCGTGTTAGAGGAGTTCCCGGAGGCGGTCGTCGCGCACGACGCCAGCGAGAACGCCGACGTGGGGTACGCGATGGCGTGGGTGACGGAGTTCGACTCCCGCCGGCTCCACGAGATCGTCGTCGAGCTCGTCGTCGAACTGATGGAGCACGCCGTGAGCCACGCCGACGACGACGAGGCGCTGTCCGCGTTCGAGCAGGAGATGGTCGAGTTCGACGTGAGCGAGTTCGTCGAGCAGTACCGCGCGGAGCGCGACCTCGAGGCCGAGGACCCGTACGCCTGAGACGCGATCTCGCCGCGTCGCCGACCGCCCGAAACCGCTCAAACTCCGGGAAACGACCGGTTCGAGGCCCGTGTCAGACAGCCGTCCGACTTCTGTCTCACTGAACCCTATATGTTCGGAGACCGTACGTAAGACGTATGAGCGCCGGTGAATACGACCGGTACGACCGTCTCCGCGGCGTGCTCGCCGACGCCGACGAGCCGCTGACGGCGCGGGAGATCCTCGCGCTCGTCGAGGAGTGCGACGAGTGCGAGGAGATCGACAGCCCGCACCGAGTCGCCACGGTGCTGGGGCGGCGAGCCGAGCGCGGAGAGGTCGAGGTCATCGCGGGGCAGCCGTACCGGTACCGGCTCGCGACCTGAGGCCGGTCCGAGGCTTCGAACGCGGCGGTCTGCGCCGAGGAGCCGATGTGCGGTCCACCGTCGCCGGCTCGCGAGCGTTCTACGGCGTGACGACCAGATCGAACCGGTAGACGCCGTCTCGGTACTCGACGACGGCGTTCCGGAAGTCGACCCGGCCCTCGTAGACGTCGAGCGGTCGGAGGTCGCCGGCGATACCGAGCGCTCCGAGGGCGTCGATGAGGTCGTCGGACGGCGGGTCACCCTCCTCGTAGCGGCGGGGCTCCTCTGCGATCGCGTCGTCGAGTACCCCCCGGGCGGACGCCGAGAGCCCGGCCGAGGCGAGGTCGCGCTCGACGATCGCGTCTCGCGCGTACGCCTCGAACTCCTCCCGGGAGGCGCTGATCTCGGCGATCGCGTACGTCCACTCGGGGACCTCGACCGTCCGTCGCTCGGCGACCGCCCGGAAGTACTCGTCCTCGTATTCGACGAACGCGAAGGGCGGGGAGGGGACGAGCGCGCTGGCCTCGGCGTCGAGCCCGCGATGGAACTCGACGGTCTGTAACTCGTCGAACTCCGGGTCCCCGAGAAAGCCGTCGTTCCCGGCGTACACCGCGTCGAGGGCCGCGTTCAACACGCGTTCGTCTTGGTCCGAGAGGTCGAACGGCGGCCGCGCGACCGCCGCGTCCTCGGGCGGCGTCCCGTCGACGCGCTCGACGGCGAAGTGCCACCGCTCCCGTTCGAGGCGGCGCTCGTCGGCGACGCGGACCTCGTAGAAGGCCCCCTCGCGTCGGAGGAACGTCGGTCGGGGTCGCGTCTCGGTTCCCCACGGATCGCGGCCGACGAGCGGCCACTGCTCGACGGTCACGCTCCCCGTTTCGAACAGTTCGGAGAGGGAGGCCTCCTTCGAGCCGGCCGTGAAGTCGACGCGGGTCGTGGCGTCGACGGTCGCGGGATCTGGCCGCAGGTAGGGGCGACCGATCGACGAGAGGTCCAGTTCGTCGGCGATGAGCGCGTAGGCGTCGGTG
Organism: uncultured Halorubrum sp.; assembly: GCF_937146585.1. Taxonomy (GTDB): domain Archaea; phylum Halobacteriota; class Halobacteria; order Halobacteriales; family Haloferacaceae; genus Halorubrum; species Halorubrum miltondacostae. Next base: position 3,945 of record NZ_CAKZRO010000135.1, on the reverse strand, counting down.
TCGGGCCCGAGGCAACCAGCGGTCGCGGCGGTCGCGCCGGCGGTGCCGAGCAGTTGGAGGGCGCGGCGGCGGGAACAGCGCATGTACGGTTCGAAATCGTCGATATCGGGTAAGTCACTTGCGGTGGCGTCCGCGCCCGTCGACCCGCCGAGCCGCGATCGAGCGGGCGCGCTCGGACTTCGCGGGCTCGGTGTCGATGGACGTGACGCGCCGTATCACTGACCGTGGTAGCGAGTAGCTTGCGAAAATCGCAAACTCGCTGCGAGATTCGTACTCTACCGCCGACCTTATTACGATGAGCGTATTCCGTCCGCGTAATGAGCGAGGACCGGACGATTCTTCTTATCGGCAGCGGACCGATCCAGATCGGACAGGCGGCCGAGTTCGACTACTCGGGGGCGCAGGCGTGTCGCGCGCTCCAAGAGGAGGGGGCGCGCGTCGTCCTCGTGAACTCGAACCCGGCGACGATCATGACCGACCCGGAGACGGCCGACCGGGTGTACATCGAGCCGATCACGCCCGAGGCCATCGCGGAGGTCATCCGCATCGAGGAGCCGGACGGCGTCATCGCGGGTCTCGGCGGCCAGACCGGGCTCAACGTCACCGCCGAGCTCGCGGAGGAGGGCATCTTGGAGGAACACGACGTCGAAGTGATGGGGACGCCCCTCGACACCATCTACGCGACGGAGGACCGCGACCTGTTCCGCCAGCGGATGGAGGGACTCGGTCAGCCCGTTCCGAAGTCGACCACCATCTCCTTGGACGAGGGCGAGTCGGTCACCGACTTCGACGAGGAGGCGTTCCGCGGACGCGTTCAGGAGGCGGTCGACGCGGTCGGCGGCCTCCCGGTCATCGCGCGGACGACGTACACGCTCGGCGGCTCCGGCTCCGGCGTCGTCGACGAGTTCGAGGAGCTGGTCGAGCGCGTCCGCAAGGGGCTCCGCCTCTCCCGTAACAGCGAGGTGCTCGTCACCGAGTCCATCGCGGGCTGGGTCGAACTCGAGTACGAGGTGATGCGGGACGCCGACGACTCCTGTATCATCATCTGTAACATGGAGAACATCGACCCGATGGGGATCCACACCGGCGAGTCGACGGTCGTCACCCCTTCGCAGGTGATCCCCGACGACGGCCACCAGGAGATGCGCGACGCGGCGCTCGAAGTGATCCGCGAACTCGGCATCCAGGGCGGCTGTAACATCCAGTTCGCGTGGCACGACGACGGCACGCCGGGCGGCGAGTACCGCGTCGTCGAGGTGAACCCGCGCGTCTCGCGCTCCTCCGCGCTCGCGTCGAAGGCGACCGGCTACCCGATCGCCCGCGTCACCGCGAAGGTCGCGCTCGGCAAGCGGCTCCACGAGATCGACAACGAGATCACCGGCGAGACGACCGCCGCCTTCGAGCCCGCCATCGACTACGTGGTGACGAAGGTGCCGCGGTGGCCCATCGACAAGTTCGACGACGTGGACTTCGAGCTCGGCACGGCGATGAAGTCCACCGGCGAGGCGATGTCGATCGGCCGGACGTTCGAGGAGAGCATGGTGAAGGCGCTGCGCTCCTCCGAGTACGACCCCGCCGTCGACTTCGACGAGGTTGCCGACGACGAGCTGGAGTCGGGGTACCTCGAACGCCCCAGCCCGGACCGCCCGTACGCGATGTTCGAGGCGTTCGACCGCGGCTACGACGTCGACGACGTGATCGACCTCACCGGCATCCACCGCTGGTACGTCGAGCGCTTCGAGAAGATCGCCGCCGGGACCGCGGCGGCCGCGGAAGGCGACTTCACCGAGGCCGCGATGGTCGGCCGCACCGACGCCGAGATCGCGGCGACCGCGACCGCCGGCGGCGTCGACGCCAGCGTCGGCGACGTCGAGACGGCGGTGCCGGACCGCACCTACAAGCAGGTCGACACCTGTGCGGGCGAGTTCGAGGCTTCCACGCCGTACTACTACTCCGCGCGGCTGCCGGAGTTCCTCCGGGGGGCCGACACGGCCGGCGCGGCGAACGAGGTCCGCGTCGACCCCGACGTCGAGAGCGTCGTGGTCGTCGGCGGCGGCCCGATCCGCATCGGCCAGGGCGTCGAGTTCGACTACTGCGCGGTCCACGCGGTGCGCGCGCTCCGCGAGCTCGGCATCGACGCGCACGTGATCAACAACAACCCCGAGACGGTGTCGACGGACTACGACACCTCCGACGGCCTGTTCTTCGAGCCCATCTCCGCGGAGGAGGTCGCCGACGTGATCGAGACGACCGGGGCCGACGGCGTGATGGTACAGTTCGGCGGCCAGACGTCAGTGAACGTGGGCGAGCCGCTCGAATCCGAGATCGAGCGCCGCGGGCTCGACTGCGAGATCATGGGGACGAGCGTCGAGGCGATGGACCTCGCGGAGGACCGCGACCGCTTCAACGTCCTGATGGACGATCTCGGCGTCGCCCAGCCCGACGGCGGCACTGCGACCAGCGAGGCCGAGGCGCTCGAACTCGCCCACGGGATCGGCTACCCGGTCCTCGTGCGCCCCTCCTACGTGCTGGGCGGCCGCGCGATGCGGGTCGTCGAGGACGACGCGGAGCTCGAGGAGTACATCGAGGAGGCGGTCCGGGTCTCCCCCGACAAGCCGATCCTCGTCGACCAGTTCCTCGACGACGCGGTCGAACTGGACGTCGACGCGGTCGCCGACGGGGAGGACGTCCTCCTCGGCGGCGTGATGGAGCACGTCGAGAGCGCGGGCGTCCACTCCGGCGACTCGGCGTGTATGATCCCGCCGCGGTCGCTGGGCGACGAGACGCTCGGTCGGGTCCGCGAGGTCACCGAGGACATCGCCCGCGCGCTCGACACGGTCGGCCTGCTCAACGTCCAGCTCGCGGTCACCGGCGTCGACGACCCCGACGCCGACAGCGAGGTGTACGTGCTGGAGGCGAACCCGCGCTCCTCGCGGACGGTCCCGTTCGTCTCGAAGGCGACGGGCGTCCCCATCGCCAAGCTCGCCGCGAAGGTGATGACCGACGACCTGACGCTCGCCGACCTCGACGCCGACGAGCAGATCCCCGAACACCGCAGCGTGAAGGAGGTCGTCCTCCCGTTCGACCGTCTGCCGGGCTCGGACCCGCGTCTGGGGCCGGAGATGAAGTCGACCGGCGAAGTGATGGGCACGGCGACCTCCTTCGGCAAGGCGTACGACAAGGCGCAGGACTCGACCGGGAAGCCCATCCCCGAGTCCGGCACCGCCGTCGTCGACCTCTCGGCGGAGGAGTTCCCCGACCCCGGCACCGAGGCGGGCGAGGCGCTCGTCGACGGGTACGCGGACCACTTCGAGCTGAGCGAAGCGACGGACCTGATCGAGGCCGCGAAGCGCGGCGACCTCGACCTCATCGTCTCGCGCCAGCGCGACCTGCTGGAGGTCGCCGTCGAGGAGGAGATCACCTACTTCTCGACGCACGCCTCCGCGACGGCGGCGCTGGAGGCGCTCGACCACGCCGGCGACGACCTCGACGTGATGGCGGTCTCCGACCGCCCGAAGCGCGTCGAGCGGTGGGGCGCCGGGGAGTAGTCGGCGCGAGACTCGGCGTATCGTCTGCCCCGTCGACGTTCTCCGGAGCGTCGACTCGGACCCGCGTCCGGTAAGGACGCGATCTGCGGTGATTTAAGTCTCGAACCCCCACGTTTGTACGTATGTCACGCGAGACGGCGAGAGACGCGTTCGTCGTCGTCTCCGTGCTGGTGGTCGTCGTCATCGTGGCCGGCCAGCTCGCCGGTCAGCCGGTCCTCTTGGGGTACGTGACCTCGGGGAGCATGGCGCCGACGCTGGAGACCGGCGACGGGTTCGTCGCCGTGCCCGCCGCGGTGTCCGGACCTATCGACACGGGAGACGTCGTCGTGTTCAAGGCCGTTTTCGGCGGCGTCTCCGGCGTTCGCGGGTTCCCGAGAATCTGATCTCGCGCCCGGTC
>NZ_CAKZRO010000134.1 GCF_937146585.1 uncultured Halorubrum sp. | reverse complement strand
GGGAGAGCGGCTGCTCGACGTGTCCGACATCCGCGATCTCGCCGGATGAGGGCGGCGAGCGGGACGTCTGAAATAGACCGGGCCGTGCGCAGCGTCGAACCGGACTCAGCGCTGACTCTGCTCTTTGGCTATCTCCAGCGAGATGAAGAAGCCGAAGTACGCCGGAATGCCGGCGAGCATGAACATGTACAGCACCCACCGCGGCGCCGTCGGGAACCCGAAGTCGTACAGCAGCGACGCGAGCCCCACCCACGCGACCGCGAAGAGCAGGTCCTGTACCATCCCGGTGCCGTTCTCGCTGAGCACGTCGCGGGCGCGGTCGGCGACGCTCGGACTCGGTTCGTCGTCGGGCGTCTTCGCGGTGTCGGAGTCGGGCATGGGGTGAGTGCGTGGGGCGGATACGTCGGTGTTGCGGAAGTGTGAAACGTCGATCTCGAAGGGAGAGAGGGGTCCGGCCGGGGTGCTCAGTCCTCGTCGAGGTAGTCGACGACGAGGACGGGGACGTGCGTCGAGCGCAGGGTGCGCTCCGTGACGCTCCCGAGGAGCGCACGACGGACGCCGGTCCGGCCGTGGCTCCCCATCACGATCAGGTCGATACCCTCGTCGTCGGCGTAGTCGGCAATGACGTCGTGGGGCGTTCCGGCGCGGATCTCCTCGCGGACCTCGACGTCGTGCTCCGCGGCCGCGTCGGCGACGACGCCGGTGGCGGCCTCGGCGCGCTCTTTGAGTTCGGTCATCTCGCCGAACTTCCCCTGTCTGATGCGGTCGACCTGCTCGGTTCCCAGGCCGAAGTTCACGGCGTCGATGTCGACGACGTAGAGCGCGTGCAGGCGAGCGCCGTATCTCTGTGCGTGGTCGACCGCGTGGTCGACGGCCGCCTTGGCCGTCTCGCTACCGTCCGTCGGAATGAGGATGTCGCTATACATTGTCAGTCGTCGGCGGGGGCGTCACCGCCGCTGTCGGAGACGATGTTTTCGGCGGACTGTTGCTGGCCCATCGGTTCGGGGCTGTGACACTGGCGCACCATCCGCTTGGTCTCCAGCGGCGGTTCCGGCGTCGCCATCGAGACGCCGATGGTGACGAGGAACACGAGCGGCGTCCCGACCAGGGCAGCGCCGATCGGGGGGACGTACTGTGCGTATATGGGCACGAGCGCCTGTCCGGAGCCGCCGGCGACGTCGGCGAGGAAGCCCACGTAGGCCGGCAGGACGCTGTTGATGATCGAGGTGAACCACAGCAGCAGGCCGACGGTCATCCCCGCCAGCGCCCCCTGCCGGTTGGTGTTCTCCCACCACAACCCGAGGAAGAACATCGGGAACAACACGACGCCCGCGAGCGAGAACGCGTAGGCGACGAGCTCGCCGATGAGCGCCGGCGGGTTGAACGCCGTCACCGTGACGAGCGCGCCGATCCCGACGATGGTCGCCCGGCCGATGAGCACTTGCTGACGTTGGGTCGCGTCGGGGTTGATGAGCTCGGCGTAGATGTCGTGGGCGACGGCGGAGGAGGCGGTGATGAACAGCCCCGCCGTCGTCGCGATCGCGGCCGCCATCGCACCGGCGGCGACCAGCCCGACGAACCAGGTCGGCAGCTCGGCGAACTGCGCGGCCAGCACGACGATGACGTCGCCCTCCGCGCCCGACATCGCCTGCTCGCCGCTGAACACCGCGTCGGACGAGATGCCGTTCACGGCGGCGAACAGGTCGACGCCGAAGGCCGCCATCGCCGGCGCGGCCCAGTACAACAGTAGAATGAAGAACAGCCCCCACACGGTGGACCAGCGGGCGGTCCGTTCGCTCTCGACCGTGTAGAACCTGACCAGCACGTGCGGGAGGCCGCACGTGCCGACGATGAGCGAGAACGCCGTCGCGACCCACAGGTAGTAGCTGTTCCCGCCGATGAACGGTTCGCTGAACTGACGGCCGAGCTCGCTGAACAGGGCGCCGTACTCGATCTGCGGGAGCACGGTCGAGTACCCCTGCGAGAAGCCGACGACGTAGACGCCGGCGAGGAACGCGACGATGAGGATGACGTACTGAACGGCCATGTTCTTCGTCGCGCCGAGCATCCCCGAGAGCGCGAGGTAGCCGACGGTGATGGTCATCATCACGACGATCATCGGGATGATGTCGAGTCCGAACACGTACTGACCGACCAGCCCCATCCCGCGGGCTTGGCCCACGGAGTAGACGTACGCGATGAGCAGCGTGGTGAACGCGGCCAGTGCGCGTGCCATCGGGGAGTTGAACCGGTCCGCGACGAAGTCCGGAGCGGTGTACTTCCCGAACCGGCGCATCTGCGCCGCGAGGAAGATGAGCAGGACGAAGTAGCCGGTCGTCCAGCCGACGATGAACGCGAGCCCGTAGAAGCCGGCGAGCGCGACCAACCCCGCGAGACCGAGATACGAGGCGGCCGACATCCAGTTGGCGCCGATGGCCATCCCGTTCTCGATGTTGCCGATCCCCCGGCCGGCGACCCACATGCCCTCGGTATCTGCCACCTTGAAGACGAAGCCGATGATCAGGAACGAGGCCATCATCAGGAAGACGATGATCGCCGGGAGGAGCTTGAACGAGATGTCGAGCGCCTCGGCTTGGATCGGGACCGTCATTCCTGCTTCCCTCCGTCAGCGGCGGTCTCGGAGCCGGCGGGTTCGGGTTCGGCTGGCTCGGCGTCGGTGTCGTGGTCGATGCCGTACTTCTCGTCCAACTTGTCGCGTTGGCGGGCGTAGACGGCCGCCAGGATCAACGCACCCGTCGGCGCGCCGAAGGCGACCAGGAAGTAATGCCAGGGGAACCCCAGCACCGGCATCGTCGTCGTCATCACGCCCGGCGCGAGCACCGTCATCGTCACCGGGCCGAAGACGACGAGCGCCCAAACGATGAACCCGGTCCAGACGATACGGAGGTGATCCCGCATGTACGCGGTGCTCGGTTTGAGCAGGTTCACCTCTTCACTGAGGTAATCGGTGTTGTCGTGCTTCTGTGCCGCGGTCGTAGCGACGCCGCCGTCGGTGGCCGCGTCGTCGGTTGCGCGGCCACCGTCAGTGACCGCGTCGTCCGAACTTCGTGAGTTATTGTGTGACATGTGCTGTGGTATGTAGTGTCGTGGTGTGTTTGTCTGGCTTTATCGTGATATTCATTCGCGGTGTCGCCGTGTCGACGCTCGTCAGTCGTTCGGAAAACGGAGTCGCCGCTCGGCTACTCGCCGCCGGCTTTCTGCTGGATCTGCTCGACGATCTCCGGATTTCGGAGGGTGCTCGTGTTCCCGAGCTCCTTCCCGTCCGCGATGTTCTCCAACAGCCGACGCATGATCTTCCCGGACCGCGTCTTCGGCAGGTCGGGCGTGAACACGACCTGCTCCGGCCGGGCGATCGGGCCGATGGCGTCCTCGACGCCCGCGATGATCGCGTCGCGGAGGTCGTCGTCGCCCTCGTAGCCGTCCTCGGTCGTCACGTAGGCGTACACCGCCTCGC
>NZ_CAKZRO010000133.1 GCF_937146585.1 uncultured Halorubrum sp. | reverse complement strand
CTGCCGGCGCCCCCGAACCTTTTACCCCGCCGGTCGAACGGACGTCCGATGCGTGCCGCAGCGTTCACCGACCTGATCGGACCGGACGGCGTCGACGTGATCGACCTTGACCGCCCCGACCCCGGCCCGGGTGAGGCCGTCGTCGACGTCCAGGCCTGCTCGATCAACCACCACGACCTCTGGATTCTGGAGGGGGCGTCCGCGATGGTCGACCCGACCGACCTGCCTTTCGTCAGCGGCCTCGACGTCACGGGGGTCGTCGACGACGTCGGCGAGGGCGTCACCGGCGTCGCCCCCGGCGACCGGGTCCTCCTCTGTCCGAACGAGACGTGCGGCACCTGCCGGTTCTGCCGTGAAGGCCCGGAGACCCTCTGTGAATCCTACTCGCTGTACCACGGCGGCCTCGCGGAGGAAGCCTGCGTCGCGGCCGACCGACTGGTTCCCCTCCCCGACGGCGTGGACGCGACGACGGCCGCGGCGCTCCCGACGGCGTATCTCACCGCTTCCCACATGCTCCGCCGGGCGGGGGTCGAACCCGGCGACCTCCTCTTCGTCCCCGGCGCGACCGGCGGCGTCGGCGTCGCGACGATCCAACTCGCCGACATCCGGGGCGTCCGCACGATCGGCACCTCGTCGTCGGCGTCGAAACTCGACGCCGTCGCCGACCTCGGCGCCGATCACACGCTCCAAGGGACGGATCCCGACGCCCTCCGGGCGGCCGTCACCGACATCGGCACGCCGGACGCCGTCGTCAACCACCTCGGCGGCGACTACACCGGCCTCGGTCTCGACGTCATGCGTCGCGGCGGACGGATGGTCGTCTGTGGGCGCACCGCCGGGCCGACCTCCGAGGTCGACATCGCCGACCTGTTCCGGGGGCACAAGCGCGTGATCGGGAGCACGATGGGGACCCAGACCGACCTCGAACGGCTGGTCGACCTCGTCGCCGCGGGCGATCTCGACCCCCGAGTCGATCGGACGTTCCCGCTCTCGGAGACGGCGGCGGCGTTCGAACGGATGGCGGACCGGGAGACGCTCGGGAAACTCGTCGTGACGACGGACTAGCCCAGCGTCTCCATGAATCGGTTCGCCCCCTCGTCGGTACCGGCGATGACGAGTTCGTCGCCCTCCTCGATGCGGAAGTCCGCCCCGAGGTCGGTGATCATCTCGCCGTCGCGGTCGACGCCGACGACGGTACAGCCCGTCCGCGCCCGCACGTCCGCCCCGCCGAGCGTTCGACCGACGAGTCCCGGCGCGTGCGTGCGGAGCACCTCCACCTGCTTGTCGAGCGACATGACCTCCTCGTCTTCGAGGATGGTGGAGGCGAGCATCCGGCCGCTGACCGTCGCCAACGAGAGAACGTAGTCCGCGCCCGCGCGATACATCTTCTGGACGTTCTCGGTTTCCTCCGCCCGTGCGATCAGCTCGATGTCGGGGTTCAGATCCCGAACGACGAGGATGGCGAACTCGGTCAAGGTGTCGTCCGGAATGGCGAGGATGACGGTTCGTGCGTCCTCGACGTCCGCCCGCGAGAGTGCGTCGGGATCGGTCGCGTCGCCGGTCATGTCCACCCCGGGGCCGTCGACCAGGTCTAGCACCGTGGTGGAGACGTCGGCCGTCGAGAGCGCCGCGGAGACGGTGGTGCCGACCTCGCCGTGGCCGACGACGACGGTCCGCCCCCGACGGAACCGACGTACGTCGGACATCGTCAGCTCCTTGAGCCGCTCCAGCTGTGCTTCCCGGCCCGTGACCAGCAGGACGGTGCCGTTGTCGAGCGTGGCGTCCGGCGAGGGCGGACTCTCGAACTGGCCCCGGAACCACGCGCCGACGATGTTCACGCCGGCGCGCTCGCGCACCCCGCTCTCCGCGATGGTCCGCCCGACGAGGTCGCTGTTGCGCTGGATCGGCAGTTCGGCGATCTCGAAGTCCTCGCCGACTTCGACGGCGTCGCCCAGTTCGGTCGAAATGCCGGCCGTCACCTTCGACGCCAGTCCCTCGCCGAGGAGCGCCCGCGGCGAGAGCACGTCGTCGGCGCCGGCGAGGCGGTGGTACCGCTCGCGGGACGGGTCGTCGACGACGCTCACCGTCCGCACGTCCTCGGCGACTTCCTTCGCGGTGAGGACCGTGCTCGTGTTGACGGGATCGGAGCCGTCGGCGACGAGACAGCGGGCGGCGGGGAGGCGTGCGGCTTCCAATCCGTCGACCGACTCCGGGTCGGCGTGAATGACGTCGTACCCCTGCTCGTACCGGTCTTTCGCCCGGTCACGGTCCGGTTCGAGGACGAGGTGGTCGACGCCCACGGAGTCGAGTTCGTCGACCAGCGTCTCGCCCCGCGGCGTCAGCGTACAGACGACGACGTGGTCCTCGAGATCCGCCGCCGCCGCCGTCGGCACCGTCGTCGAGATGGCCTCCTCGAACAGCGGGAAGACGAGCACCGGGAGCGCGAGGAAGATGAGGACGACGCCCGTCAGATCCATCACGATGACGAGGACGTTCATCTCGGGGGTCGTCCACGGGGCGTCGGAGCCGAAGCCGGTCGTGGTGAACGTCTCCACGACGACCTGGAGCGAGTGGAGGAAGCTGATCGGCGAGCCCTCGAAGACGCTCATCCCGGCGTCGTACACCGCCGCGTAGCCGAACATCACGCCGACGAGGACGACGACGTACTGCGACGTTCGTCGCTGCCAGGTGTCCATA
>NZ_CAKZRO010000132.1 GCF_937146585.1 uncultured Halorubrum sp. | reverse complement strand
GGCGGCGCGCGGCTCCGAGGCGGGTCCGGAGCGGGGTCGACTCGTTACTCCGCGCCGAGTTCCGCGGCGAGCTCGCCGCGCTCGTCGAGTTCGCCGAGCACGTCGCTGCCGCCGACGAACTCGCCGTCGACGAACGTCTGCGGGATCGTCTCCCAGCCGCTGTGGGACTCCAGCGCCTCGCGGTACTCCGGCAGCGCGGGCAACACGTCGACCGTCTCGAACTCCTCGACGTGCTGGGAGATCAGCTCGACGGCGCGCTGGGAGTAGCCGCACTGCGGCATCAGGCGGTTCCCCTTCATGAAGAGTACCACGTCGTTGTCGGCGAGAACCGTCTCGACGCGCTGTTCGATCTCTTCGGCGTCGGCGTCCGCTTCGGGGTTGAACGTCATACGGCGCTGTACGCGTCGCCGACGCAAATGGGTTCCGCACGGGTACGGCGGGGCGGGCCTGCCGGCGATCGACGCGCCGCCCCGGCTTACTCCTCGCGGTCGACGCGGACGACGTCGACGAGCGAGTAGACCGGCACGCCGTCGATGTCGTCGTACCCCATCTTGTCGACCAGCACGACGCACGCGACCGGCTCGCCGCCCTGCTCGCGGATCGCGTCGATCGACTCCCGCATCGTCGTCCCGGAGGTGATGATGTCGTCGACGACGTAGCAGTCGCGGTTCCGGATCGCGGCGAAGTTCCGCGAGAAGCCGCCGCCGTGCTCGTCGATGTCCCCCTCATCCCACTGGTGTTTCGCGGGGGCGTACGTGCCGAGGTCGGTGTCGAGCCGGTCCGCGACCGCGGTCGCGAGCGGCGCGCCGGCCTTCTCGATCCCGACGGTGAGGTCGACCGCCTCGCCCTGCTTGGCCAGGAGGTCCGCCATGGCGCTCGCCGCGTAGCCGAGGCGGGTCGAGTCGCGCCCGAGCGCCGACCAGTCGACGTGGATGTCGGCGGAGGCGGTCGTCCCGGCGGTCTCCGCGCCCTCCGAGCCGCCGCCGCGCTCGACCAGCCAGCTCGCCGTCTCCCGGGAGACGTTCAGCTCGTCGGCGATTTCGCCCTTCGAGAGCCCCCGCTCGGCGAGCTCGGCAGCGCTGTCTATCAGGTCGTCAACGTTCTTCATACGCGGCAAATTCGACCGCCGTTTTAATAGTCGTGTCGTCATCCGCGAACGCGGCCTCGAGCTCGTCGATCCCGTGGACGCCGGTGACGAGATCGCCCAGGAACTCCTCCGAGAGGCGGCCGAGCGACTCGACGGCCGACTCGAAGTGCCCGTACCCGGAGTTGACGCTGCCGACGAGCGCCTTGTTGTGGAGGACGAACTCGCGGTGAAGCCGCCCGCCGTCGATCTCGAACTCCCAGTCGCCCGGGACCCCGAGGAGCGCGCCGACGCCGTTCGGGGCGAGGGCCTCGATCGTCTCGAAGGCGTGCGGCGCGTAGCCGGTCGCCTCGAACACGAAGTCCATCGGCTCGTACGCCTCGGGCACCTCGGGTATCGCGGTGTCGTTCGAGTTCACGTACGTCGCGCCGAGCGACTCGATGATGTCGATCGTCGGGTCGGGGCGCTCGCGCCGGCCCAGGCAGTACACCCGCTCGAACGACTCGTCGAGGGTCGCCGCGGTCAGGAGGCCGAGCGACCCGTTGCCTAACACGAGCGCGGACTCCGGCTCCCAGTGGAACGCCGACCGGCTGGCGTACGCGTGTTCGATCGCCTTTTCGGCGATCGAGGCCGGCTCGACGAGGAATCCCCACTCCGCGAGCGCCGGGGGAATCTCGACGAGGAACTCCGCCGGACTGGTGAAGTACTCCGCCATGAACCCGTGCGCGCCGACGATGCCGCGCTCGTGGTACTCGCCCTCAGGTGCCATGTCGGGCTCGCCGCGGGCGAAGTACTCGTTCGCGCCGTTCGGCGGTCGGCGGACCGTGGGGACGACGACGTCGCCGACCTCGAACGGCGTGTCGTTCGGGTCCTCGATCACGCCGACGGCCTCGTGGCCCAACACGATGTGGTCCTCGCCCGCGGGCGTCCCCCCGTGGCCGCCGGCGATGACCTCGTGGTCGGTCCCGTCGACGCCGACCCGAAGGGTCCGAACCAGCGCCTCGCCCGGCGCGGGCTCCGGTCGCGGCTTCTCGGTCACGACCGGTTCGTCGGCTCCCTCGTAGACGGCAATCGCGTTCATGTCCCGACTCAGGCGGTCAGTCACCAAAAGATTTCTTTTATTGCGAGTAAACGCGGACGGCGGATCCCCCGTGGAGTTTTCAGCCGGTCGGCCGTACCCGGAGGCGTGTGTACACTGACTCTGGCATGGCGTGCGTTCGGGGACGCGCCCGTCGCGCTCGCGGCCACCCGCGACGAGGCGCTCGATCGTCCGAGCGAGCCGCCGGCGGTTCGCGGCGGCGGTGACGGGGAGAGCGAGAGCGACCGCGGGGGCGGAGCGGACGGCGACGCCGGTGACGTCCGGTACGTCGCCCCGCGCGACGCGGAGGCCGGCGGCACGTGGATCGGCCTCTCGGAGCGCGGCCTCGTCGTCGCGGTCACGAACCGGTGGACGGACGCGGAGCGCGAGGGCGAGCGCTCCCGGGGGCTCCTCGTCCGCGACTGCCTGACGGCCGACTCAGCCGAGGCGGCGGTCCGGGCGGTCGAGCGCGAGCTCGACGAGCGCGCGTACGCCGGGTTCAACCTCGTCTTGGCCGACGCCCTCGGCGCGTTCCTGCTCGCGTACGACGGCGGGCTCGCCGTGACCAGACTCGATCCGGGCGTCCACGTGGTCGGGAACGTCGGCGGCGTGATCGACGGCGCCGAGCGGTTCGCGGTGCCCGAGCGACGGGCGGAGTTCGGGGCGGAACGGGCCGACAGCGCGAAGCGGATCGCGGCGGCGCTCGTCCCGGGACCGGGCGAGTCGGGCGCGTCGTGGCTCGACCGCGCGAGCGGCGTCCTCGCGGACCACGAGTACGGGGCGTGTCTCCACGGCGACGGCTTCGGAACGCGGTCGTTCACGCGGATCCGGACCGGCGACGACCTCGCCGTCGGGTACGCCGACGGTCCGCCCTGCGAGACGCCTGTTGAACGCGTCTCGGTCCCCGACGAGTTCGCGGCCGGCGGCGTCTGAGCGGGTCGATCGGCCCACTTGGAAAGCCAGTTTTAAGCGATTCGGGAGGCGTGAGAGAGTATGAGCGTGTCCGAAATCGAGTCCGACCTGTCGGCGGACGAGCGGGCCGGCCTCGAACTCATCCGCGAGACCGGCGGCATCCACCAGAGCGACTTCTGGAAGGAACTCGACGTCTCGTCGCGGAAGGGGAGCCGCATCGCCGAGGCGTTGGAGGAGTCGGGGCTCATCCAGCGGTCCGACACCGTCTACGACGGCCACAACACCTACTACTTGGAGCCAGCGCCGCGCGACCTGGACTTCTCGCTGCTGATGGCGGGCGACATGCTCTCGCCGTTCATCGGCGAGGAGGAGGTCGACGCGCAGGCGGACGCCTTCTCGCAGTGGATGATGAACCTCGCGTACGAGGAGTACTGACCCCGCGGCGACCGACACCGGCCGCACCGCTTCGATTCGTCCGGTCTCCCGCTTGTCCAGATTTCTCCAGACGCTCGTCGTCCGATTTCTTTACCCGGTCGAGTCCGAATCGGTCCCGTATGAATCGCGCCCTCCCGCTCGCACTCGGCGTCAGCCTCGGCCCCGCGCTCGGCGTGTACGCGCTCGTCTCGTCGGTCCCGGCCGCGCTCGGAACCGCCGCCGTCTACGTCGGCGCGGCGTACTTCTACTTCGCGTTCGACGTCTCGCTGCTCGCCGCGGCACCGCGGTTCGACGACCGCAGCGACAGGCTCGGGTACGGCGTCGGCCTCTTCGGACTGAGCGTCACCCCGATCCTGTTCGCGCAGTCCGCCGGCGGCGGCGACGCGACGGTGTTCGGCTTCGCGATCGCGTTCTTCGGCGCGGTCGCCTTCCTCACCCTCAGCGAACAGGCGCGCCGCCGTCGCGGCGGCGGGGAGTGAGACCGCGGCGGCGCTCGGCCGCGGTCAGAGGAACAGGACTCCGAACAGCGCGACTCCGACCGCCAGCGTCAGGATCAGCACGCTGCGGCCGATCCCGGACTTGATCTCGACGTCGCTGCCGACGCGCCGGACGGCCGCCTGCGGGTCGGTGACCGTGCGGACGGTCGCCGTCGTGAGCCCGACAATGGCGCGGTCGACGGCCGCGTACAGCTCCGTGACGCCGACGACGAGCCCGCGGGTGCCGTAGAACACGGCGGGGTTGTACAGCGAGTCGATGTCCGGGACGCGCCCCAGCTTCGAGAGCGGCTTCTTCGTGAGCGCGAAGCCGATCAGCCCGAGGACGGCGAGAGCGACGCCCTCGACCAGGTGGTCGACGGTGTACGTCTCGTACACCTTCTCGACGACGGCCTCGCTCGTCACGTCGAACGGGAGGATCCCGAACAGTCCGACGTCGGCCGGGACGACCGCCGCGAGCGGCGAGGTGGGCACGAGGACGCCGTAGGCGACGCAGAGCACCGCCACCGCGCCCATCGCGACGCTCTGCCCCCGGTTGGCGTCGCGCACGTCGCCGTCGTAGCTCCCGTGGAAGAACGCGTAGTAGCCGAACTTGATGAACGACATGAACGTCCCGATCCCGCCGAGCAGGAGCAGCCACTCGAGCGTGTGGAAGTCGCCGATCGGGAGCGGCCCCTTCGGGAAGGTGTAGTGGCTCCCGGAGATGATGATCCCCTTGCTGACGAAGCCGTTGAACCCGGGGAAGCCGGCGATAGACAGCGCGGCGATCGTGAACGCGCCGGCGGTGACCGGCATGTCGCGGGCCAGCCCGCCCAGCTTCTTGAGGCTCTCTTCCCCGGTCCGGTAGACGACGACGCCCGCCGTCATGAACAGCAGCCCCTTGTAGAGGATGTGGTTGAACACGTGGGCGAACGCGCCGGCCTGGGACAGCGCCGTCCCGATACCGACGCCGGCGATCATGTAACCGACCTGCGACTGGATGTGGTACGAGAGCAGCCGCCGCATGTCGTTCTGGAACAGCGCGAACGTCGCGCCGAACACCGCCATCCCGCCGCCCATGTAGGCGATCGCGACGTGGCCGTCGGGGAACGCCCGGTACATCCCGTAGACGCCCGTCTTGGTCGTGAAGACGCACAGGAAGACGCTGGCGGCGATGTGCGGGCGCGGGTAGGTGTCGGGGAGCCACGCGTGGAGGCCGATGAACCCGACGTTGACGCCGATCCCGACCGCGGCGAGCGCGGCCGGCAGCCCCGCGACGATCCCCGCCGTCTCGGGGCCGCCCGGCACGGTCGCGAACAGGAACGTCCCCTTCGCGACGTAGTTGCCGAGCACCGCCGCCATCAGCAGCGTGCCGCCGAGCCCGTGGAGCAGCGCGTACCGGAAGCCGGCCCGGACCGCCTCGCCGCGGTAGTGCCAGACGAGCAGCGTGCTCGTGACGGCCATCAGCTCCCAGAAGAACAGCAGGGTGAGCCAGTCGCCGGCGAACACCGCGCCGAAGCTCGTCGCGACGTACGAGAACGCGAACGCGGTCTGGAGGCCCTCGGCCTCGCTCGCGTACGAGTAGAGGACGGCGACGACGCCGATGATCCCGAAGATCAGGCCCATGAGCCGCGAGAACTCGTCGACGTTGAGCAGCACGGCGTCGAAGCCGAGGAACGTGGCCTGGAGGTGCGCGCCCGCCGGGACGGCCCACGCCCAGGCCACCGCGACTCCGGACGCGGCGACGCCCAGCGCGTGCCCGACGCGGCGAGGGGTAAGAGCGATCAGCGCGGCCACCACGAGCAGGACCGGTCCGGGCGGGAGGGCGGTGAGCGCGGTCGTCATCAGCCCATCACCCCCGGGAGCGAGCCGACGACGGTCTCGATTATCCGGAGGAACACCGCCGTCCGCGGGACGACCCCGAGCAGGACCGAGAGGCTCGCGGCCGTCAGGATCGGGCCGAGCATGAACCACGTGCTCTCGGCGCCGCGCCAGCCGCGGACGTCCCAGCCCTCCGCCGGCGGGCCGCCGTGGTGCTCGTCGTGACCCTCGTGCGCCGCGGTCTCGCGGTCGGCGTCGTGCGCCGCGGTCTCGTGATCGGGCTCGCGCGTCGCGGCCCCGCGGCCGCCGTCGGCGCGGGGGCTCCCGCGGCCGCCGAGCGCCGCGGTCACGAGCGGCTTCTCGTCGTGGCCGTCTGGCGACTCGAAGTACGCCTGGTACACGATCGGCCAGAAGTACGCGATGTTGAGGACGCCGGACACTAACAGCGCGGCGGCGAAGACGAGGCCGCCGCCCTCCAGCGCGCCGATCACGATGTACCACTTGCTGACGAACCCGGCTATCAGCGGGATGCCGGCCATGCCGGCGGCCGCGACGGCGAACGCCGCCATCGTCAGCGGCATCCGGTCGCCGATGCCGGCCATGTCGCTGATGTCGTCCGTGTGGGTCTCGACGTGGATCGCGCCCGCACAGAAGAACAGGGTGAGCTTCATGAACGCGTGCGCCGGGATGTGGAGCAGCCCCCCGACGAGCGCCTCGCCCTCCAGCAGCGCGAGCCCGAGGACGATGTACGACAGCTGGCTGATCGTCGAGTACGCCAGCCGCCGCTTGAGGTTGTCCTGCCGCAGGGCGATGACGCTCGCGGTCAGGAGCGTGATCGCGGCGACGACCGCGAGCGGCGCCGCCACGCCCAGCTCAGCCATCGTCTCCGTGCCGAACACGTCGAGCACGACGCGGGCGATCCCGAAGATCCCGCTCTTGACGACCGCGACCGCGTGGAGCAGCCCGGAGACCGGCGTCGGCGCGACCATCGCGTCGGGGAGCCACGAGTGGACCGGCATCAGCGCCGCCTTGACGCCGAACCCGCCGGCGAGGAGGGCGAACGCGGCGCGCGCGAGGGTCGGGTCCGCGCCGGCGAGCGCCTCGATCCCGCCCGGCGTGAACGCCGTGGTGCCGGTCAGCACGTAGACGAGCGCCGTCCCGCCGAGCACGGCCACGCCGCCCCCGAAGGTGTACGTGAGGTACTTCCGGCCGGCCGCGCGGGCCTCGTCGGTCTCGTCGTGGGTCACGAGCGGGTACGTCGACACCGTCAGCAGCTCGTAGAAGACGAACAGCGTGACGAGGTTCCCGCCGAACGCGACCCCGACGGCCGAGGCGAGGCTCGCGGCGAACGAGGCGAAGTAGCGGGTCTGGGCGTGTTCGCTCAGCCCCCGCATGTAGCCGATGGAGTAGAAGCTCGTGACGATCCACAGGAGGCTGGCGAGCAGCGCGAACAGGATCCCGAGGGGGTCCGCGCGGAGCACGAGCGAGAGGCCGTCGCCGAACTCGCCGATCCGCGTGACGTAGGTGGTCCCCGAGAGGACGCCGGGGACCATGCTGGCGACGAGCGCGAACTTCGTCGCGGCGACGGTGAGGGTGACGCCCTCGCGGACGTTCGGTCGCGATCGCAGCGAGAGGATGACGGGGATGGCCACGGCCGACACGAGCACGGCGAACAACGGTCGAAGGGAGGTGACGTCGGTCATTGGAGCATCAGCTCGAACACGGTCGCATCGATCAGCTGGTCTATGACGGGGACGGCGGCCGCGAGCCCCACGGCGAGGGCGGCGGCGACGACGACGGTCACGATCATGGCCGTCGAGACGCGCTCACCGCCGTCGGCGGCGACCGACTCCGGCGCGATGGTCGCCTCGGCGAAGTAGAGCCGCTCGGCGAGCCGCGCGAAGTACGCGAGCGTCAGCAGCGTGCTCGCCAAGAGGACGGCGACCACCGGCCAGGTCCCGGCGTTCACCGCCCCGAGGACGATGTACCACTTCCCCATGAACCCGACCGCCGGGGGGACGCCGACCATCGCGAGCGCCAGCACGGTGAACGCGCCGGCGGCGGCCGGCGCGCGGCCGGCGATCCCGGCGTACCCGCCGACCGTCGTCGCGCCGGTCTTCCGCTCGATGATCCCGGTCGCGGCGAAGAGGCCGCCCTTCATCACCGCGTGCCCGACGAGGTGGACGGTCGCGCCGACGACCGCCAGCGGCGTCGCGATCGCGAACCCGGCGATCACGAGGCCGAACTGCGACACCGACGAGTACGCCAGCATGCGCTGGACGTCTGACTGCGCGACGGCGAGGGCGCTCCCGGCGACGATGCTGACGCAGGCGACGGCGACCAGCGCCTGGCGGGCGATCGGGACCGCCTCCAGGAAGTCGACGGTGAACACGGAGAACAGCACGCGGGCCAGGGCGTACGCGGAGACCGTGGAGACGAGCGCCGAGATGAAAGCGCTCACGCTGTCCGGCGAGTCGGCGTACGCGTCCGGCTGCCAGGTGTGGATCGGGAACAGCGCGACCTTCACGAGGAGCCCGGCGACGATCAGGCCGAACGCGGTCAGGACGAGCGTCGAGTCGTAGCCCGTGGCGGCGAGCTTCTCGCTGAGGTCCGCCATGTTCAGGGTGCCCGTGGCGGCGAGCGCGTAGCCGACGCCGAGCAGGTACAGCGACGCGCCGATGGTCCCGATGATGAGGTACTTCAGGGCCGCGACGGCGGAGCGCGCCCCGCGGCCGCTCGCGACGAGGCCGTACGCCGCGAGCCCGGTGATCTCGAGGAAGACGTACAGGTTGAACACGTCGCCGGTCACGGTCATCCCGGACAGGCCGGCGACGAGGAGGAGGAACTGCGAGTAGAACGAGTTCGCGTGGGGGCCCGCGTGGCGGGCGTACGCGAGCACGCCGAGCGAGACGGCGCCGATGAGGACGACGAGCAGGATCGTCAGCCCGTCGGCGACGAGTTCGATTCCGTAGGGAGCGGCGAACCCGCCGACCTCGTACCGGACGATCCCGTCGGTCCAGACGGTCCACGCGAGCGCGCCGGCGAGCGCGGCGTGCCCGAGCGCCGTCGCCGTCGCGACCGCCCAGCCGACGCGGTCGAACCGGAGGCTGGCCAGCGGCGGGACCGCCGCGCCGATGATCGGCAGGACGACCAGCATGACGATCAGGTGGTCAATCATGGTAGAGCTCCTCCAGCGTGTGCTCGTCGAGCGTGCCGTACTCGGAGTAGACGCGCACGACCAGCGCGAGCGCCACTGCGGTCAGGCTCACTCCGACGACGATGGCCGTCAGGATGAGCACGTGCGGCAGCGGGCTCACGTACGGGCCGGCGCCCTCGGTGACGACCGGCGGATTGCCGCCCGAGCGGTACGCGAGCGTGATGAAGAACAGGAATATCCCGGTCTGGAACACGTTCATCCCGATCACCTTCTTCACGAGGTTCGGGGACTCGATCACGGTGTACAGGCCGATTCCGAGCAGCAGGACGACCGCGTAGTAGTTGTAGTGGGTCGTGAGTAAGTCGAGTGTCATGAGGAGTCCTCCTCGGCGAGGTCGTCGAACCCGGCCGCGAGCAGGAAGAAGAGCCCGATCGCGACGGCGGCGACGATGGCGCCGATCCCGAGTTCGACGAGTTCGATTGCGTACTTGATCGCGTGGCCGAACAGCGCCTCGAACTCAGAGTACTGGAGGAACTGTCCGCCGAGGGCCATCGCGCCGAGGCCGATCCCGACGAACGCGAACACGCCGCCGGAGGCCAGCGCGGAGACGATCCGGACGTCGAGCCACTGGCGGGTGGAGTCGATGCCGTACGCGAACGCGAGCATCATCACGACGGAGCCGGCGATGACGCCGCCCTGGAACCCGCCGCCGGGCGAGTCGGCCCCGTGGAACATGATGAACAGCGCGAACGTGAGGATGAACGGGGCGACCAGCCGGACGGTGGTCATGATGATCGTCGACTCGACGTACAGCCCGGCACCCTCGTCGCCGCTCGCCGCGGCGTCCGCGTCGCCGGCGCTCATGCCACCACCTCGCGGCGGAGCACGGACAGGGTGACGACGACCGCGCTGAAGACGACCACGCCCTCGCCGAGCGTGTCGAAGCCGCGGTACGCGGCGAGGACGGCCGTCACGGCGTTTTTGACCTCCGTCTGGGCGTACGCGTTCTCGAGGTAGTACTGGCTCACCTCGCCCCCGACGACCGCCGAGTTCGGGTCGCCGATAGTCGGGAGCGCTGGGACCGTCGCGCCGATCAGCACGACGAACCCGGCCACGAGCGCCGCCGACCGCCACCCGACCGACTCGAACAGGCGGTCGACGTCCGGCGACGTGGTGTTCGACAGCGCCAGCAGGAACAGCACGGTCATGATGCCGGCGCCGACGGCCGCCTCGGTGAGCCCGACGTCGGGCGCCTGAAGCACGAGCCAGAGCACCGAGACGCCGAGGCTGTACGCCGCGAACGCCATCACCGCGGCCAGCGTGTCCTTCAGCAGGGCCGCGCCGACGGCGCAGCCGAGGACGAACACCAGCAGCGCGGCCTCGATCAGGGTGAGCGTCATTTGTCGTCACCCTCGTCGGCGGTCCACGGCTCGATTCCCTGATCCTGCGCCGCGCGGGCGACGGCGTGCGCGGCCGTGGGGTTCGTGATGAACATGAACACCAGGAGGAAGACGGACTTCGCCGTCGAGAGGCCCGTCTGGAGCGCGAGCGCGGCGGCGGCGATCGCGAGGATCGCCCCCAGCGTGTCGCTCTTCGAGGCCGCGTGCGACCGGGTGTAGACGTCCGGCAGGCGGACGAGCCCGACCGCGGCGACGCCGCCGAAGAAGGCCCCGGCGACCGCGAGGGCGACGATGCCCCACTCGGTCGGCGTCACAGCACACCCCCGCGCTCGACGTTGAACTTCGAAAACGCGATCGACAGCAGGAAGTTCAACAGGGCGTACACGAGCGCCACGTCGAGGAACGTCGACTGCTGGAACGCCGCGGCGACCAGCGTGATGGCGATGACGGTGTTCGTCCCGGCGACGTTCACCGCGATGACGCGGTCGTGGGTCGTCGGCCCGTCGTACACCCGGTACAGCGCGACGACCGCGAAGACGACGAAGGCCGCGGCGACGGCCAGCAGCGCGGTCTCGAACTCAACCATCTCGTCCCTCCCCGGCGTCGCCGCGCTCGCGCGGCGTCGGTATCCGGGCCGCCGCGCGGCCGTAGAAGACGAACCGGACCGCGCGCTCTAAGCCGCCGTCGAAGAGGTCCGAACGGGAGTCGGCCGTCAGCGAGTGGATGTCGAACGAGCGCTCGGAGACGTTGACCGTCAGGGTCCCGGGCGTGAGCGTGATGCTGTTCGCCAGCGTCGTCACCGCCCCGTCGCCCCAGACCGCGGCGCGCAGCTGGACGACCTCCGGGTCGATCGGCATGTCGGGGTGGAGGACGACGTACGCGACCTGGAGGTTCGCGACCGCGATCTCCTTGACCAGGTACGGGACGTACACCAGCATTCGGCCCAGCCGGCGGAGGGTCACCCCGAGCGGCGCGGAGCGGTTCGCCACGACCGGCGCGAGGGCGAGGGAGACGATCGACGCCGTCACGAAGCCGGTGAAGAAGTCGAGCGGCTTCCAGGCGCTCAGCGACATGTAAAACAGGTACGAGACGCCGAACACGGTGAGGTACTTCGACAGCGACGCGGCGCGTGCGAGCACGGCCCCCTCGGTCGGCCGGTCGACCGGTGCCGTCTCGACCGGGACGTCGCCGCCGGCCAGCTCGACCGACATCGGCTGGAGCATCGACGCGGTGCCGCCGGGCTTGTACTCCGGATCGACGACGATCTGGTCGATGTCCGCGGCGGCCGCGTACTCGAGGAGCGCGTCGGCGTAGTCGCTCGGGCTGAACAGGTACCGGTCGGTCCCGACGACGTCGGTGACGACGGTGAGCCACCCGGTCTCGTCGTCGGAGTCGGCCGCGGGCGCTTCGCCGTCCGCGTCCGCGTCGGACTCGCCCGCCGCGTCCGACGCGCGGTCGTCCCGAGCGACGGCCGTCGCCTCGGCCGTCTCCTCTTCAACCCAGAGCGCGACGCGTTCTAACTGTTCGCGCGCCGTCCCGAGCGCCGTCGGCGCGTCGGGGTTGACGGCCTGCGTCCGGGCCGCGAGAACGAAGTGGATCTCGACCGGTCGATCCGAGGCCGTCTCGCTCGCCCGATCGACGACGTACGAGACAGTGTCTCGGAGGCTGTCCGAGTCGCCGACGGGGACGAGGATTCGGCGGGCGTCTGTGTCTGACATGTGTGAACTGTCTCTCACGCCTTCCTGTGAAAAACGCGAGACTATCCACTGTTGCCAAGCGATGGCAAACTCAAAACTATTTCGTTATGCCTCGGTTTCGCCCCCGGATCGCCCGAGGACGTCGGCGAGTTCGTCGGCCACGCGCGCCCCGAGTCCGTCCTTGTCGCCGACGAACTCGCGGGTGTCCCCGCGGCCGACGAGCAGCGCCCGGGTCGCCTCGTCGCCCATCACGCTGGCGTCGTTCGCGACGACGAACGAGAGCCCCACGCGGTCGCGGATCCGCTCCGCCTCGGCCACCATCGCCTCGTCGTCGCCGGACGTCTCGGCTTTGAACCCGACGATCGGGAGGTCGGGGTACGCCTCGCGCACCGAGTCGATGAGCTTCGGCGTCGGCTCCAGTTCGACGGACAGCGGCGAGCCGGACCGGATCTTCTCGTCGACGGCGTCGGCGGTGAAATCGGAGATGGCGGCCGCCGACACCAGCGCGTCCGCGGTCGCCGCGGTCCGCCGGCAGGCGTCCATCATCTCGTCGGCCGTCTCGACCGCGACCACCTCGGCGTAGGGGACGTCGGGGCCGTCCTGGACGAGCGTCACCCGCGCGCCGCGGACGTAGCACGCCCGCGCCAGGGCGCGACCAGTCTTCCCCGACGCGCGGTTCGTCAGAATGCGGATCGGGTCGATCCGCTCTTTCGTCGCGCCCGCGGTGACGACGACGTGCGCGCCAGAGAGGGTCTGCGGCGTCGTGGCGCGGGCGACCTCCGTGACGACGTCCTCTTCCGCCGCTATCTTCGCCTTCCCCTCCTCGACCCGCGGGTCCGCGAAGCGGATCCCCCACGACTCCAGGCGGTCGAGCGCGTCGAGGACGCCCGGGTGGTCGTACATCGGCTCGTGCATCGCGGGGGCCATCACGACCGGCACGTCCGCGCCGAGCGCGGTGGTCGCGCAGGTGGTGACCGGCGTGTCGTCGACCGCGGCCGCGATCTTCCCCGCCGTGTTCGCGGTGGCGGGCGCGAGCAGGAGCACGTCGGCCCACCCCTCGCGGCCGCAGAGCTCGACGTGTTCGACGGCGCCGGTGATCTCCGTGACGACCGGCTCGTCAGTGGCGAAGTCGACCGCCCACGGGTGGATGATGTTCGTCGCCGCCGGGGACATGACGGCGCGGACGCTCGCGCCGTGACGGCGCAGTTCGTGCGCGAGTTCCACGACCTTCACCGCCGCGATGCTCCCCGAGACCCCGAGCGCGACGTTGACCCCGTCCAGCATTACCGAGACCGTTCCCCCCGCGGCGGCTTATAAGATGTCGTTGTGGAGCGGACCCGGGAGACCAAACTCGGCGCGTTCTCCTGAAAGTTTCCTATAAATGGTCGGCGGTGGCGCGTGCCGACGAGCGCCCGCAGGGCGCGAGTCGCACGCGCGAGGGACGCGGCGAGCGAGGGCGACCGAAGGGAGCCCCGAGCGAGCCGCGAGGCTGGGGAGGCATGAGGCTGCGGTGCGGGGCGGGACTCAAAGGGGCAGCCGGGAGGCGGGCGCAGGCGAAGTAAGCACCGCAAGGAGCGAGCAGCGCGAGCGACTGAGGAGCACAGCGAGCGTGCGCCCGCCTCCCGGCTGGGGCTTTAGAGGTGTTCGCCGCCGCTCCGTGGTCGACTATTTATAACCAAGCGGCAGGGG
>NZ_CAKZRO010000131.1 GCF_937146585.1 uncultured Halorubrum sp. | reverse complement strand
GGAGACCGAGACCGACCTGTTCGGCGAGCAGGCCGTCCTCTGTGGCGGCGTCACCTCGCTCGTGAAACAGGGGTACGAGACGCTCGTCGACGCCGGCTACTCCCCGGAGATGGCGTACTTCGAGTGTCTCAACGAGCTCAAGCTCATCGTCGACCTGATGTACGAGGGCGGGCTCGGCGAGATGTGGGACTCCGTCTCCGACACCGCGGAGTACGGCGGGCTCACGCAGGGCGACGTGGTCGTCGACGAGCACGCCCGCGAGAACATGGAGGAGGTCCTAGAGAAGGTTCAGAACGGACAGTTCGCCCGCGAGTGGATCGCGGAGAACCAGGCGGGACGGCCCTCCTACACGCAGCTCCGGACCGCCGAGAAGAACCACGAGATCGAGGCCGTCGGCGACGAGCTCCGCGGCCTGTTCGCGTGGGAGGAGTCGGCCGAAGACGACGAGGAGGAGTCGGCAGAGGTGACCGCCTGATGGGCGTAGCGGGCCCCGGATCGCCTTCCGGCGTCACCGCGGCGGTCGGAGGTGACTCCCGATGAGCGAGGGAACGCTGTACGACAAGGTGTGGGACCGCCACAAGGTCACGGAGCTCCCGAACGGGCAGGACCAGCTGTTCATCGGGCTCCACCTCGTCCACGAGGTGACGAGTCCGCAGGCGTTCGGCATGTTGCGCGAGCGCGATCTCGACGTCGCGTACCCGGACCAGACGTTCGCGACGACGGACCACATCGCGCCCACCGAGGCCGACAAGCGCGAGCGACCCCTCGCCGACGACCAGGCCGAGGAGATGCTCTCCGCGCTCGAACGCAACGTGAGCGACAGCGGGATCACGTTCTTCGGCTTCGAGTCCGGCAAGCAGGGGATCACCCACGTCGTCGCGCCCGAACTGGGGCTCTCGCAGCCCGGGATGACGGTCGCGTGCGGCGACAGCCACACGGCGACCCACGGCGCGTTCGGCTCCATCGGCGTCGGCATCGGGACGAGCCAGATCCGCGACGTGCTCGCGACCGGCTGTATCGCGGCGGACAAACAGAAGGTCCGCCGAGTCAACGTCGAGGGCGAACTCGGCGAGGGCGTCTACGCGAAGGACGTGATCCTGAAAGTGATCCAGGACCTCGGCGTCGACGGCGGCGTCGGCCACGTGTACGAGTACGGCGGCCCCGCGATCGAGGCGCTCGACATGGAGGGGCGGCTCGCCGTCTGTAACATGTCTATCGAGGGCGGCGCCCGCGCCGGCTACATCAACCCCGACGAGACCACCTACGAGTACCTGAAGGGCCGCGAGTACGTCCCCGAAGGCGAGGCGTTCGAGGAGCGGAAGGCGTACTGGGAGTCGGTCGCCTCCGACGACGACGCCGAGTACGACGACGTGGTCACCGTCGACGCCGACGGGCTCGACCCGCTCGTCACCTGGGGTATCAACCCCGGACAGGTGATCGAGATCTCGGAGCCGGTCCCGCACCCGGACGACTTCGAGGCGCGGACCGACCGCGAGGCGGCCGAGCAGGCGCTCGACCACATGGAGATCGAGGCGGGCCAGTCGATGCTCGGCTACGACGTCGACGTGGCGTTCCTCGGCACCTGTACGAACGGCCGCCTCTCCGACTTCGAGGAGGCCGCGAAGATCCTGGAGGGCGACACGGTCGACGAGGACGTCCGCGCGCTGGCCGTGCCCGGCTCCGAGACCGTGCGCCAGCAGTGCGAGGAGCGCGGCATCGACGAGGTCTTCATCAACGCCGGCTTCCAGTGGCGCCGCGCCGGCTGCTCGATGTGTCTCGCCATGAACGACGACGCCCTGGAGGGCGACGAGGTCTGCGCCTCCTCGTCGAACCGCAACTTCATCGGGCGGCAGGGGTCGAAGGACGGCCGCACCGTCCTGATGAGCCCCGCGATGGTCGCGGCCGCGGCCGTCGAGGGCGAGGTCGCCGACGCGCGCGAGTACCTCGACGACGGGCCGACCGGCGGCGCCGGCGGCGTCGAGGAGGTGGCCGACTGATGGCCCCCGACGCGGATCCGGGCGCGGACCAGCACATCACCGAGGTGTCCGGGACCGGCGTGCCGATCCCCGGCGACGACGTCGACACCGACCAGATCCTGCCGGCGAAGTTCATGAAGGAGGTCACGTTCGACAACATGGCGGACTACCTCTTCTACGACGCCCGGCGGGACGACGACGGCGAGTTCAACGACCACCCGCTCAACCGATTCGAGGGCGCGTCGATCGCGGTCGTCAACTCCAACTTCGGGTGCGGCTCCTCCCGGGAGCACGCGCCGCAGGCGATGATGCGCTGGGGCGTCGACGGCGTCGTCGGCGAGTCCTACGCCGAGATCTTCCGCGACAACTG
>NZ_CAKZRO010000130.1 GCF_937146585.1 uncultured Halorubrum sp. | reverse complement strand
CGTCGGTCGGGTCAACGTCGGTCGGGTCGCCGCCGGTCGGGTCAACGTCGGTCGACGTAGACGCGGCGGTATCGGCGTCGCGCGTCGCCGCGTCGCCCTCGGTGTAGGCCAAGAAGAGGTCCTCCAGCGAGGCCTCGCGGGTGTGGAAGTCGGCGACGGAGACCCCGGCCTCTTCCAAGGTCGCGATGACCTCGGTCTTCGCGTCGCTGTCGCAGTTCACCACCAACTCGTCGCCGTCGCGGGTGACGCCCGAGACGCCGGCGAGCGCGCGGACCGCCGCCACCGCGTCGCCGTCGGCGCCCGCAGCCGCGACTTCGAGCGTCTCCTCGCCGCCGACGGCCTCGCGGAGCCCCTCGACGGAGTCTTCGGCCACCAGCTCGCCGTCGCGCAGGATGCCGACGCGGTCGCAGACGGCGTCGACCTGCTCGAGGATGTGCGAGGAGAAGAAGACGGTCGCGCCGCGCTCGGCCTCCGCGCGGACGATCTCGCGCATCTCCTTCGCGCCGGCCGGGTCGAGCCCGGAGGACGGCTCGTCGAGGATCAGCAGGTCTGGGTCGTCGACGAGCGCCATCGCGAGGGCGAGCCGCTGGCGCATCCCCTTCGAGTACTCCCCGGCGTCCCGGTCCGCGGCGTCGGCGAGGCCGACGCGCGCCAGCAGCGCGTCGGGGTCGTCGGCGGCGTCCTTCGACTCGACGGCGAACTCGACGTGTTTCCGCCCGGAGAGGCGGTCGTACACCGAGAACCCGTCGGGGAGCACGCCGGTCCGGCGGCGGATCGCGACCCCGTCCGTCGCCACGTCGGCGCCGAGCACGCGGACGGTCCCCGCGGTCGGGCGGACGAGGTCTAAGAGCATGTCGATCGTCGTCGACTTGCCCGCGCCGTTCGGGCCGAGGAACCCGTACACCTCGCCGTCTTCGACGGTGAGATCGAGGTCGCGGACGGCCGTGACGTCGCCGAACTCCTTGGTCACGCCCCGCAGTTCGATCGCGGTCATATCGTTCGGTCCCGTCGTAAGTTGATAAATGGTTGCGGGTCGTCGCGGAGCGCGGCCGATGGCGAGCACACCCTCCTCGCCTCAGTCGTCGGTCGGCGGCCAGTCGACGCCGCGGTCGGCGAGCAGGGCGGCGAAGTCGTCCTCGTCGACGACGGGCACGCCCTCCGCGTCGGCGTCGTCGCGCTTCGACCGGCCGGGACTCTCGCCGGCGACGAGGTAGTCGGTGTTCCCGGAGACGCTCGACGTCGCCGACGCGCCGCGCGCCTCGACGTGCGCCTGAGCCTCGCTCCGCGGGACGGAGAGCGACCCCGTGAACACGAAGGTGAGCCCGTCGAGCGCGTCGGCCGAGCCGTCGCCCGCGTCGGTCTCGAACGGCTCGGGGTCGACGCCGCGCTCGCGGAGCCCCTCGATCGCGGCGCGGTTCTCCTCGCGATCGAAAAACGCGCGAATCGACCCGGCGACCTCGGGACCGACGTCGTCGACCTCGCGGAGGGCCGCCTCGTCTGCGTCGAGGAGGGCGTCGAGCGTCCCGAAGTGCGCGGCGAGCGCCCGGGCGGTCGCCGCGCCCACGTCCGGGATCCCGAGCCCGGCGAGGAAGTCGTCGAGCGCCGGCTCGCGGGTCGCGTCGAGCTCGGCGATCAGGTTCTCGGCGCTCGTCTCGCCCCACCCCTCCAGCGCCGCCAGCTCGTCGGCGGTCAGGTCGTACAGGTCCGGGAGCGACTCCACGAGACCGGCCTCGCGGAGCTGCTCGACCCGCTCGGGGCCGAGCCCCTCCACGTCGAGCGCGTCGCGGCGCGCCCAGTGTTCGACCGCGCGCTCCAACTGCGCCGGGCAGCCGAGCCCGCCGGTACAGAACGCGAGCGGGCCGTCGCGCTCGACGTCGGCCCCGCAGACCGGGCAGGCGTCGGGGAACGCGTAGGTCCCCTCGCTGCGCTTCTCGACGACCTCGGGGACGTAAGGGATCACGTCGCCCGCGCGGTAGATCCGGACGCGGTCGCCGACGTTCACGCCGAGCGCCTCGATCTCGGCGGGGTTGTGGAGCGTCGCGCGCGAGACGGTGACGCCGCCGACGTCGACGGGGTCGAGCTCGGCGACGGGCGTGAGCCGGCCGGTGCGACCCACCTGGACCGTGACGCCCTCGACCGTCGTCGTCGCGGTCCGCGGCGGGAACTTGTGCGCGAACGCCCAGCGCGGCGCGCGCGACGTGCTCCCGAGGGCCTCGCGGTGCGCGAGCGCGTCGACCTTGATCACGACGCCGTCGACCGCGTAGTTCAGGTCGTCGCGGGCGGCGAGGACCTCGTCGCGGTAGTCGATCGCGGCCTCGACGTCGTCGACGACCTCAACCCGGTCGTTCCGCCGGAGGCCGAGCGACTCGAACGCGTCGAGCGCGTCGCGGTGGCGCGCGGGGCGCTCCGGCCCCTCCGCGCCAGCCTCCCACGCCAACACGTCGAAGAAGAAGACGTCGAGGGGGCGCTCGGCGACGACCGCGGGGTCCAGCTGGCGGAGCGTCCCGGCCGCGGCGTTGCGGGGGTTCGCGAACGGCTCCTCGCCCCGCTCCATGAGCTCCTCGTTGTACGCCTCGAAGTCGTCGCGGGGCATGTACACCTCCCCGCGGACCGCGAGCCGCTCCGGGTGGTCGTCGCCCCGGAGCCGGGCGGGGACCGAGCCGATCGTCCGGACCTGCTCGGTCACGTCGTCACCCTCGCGCCCGTCGCCGCGTGTAGCCGCGCGGACGTACGCGCCGTCCTCGTACACCACCTCTATCGAGAGACCGTCGAACTTCGGCTCGCAGACGTACGCGAGGTCGTCGTGGTCGAACGCCGGGAGGTCGCCCGATTCCGCCGCGTCCGCCAATCCGCCGCGGACGCGCTCGTCGAACTCGCGGACCGCCTCGGCGTCGGTGTCGTTCTCGATCGAGCGCATCGGCGCGACGTGTTCGACGCTCTCCAGTTCGTCGAGCGGTTCGCCGCCGATCCGTCGGGTCGGCGAGTTCTCGGTCGGGAGGTCGAACGCCGATTCGAGGTCCGCCAGCCGAGCGAACAGCGCGTCGTACGCCTCGTCGGAGACGAGTGGGTCGGCCTCGACGTAGTACCGGTGGTCGTGTTCGCGGACGGCCGCCCGGAGCAGGGCGGCCTGTTCGGCGGCCTCGTCCTCGGAGAGGTCGGCGACCGGATCGAAGTCGGTCGGCGGGGCTTCGACGTAGGGGTTCGCGTCCGGGTCCGCGTGCCGGGTCGACGAGGTCGTCATCGACGGATAGTGAGGCGGCGCGGAGTAAAAATGACCGTTCCGCGCGTCGCGGGCGGGGCGGCTCGGTTCGGTGCGAGAAGCGCGGTCGACCGCGGTCAGGCGACGCGGTCGCCGCGTGCGAACACCGCGTCCGGCTCCTGCCACGCCTCCACGTCCTCGGTCGGGTCGGCGTCGAGGACGACGAGGTCGGCCCGATGCCCCTCGGCGACGCGCCCCACGTCGTCGAGCCCGAGCAGGTCCGCGGCGTTGACGGTGGCGGCCTCAAGCGCCCGCTCCGGCGAGAGCCCGTAGTCGACCATGTGCGCCATCTCCTGCGGGATCTCCTCGAAGAAGTTGAACGGCGTGCCCGCGTCGGTCCCCATCGCGATCGGGACGCCCGCGTCGATCGCGTGGTCCCACGCGTCGTCGAAGCGCTCGGCGGCGTCTTCCGCCTTCGCGACGGCGTCCTCGGGGATGCCGGCCTCGACGCCGTTGTCGACGATGCCGCGGAGCGCGCTCGCGGTCGGCACCCAGTAGGTGCCGCGCTCGGCCATCATCTCGGCGGCCTCGCGGTCCATGAACGTCCCGTGTTCGA
The DNA here is from genome assembly GCF_937146585.1 of uncultured Halorubrum sp. GTDB lineage: Archaea > Halobacteriota > Halobacteria > Halobacteriales > Haloferacaceae > Halorubrum > Halorubrum miltondacostae. The sequence goes on along the minus strand of NZ_CAKZRO010000130.1, from coordinate 3,699 downwards.
TACTGGAGATGCCGGCCTCGACGGCGTTTTTGATCCCCACCTCGCCGTGAGCGTGGGCCGCGGTCGGCGTGTCGGTCGGCGCGGCGGCGTCGGTGAACGCGGCCAGCTCCTCGGGGGTGAGCTCGGGCGCACCCGTCACCGCGCCCTCGGTGAGCACGCCGCCGGTCGCCATACACTTGAGCACGTCCGCGCCGGCCTTCAGCTGCTCGCGGGCCGCCTTCCGCACCTCCGCGGGGCCGTCGGCCTCGCGCCCGAACCAGTTGCCGTGGCCGCCGGTCATGATCACGTTCCGGCCGCACGCGAGGACCCGCGCGCCGTCGATGTCGCCCGCGGCGACCGCCTCCCCCGCGTCGAGCGCGAGCGTCCCGCGGCTCCCGAGGTCGCGCACGGTCGTGACGCCCGCCTCGACCGCGGCCGCGAGGTTGCTCGCGGCCCGGTAGCTCGCCGCGTAGTCGCTGTCGGAGACCGCCGTCGAGACGTCCGGCCGCCCGTCCATCATCACGTGGACGTGCGCGTCGATCAGCCCGGGCGCCACGACCCGCCCGTCGACGTCGACCTCGGTGGCTCCGCCCGCGTCGCGCTCCGCGACCGCGTCGTCGACCGCCCCCGAGTCGCCCACCGCGACGATCTCCCCGTCCGCGACGGCCACGTCGGCCTCGCGGGTCCCCGCGGCGTCCGCCACCCGACCGCCTCGCAGTACGTACATGCCACCACGAGGGAGCGTCAGGGTCGTAAACGCTCGGGTCGCGGTAGTCCGACGGGCGGACGCGGCGTCGTGTCAGCTCCCACCACGTATAACCGGCTGGCCGGAGTCGCCCGTCACATGGCAACAAATGACGAACCGGGCGGCGGGGGGCTGTACCGGCGGCGAATCGGCACGCCCACGACCGACGACGAGGTGAACGGCTACTGGCTGTTCGGCTTCGGCGTGCTGCTCGGCCTCGCCGGCGTCGCGGTGTTTCTCCTCACCGAGTCGGCGACCGTCGCCCGCGGGGTCGGGTACGCGCTCGCGGCGCTGGCCCCGCCGTTCGTGATGCTCGGGGCCGTGATCCGGTTCCCGCTCCGGCGGACCGGGACGTACCTCGGCTACCTCGGCACGGCGGTGAGCGTCCTCGGCGTCGTGTGGTTCGTGAACGTATTCCCGGACGGGTGGCTCACCGCGTCGGGTGACCCGGCCGTGATCACCGTCTACGGGGTCGGGCTCCTCCTGATCGGGCTCGCGGGGACGGTCGTCCCGCTGCTCTCGGACCCCGTCTACGAGGACTACGAGCGCATGCGCGACGAGGCCGCGGCCGCGACGGCGGCGACCGAGGAGACGACCGGCGAGCTGGCGGCGACCCGCGAGGAGCTGGCGGCGACCCGTGAAGATCTCTCGGAGACAGAGGCCGACCTCGAAGCGACCCGTGACGAGCTGACGGCCGCGGAGGCCGTCGTCGCGTCACTGCGCGAGAGCAAGGCCCGGTTCGAGCTGTTCGAGGACGCGAGCGGGAAGCCGCGCTGGCGGCTCCGCCACCGCAACGGCAACGTCATCGCGACGGCCGGACAGGGGTACAGCAGCCGCGGGAAGGCCCAGCAGGGGCTCCACAGCGTGCGCCGGAACGCGCTCGGCGCCGGCCTCCTCCGGATCGAGACGCCCGTCGAGGAGGCCGAGGCGGTCGCCGACGACGACGGCCCGGAGCCGACCGACGCGACGGAGCCGGACGTGGCCATCCCGGCGGCGGACGCGGCGGAGAGCGACGCGACGTTCGAGCTGTACGCCGACGCCGCCGACGAGTGGCGCTTCCGGCTCCGGCACGACAACGGCGAGATCGTCGGCGACTCCGGCGAGGGGTACGCCTCCAAGTCGAACGCGAAGCGCGCGATCTCGAAGCTCCGCGACCACGTCGCGGGCGCGGACTACCTCCGGATCGACCCCGCGGCGTTCGAGGTGTTCCGGGACGCGGCCGGCGAGTACCGCTGGCGGCTCGTCCACGAGAACGGGAACGTCCTCGCCGACGGCGGCGAGGGGTACGCCTCCCGACAGAAGGCCCAGCAGGGGCTCGACAGCGTGCGGTCGAACGCGGCCGGCGCCGGCCTCACATTCCCCGACGACGAGGAGGCGGAGGGCCGGGCGGGCGACGGGGAGAGCAAGGCGACCTTCGAGGCCTACGAGGACAGGGGGGGCAAGTGGCGCTGGCGGCTCGTCCACGACAACGGGAACATCATCGCCGACTCCGGCGGGGGGTACGCCTCTAAGTCGAACGCGACGGACGCGGTCGAGCGCGTCGCCGGGTACGCCCCCGACGCGGGCGCGCTGGCGGCCGGCGACGCGGCGTTCGAGATATACGAGGACGCCGCCGAGGAGTGGCGCTGGCGGCTCCGCCACCGCAACGGCAACGTCCTCGCGGACTCCGGCGAGGGGTACGCCTCCCGGTCGAACGCGGTCGAGGCCGTGACGAGCGTGAAAGCCGACGCGCCCGGCGCGGAGACGGTCGAGCAGTAGGCGGCTCTCGGCGGTGCGAGCGTTTTCCGGATCAGCTCGCCGCCAGCAGCTTCAGCCGCAGGTCGCGCTCGTCGACCTCGTACTTGAACGCCGGGTGGCCGTCGACCAGCACGTACGGGACGCGCTCGCCGTACTCCTCGGCCAGTTCCGGGTCGGTGTCGACGTCGACCTCGTCGATGTCGACCGTCACGCCGTCGAGGTCGGCCGCGACCGACTCGATCGTCTCGCGGGCGACGACGCAGAGCGAGCAGTCCTCGCGGGTGTAGAGGGTGACCGGGACGGTCGCGGTCCCGTCGTCGCCGTCGGTCGAGGTGGACCCGCTCACTGGTCCGTTCCGTCGTCGCCGGTCAGCTCCTCGGCGACCGTCGCGGCGTCCAGCAGTTCGGGGTCGACCGCGAGGTCGGCGACGGTCGCGACGAACTCCGGCAGCGACCGGGTCGCGTACGTCACGATCCGGACCTCCGGGTTCTTCTCCTTCGCGACCGGGATGCCGGTCGCCTCCTCGACGTCGGTGAGGACGAAGTACGCGGCGTCGGCGATGCCGGCCTCGGCGAGCGCGTCGGCGGTGACGAGCCCCTCGATCCGGCTGATTGCGACGCCGCACGCGGCGAGCTCCTCGCCGAGCCCGTGCTCGTCGGGGCCGGCGACGACGGCGAGTGGCTGGTCCGTCATCACTCGTACTCGATCGTCGCGGGCGGCTTGTGGGTCACGTCGTAGACGACCCGCGCCACGTTCTCGTTCTCGCCGGTGATCCGGCTCTGGATCCGCTGGAGCGTGCCCCAGTCGAGCTCCTGCGCGCGGGCGGTCATCCCGTCGCGGCTCTCGACGGAGCGCACGGCGACCACCCAGCCGTGGACGCGGTTGTCGCCCTTGACGCCGGTCGCCTTACCGAGGACCGCGGCGAACGCCTGCCACGGGTCGTACTCCTCCAGCTCCTCCTCGACGACGTGGGTCGCCTCGCGGGCGACGGCGGCCTTCTCGGGCGTGACCTCGCCGACGATCCGGACGGCGAGCCCGGGGCCGGGGAACGGCATGCGCTCGGAGATGATCTCCTCTAAGCCGAGCTCGCGGGCGACCTCGCGCACCTCGTCCTTGTAGAGGTCGCGCACCGGCTCGACGATCCCCTCGAAGTCGACGACCTCGGGGAGCCCGCCGACGTTGTGGTGCGACTTGATGTTCCCCTCCGACTCGATGCGGTCGGGGTAGATCGTCCCCTG
>NZ_CAKZRO010000129.1 GCF_937146585.1 uncultured Halorubrum sp. | reverse complement strand
CACAGACGCACACCCCACCCAAACGGACCACACTTCACACGCACAGACGCACACCACAACCAAACAGACCGCCTCTCACTCACACCAGAGAGAATCCCAGATGGGGACTCACCCACCACCGGTGGACGCTGCCCCGCCTTCCGCCGCGACCGACGGTTCGAGCGGAGCCAACTCCGGGTCGATGCCGGCGAGCGCCGAGACCTCGTACGCGGTCAGGTACGTCCGTGTCACCACCCGCACGGGGAGCGTCACGGCCACGACCGAGACAACCGAGCCGATTAGCACGGCCACGAAGACGATCGACCCGGCGGTCGTCGCGAACACCGCCTCGACTCCGCCGAGCGGAACCGCCGCGACGAGGACCGCGACGAGTCCGGCCGCGACGGCGACAACCGAGACGAACGCGACGGCGAGGGCCAAGACGATCCGAACGCCCGTTGCGACGAGGGCGTGAACGAGCAGGTACGCGGCGACGTCGCCCCACGATCCCCGGAACGACGCCCAGATCGCCCGCCACCCGTCTGTCACCCCCAGATCGCGAGCGACCATCGCCGGCGCGACGAACTCGAACGTGAGGCGGGAGCCGACGGCGCCGACCAGTGTCACCACGACTCCGACGACGGCGAGCGCGACGGTGGCGGTCCCCCTGACGTCCGGAGGAGCGCCGGCCGACACGGTAAATACGGGTACCGACGCGAACCCACCGGCAGACATCGATGCGGACCCGACGGCGACGACGAACGCGGCCGCCGGCGTCGCGGCCACGATGGCGATCCCCGCGAGGAGCGAAAGCAACCCCATCGCCTGCCGAAACCGGGCGCGAAACGGCCGCCAGAGCGCGACCTCTCCCGTAGCGAGCGCGTCGTAAAACGCGAGCCGAAACGCGAACGAACACGCGAGGAACGTGAGCACGACCAGCAGCGCTGCGACCGCGATCGCGACGAGCAGCGCCTCGTTCAGTCCGACGAGGCGGTCGAGCCCGGATGCCGCGGCCCCTCCGAACGCCTCCACCAGGGCACCAACACTCGACGGTGGCGACTCGGTAGGCGGCGAAACTGCCTCGTCCCACGCACTGAACCCACCTGTCGAAGGGTCGAATCCGACCGCCGAGACACCCAGTTCGAGCGTCGAGGCACCGATCCCGAGCGTCGAGGCACCGAACCCGATCGTTGAAGCGCCGACCGGCGACACCCCGGCACGAGACGCGCCGATCCCCCCGCCCGCCATCACGAGCGCGAGGAACGCGAGCTTCGCCCACCGGACCGCCCCGAAGGGGAAGAGGAACCGCCGAGTCGCGTCGACCGCGCGGTCGAGCGCGTCGACGGCGTGCCAGTCCATGCTGACCCTTGACCGGAGGGAGTGAAATAGGCTGGTACCCGTACCGCCGGCGACCGAACCGCGCAGCCCAGTTCGGCGACACCGACCCGCAGTCGTTTAGGGCGGACGCGACGAATCTACTCGCATGAAAGTCCGCGGCGAACGCGAGTGCCAGTCCTGCGGCGCGCGGTGGTCGTACTACGAGACGGGCTCGGTCGCGTGTCCGAGCTGCGGCGACCTGCGCAGCGTCGGCGTCGACGCCCGGACCGCGCACACGGACGCGCCCGTCGCGCTCGACCTCGCTCCCCACCGCGAGCGGTTCGGGGACGCCCCCGACACGCTCCCCCGATCGGGAGTCGACGAGCTCCAGTCCGACCTCCGGGAGTACTGCCGGAAACGCGGGTTCATCGACGGCGGGCGGCTCGCCCCCCTCGACGAGACGTACCTCGCTGCCCGCGAGCTGCTGGAGGCCGTCGACTGCTTCGAACGACTCCGGGACCCAACCGACGCCGACCGCGAGTACCTCCTCGCTCTGCTTGCCCGCGCCGACGACGGCGACCGGCCGGCGACGGACGGGATCCCGAGCGCGCTCCGCGAAGCCCGGGGAATGGCCGCCGTACGCGCGGTGGAGGCGTACCGCAGCGACGCGCTCGACTTCCTCGACGAACTCGAAGCCCGAGCCGACCGAAGCGAGACCGAGAAAGACCCGGACGAGGCCCGGACCGTCACGGTAGCCGGGGACCGTCCGGAGACCAGGGTCGGCCCCGCCCGCGACGCCTTCGGGCGCCTCCGCGACCGCGTCGCGCGCGTCGACGCGCTCGGGGGCGACGTGCCGCCCGCGACCGCGGACGCCCTCGTCGAGGCGGCCGACGCCGTCGGAACGTACGTTCGCACCGGCGACGAGGCGGCGCTGACGACCGCGAACAATCGGATCGACGACGCGAGCGTCGAAGACAGCGGACTCGGGAACCACTGAGGCCGACCGACGCCCGTCGGACCGCCGCCCGTCCGACCGGCCCCCGTCCGACCGACTCCGAGGGCGTCACTCCGCGCCGGGCTCGACGACGCGGTTCGAGAGTGTGCCGACGCCCTCGTAGGTGATCTCGACGCGCTCGCCGGGCTCGACGAGTCCGGGGTTCGCCGGGCTGCCGAACGCGATACAGTCGCCGGGTTCGAAGGTGAACCGCTTCGAGAGGTGCGACACGACCTCGTGCGGATCGAACAACATCAGCTCCGTGTTGGCGTCCTGGCGCTCCTCCCCGCCGACCGTCGTCTCGACGTCGAGGTTCGTCGGGTCGACGTCGGTCTCGATCCACGGCCCCAGCGGCGCGGACCCGTCGAACGCCTTCCGCGCGGTCCGGCCCTGTTGGTCTAACGCGTCGACGTCGTTCATGATCGTGTAACCGCGGACGACCTCCGGCACGTCCGCGGGGGCGAGGTCGCGACAGCGCTCGCCGATCACGGCGACCAGTTCGCCGGCGTAGGTCAGTTCGTCGGTCCACTCTGGGTAGCGGACCGGCTCGCCGTGCGCGAGCAGACTCGCGGGCGGTTTGAGGAAGAAGTCCGGCTCGTCCGGCCGCTCGTACTCCATCTGGTCGAGCGTCGCCGCGTAGTTCCGGCCGACGCAGTACAGCGCGCTTGGCTCGCACGGCGGGAGCAGCCGCCCGTCGCGACCGACCTCGTAGCGTCCGTCGTCCGCGACGACCGCGCCGTCGACGTAGCGACCGGCCACGGGGCCCTCGGGCGTGAGCAGTCGAGCGAATCGCATGGGAGCACGTCCGCGCTGCGACACGAAAAGGCGTCGGTGACGAAGCGACTCCCGAGACCGGCGCCGAGTCGGTTGCGGCCCGGTTCAGTCGTTTTCCTCGTCGTCGTCCGCGTCCTCGCCGACGCCGATGACCACGCACGACCGGATCTCCAAAGCGGTCTCGAACTCCTCCCGGCGGCCGCACCCCGAACCGATCCGCTCGACCGTCGCCTCGTGCGCGCGAACCACGGCGTCGCGCTCGCGGCCGGCGAGCCCGACCCGGTCCGCGACTTCCTCCCAGTGGTCGGGCTCGACGAGGAACGCCTCCCGGTCCGACTCGGCCGCCACCCGCTCGTACCGCCGGCGATACGCCTCGATTCGGGGACCGAGGTCCCCCTGGACGCGCGCGAGCAGCGTCGGGAGGCGGGCGGCGGGCACGCTCGCGAGCGCGGTCGCTTTCACCAGCGCGGTCCCCCCGATCGGGTACGACCCGACATCCCGGTCGCCGTCCGCACCGTCTTCGGAGTCTCCGGTCGCGTCCTCGTCGGGAGCGCCTCCGGAGCCCCCGGTCGCGTCCTCGTCGGGATCGTCTCTGGAGTCCCCGGTCGCAGCGTCGTCGGACATCACCCGCCGGCGCGCATGGCCTTCTGCCGGTACTTCGGGAGGAGCTGTGCGAGGGCGTCGGGATCGCCGGCGAACTCCGCCGTCACCTCGGTGAGCGTGATTGCGGCCGCCGCGGTCACCGTCTCGGCGCTGAGGGTCGCCCGCCAGCCGTCGCCGTCCACGCGGGTCGCCGCCGCCGGGTCGTCGGTCCCGACCAGCTCGCCACCGAGGTTCCGGAGGTAGTGGGCGGCGAGCCGCCGGGAAATGCCGCGGTACGCCACCGTCTCCCGCTCCCACCCGTCCTCGGCGGGCGGGAGGTCGGCCGCCTCCGCGCTCGCGCCACCGATCGCTTCCTCCGCGGGCGGCGACCCGTCGTCGCTCATGATCCTCCCGCGACCGGGGGGAACACGGAGAGCCGGTCGCCGTCCGCGATCGGGGTGTCGAGTCCGTCGAGGTGGAGCACCTCGCGACCGTTCTTCAGGACGTTGATCTGCGGGGCGAGGTCGCCGTCGACGATCAGCCGCCCGTCCATCCCCTCGTACGTCGACTCCAGCTCCCGCAGCACGTCGCCGACCGTGGAGTCGTCGGCGAACTCCGCGTTCACCGTCTTCCCGCCGGCGGCCTCGCGAAACGTCGCAAAGAACCGCAGTTCCAGTTCCATATCCGTACGTCGGGTCGCGGCGGCTTAAAAGCGGCCGGCCGCAGAAGCCGACGACCGTTAAAAGCGACGGCCGCGAAATAGCCGCGGGCGCAAAACGCTGTGGGCGCGAAACGCCACGGTCGCAGGGAAGCCCCGGGGAGACCGCGTCGGACCGACGCCGGCTACAGGTCGGACAGCCGGATGCCGTCCTCGACCAGCCGGAAGTTGCGCTCGCGGTCGAGGTCGTCGGCGAGCCACTCGTGGTCGTACAGCTGGCCGATGAGCTCGAGGTAGAGGTTCCGCCACGCGATCGCGTAGATCGGCGACTGCCCCCACGCGCGCAGTTCCGGGACGAACTCGTGGTAGGTGCTGGCCTGCGACTCCATGCGCTCGACAGCGTCGGCGACGACCTCGGCCGCCTCGTCCGGGTCCGCCTCGTCGAGCGCCTCGTTCAGTCGCGACTGGATCCCCGCGATGGCGCGGCGCATGTCCTGTTCGGCGGTCCCCTCCTCCTCCGGGAGCGACTCGACGACGCCCCGCGGCACGCCGAGTTCGATCTCTGGCATGCGATCACCTCGTGGGAGCGCGGTCAAAAAACCCGTTCACCCGGCAACGGCGACCGCGGCGACCGCGGCGCAACGGCCCGCCGCGGGCTGCGATTCGCCCCGACGCGTTCGTCGAGCCACGTCCCGGTCGCGTTCCCGACCGCCTCCCGACTGGCGTCGGGCGACAGCGACGCCGGATCGTCGCCGCGCTGCCGCCCGTAGGCCCCGAACCCGGCGTGGTTGACGCCGTCGAGCACCACGACCCGGGCGTCAGGCGGGAGGTTCGACCGCGACGCGCGCTCCCGCTCGGCGTCTATCACGCCGTCCGCGGCGCCGAGCACCGAGAGGACGTCGAGGCCGCTGTCGGAGACGTCGCGGTCGCAGTACGCGGCGTGGAGCACCAGCGCGTCGTACGCCGCGGCATTTTCGGCGGCGTGTCGACAGGCCATGGCACCGCCGAGCGAGTGGCCGCCGACCGCCCAGACGTCGACCTCCGGGTAGCGCTCGCGCACGCGGTCGGCGCGGTCCGGCGCGATGACGGCGAGGTTGAGGGGCATCTCCGCGACGACGACGAGCGCGACGCGGTCGGACGCGGCGACGACGTCCGCGGCGGTGGGGACGTAGCTCTCGTGAGCCACCCGCGCGCCCGGGTAGTAGACGAGTCCGACGGTCGAACCGGTCACCGGTCCGTCGCGGACCGCGGTGCCGAGCGCCGTCCGCTCGACGGTGACGTTCGGGTCCGCCTCGACCGCCGCCACCGCGTCCGCGTTCGGCCCCTGCCCGGCGGCGAAGTACGCGGCCCCGCCGGCGACGACGAGCGCGAGGAGCAGGACGACCGCACCCCCGGCGATCGCGAGCCGCCGGCGCGCGGGCAGTCGGCGAGCGATCCGTCCGCGGACCCCACTCACGGCGTCGGCGCGGCCTTCTGGAGCGCCGTCTCGGCGATGTTCCCGCCGTAGTCGGCCGACCGGAGGACGGAGTCGACGACGAGCCCGAGCAGCTGCGCGCGGGTGGGGTCGAGCTCCCGGAGGACCTCGTCGATGGACCGGACGCGCTCGTCGATCGCCCTGACGCCGGTTCGCGCCTCGTTCGCCCGCCGGGTCGCGGCGTCGGTGTCGTCGTCGAACAGCGCGTCCATCGCGGTGTCGATCACCTCGACCGCGTCGCCGTGGAGGTCGTCGACCGCCTCGACGACGTCGTCGGGAAGCGGGTCGTCGATGTTCAGCGTCAGGTGCGCGATCTTCGTCGCGTGGTCGCCGATCCGCTCCAGCTGCCGGGCGCTGGAATGGTAGTCGAAACACTCCTCGCGGGGCAGGCCGAGCTCCTCGGCGGCCTTGGGCGTCCGCAGCGTCGCGCGGAAGATCCGCGAGACGACGAGCCAGAGCCGGTCGAGGTCGTCGTCGCGACCGATCACGTCGCGCGCGAGGTCGTGGTCGCGCTCGGTGAGCGCGGTGAGCGCGTCTTCGAGCATCGACAGCGAGATCAGCCGCATCCGCGTGACCGCGTTGTGGATCGAGAGCTCGGAGGAGTCGAGCAAGTCCTGGACGACGACGCGATCGCGCGTCTCCTCCAACACTTCGAGGCCGACGAGGCTCTGGACCGCGTCGCGTATCGTCGACCGCTGCTCGGTGGTGATCTCGGCCGCCTCCAGTTCGATGACGTCGAAGCCGCTGACGTACATCGTCGTCACCGCCCGCTGGAGCGCCTGTCCGCTCAGGTCGGAGATGTCGAGCGTCCCCCGCGTTCGCTCCTCCTCCGACCGCGGCGTGAGGAACAGCGAGTCGCCGTCGGGGTGGAACTCGATCTCCGTCCCGGCCTCGACGTCGTTGTCGGTCGCCCACGTCTTCGGAATCGAGACCGTGTACGTCGAACCGCCGGTGACCTGAACCTTCCGCGTTTCCATACCTCACGTTCCAGAGCGGAACACCTTAATTTTGATCAAAATATATACCGGGTAGAGAGCCCGTATGGAACTGCGTTTCAGGGGACCCCTCAGACGGCGCGATAGTCCGTCTTCGGGTCGATAGGTAGATCAGTATTTTCACTATATACTACTATATACTTAGATAGATTTCGGCTCGGTCGCTACCGGCCTCGGCTCACACCACGCGGTTACGGAGCTCGTCGCCTGATTCCAGCCGCGCGACGTTGCCGGCGAGGATCTCCGCGACGCGCTCGTAGTACTCGGGCGTGTGCCCGGCGTTGTGCGGCGTGATCGTCGCGTTCGACAGCCCCCACAGCGGGTGGTCCTCCGGGAGCGGCTCCGGCTCGGTGACGTCGAGCGCCGCGCCGCGGATGCGGTTGTTCCGGAGTTCGGTCACCAGGGCGTCGGTGTCGACGACCGGCCCGCGCGCGATGTTGACGAGGACGGCGTCGGGCCGCATGGTCCGGAGCGCGTCGGCGTCGACGAGCCCCCGGGTCGCCTCGGTGAGCGGGCACGCCAGCACGACGTACTCGGCGTCCGCGACGGCCTCGTGGAACTCGTCGAACCCGTACACCTCGTCGGTCGGCCCGCCCTTCTCGGGGGAGTAGCGCACCCCGATCGTCTCGACGTCGAACGACTCGAGCCGATCGACGACCGCGCGCCCGATGGCGCCGAGTCCGACCACGGCCACCGTCGAGCCGTACACCTCGGTCGTCTCGTAGGTGCGCCACTCGCGCCGGGACTGCTGGCGGTACGCCCGGTGGAACTGTCTCGCGTGCGCGATCATCGACCCCACGACGTGTTCGGCGATGTTCGGCCCGTGGACGCCGGACGCGTTCGTCACGGCGACGCCGTGGTCGTCGAGCAGGTCGCGCGGGAGGTGGCCGGTCCCCGCGAACACGCAGGCGAACAGCTCCAGCTCCTCGGCGACCGCGAGCAGTTCCTCGTCGATAGTGAGGCCGACCGCCACCCGCGCGGTGCGAATCAGCTCGCGCTCCTCACCCGGCGTGCGCGCTCGCGCCACCGCGGCGTCCGGGAGCCGCTCGCGGACCGCCGCCGCCAGTTCGTCGGGGCCGAGTCCGTGGATCGTCTGTCGGAGGATCAGGACGTCCGGGTCGCTCATACGGGCAGTCTCGTCGGCGTCGATAAAAATGGTGTCAGTCGCCCGGAACGGGACGCGGCCGCAGCGACCGAACTGGAGGGCCTACGACAGCGCCGCGTCGAACGCCGCCTGGAGGTCGGCCTTCATGTCGTCGACGTGCTCGATCCCGACCGACACTCGGATCAGCCCGTCCGTGAGCCCGGCCGCGAGCCGCTCCTCGCGCGGGATGGCGGCGTGCGTCATCGCCGCCGGCTGCTCGATGAGGCTCTCGACGCCGCCGAGCGACTCCGCGAGCGTGAACACCTCCGTCTCGCTCACGACCGTCGACGCCTCCTCGAGGGTGCCGTCCAGCTCGAACGAGAGCATGCCGCCGAAGTCGTCCATCTGCTCGGCCGCCAGCTCGTGGTCCGGGTGCGACTCCAGCCCGGGGTAGTAGACGCGGTCGACGGCGTCGTGCGCCGACAGCCACTCGGCGAGCGCCATCGCGTTCTCGCAGTGGCGGTCCATCCGGACCGGGAGCGTCTTCGTCCCGCGGAGGACGAGGAAGGCGTCGAAGGGGCCCGGCGTCGCCCCGACGGAGTTCTGGTAGAACCCCAGCCGCTCGTCCAGCTCCGCGTCGTCGACGATGAGGGCCCCACCGATGGTGTCGGAGTGGCCGCCGAGGTACTTCGTCAGCGACTGGGAGACGATGTCCGCGCCGTGTTCGAGCGGGCGCTGGAGGTACGGCGTCGCGAAGGTGTTGTCGACCGCGCAGAGCGCGTCGTGCTCGTGGGCGACGTCGGCGAGCGCGCCGATGTCGTTGACGTTCATCAGGGGGTTCGTCGGCGTCTCCACCCAGACCAGCTCGGTCTCCTCGCGCATCGCCTCCCGGACCGCGCCGTGGTCGGTCGTGTCGACGAACGTGGTGTCGATGTCGTACTCGTCGTACACCTGCGTGAGGATCCGATGTGTGCCGCCGTAGACGTCGTCGCCGGCGACGACGTGGTCGCCCGCGGACAGCAGGTTGAGCACCGTGTTGATCGCGCCCATGCCGGAGGAGAAGCAGCGCGCGTGGCTACCCGACTCCAGCGAGGCGAGGTTCGCCTCGAGGTCGGTGCGCGTCGGGTTCCCGGTCCGGCTGTACTCGTAGCCGCGGTGTTCGCCCGGCCCGTCCTGCTCGTAGGTGGAGTTCGCGTGGATCGGCGTCATCAGCGCGCCCGTCTCGGGGTCGGGCTCCTGTCCGGCGTGGATCGCGCGGGTCTCGATGCGACGGTCGTCGCCGTCGCGGCCGTGATCGCTGCCGGCGTGGCTCCCGTCGTCGGCTCGGTCGGTCATACGTGACGGTGGTCACCGAGGAAAGTGATTCTTCCCCTTCGGACCGGCCGAACGAGAAGCTCGCCGCTCGCGGTGTGTGAGTGGATGCTCGGTCAGGGATTTGAACCCTGGTCGTCGGCTGACTTCCGAACCGGCGCCGAAGCGCCGCGTCCGCCGAAAGGCCAACATGATTGGCCGGACTACACCAACCGAGCGCGATTGACGCTTACGCCGGGGACAATTTAACTCTTCTCAACTCCCCGCAGCGTGCGACGGTAGCGCACGCGATCGACGCGCCTCGGTCGCGTCCCGCCCGGAGCCGAGCGGCCCGACCGAGACCGCACCCGACGGTGCGTTCGAGGTCGTTACTCGTCGATGTCGACGTGCTCGATCTCGACGGCCTCGCGGGGGTCGTCGTTGCGGCCGGTCGGCACGCCGCCGATCTCCTCGACGACGTCCATCCCGTCGATGACCTGCCCGAAGACGGCGTGCTTGCCGTCGAGGTGCGGGGTCGCGTCGAGCGTGATGAAGAACTGCGAGCCGTTCGTGTTCGGACCGGAGTTCGCCATCGAGAGGATCCCCGGGCCGTCGTGGGTCAGGTCGTCGTGGAACTCGTCGTCGAACTCGTAGCCGGGACCGCCGCGGCCGTTCTCCATCGGGTCGCCGCCCTGGATCATGAAGTCGTCGATGACCCGGTGGAAGACGATGCCCTCGTACAGCGAGTCGCCGCGGACCTCGCCGCTCTTCGGGTCCTCCCACGTGTTCGTCTCCGGCGCGGGCTCCGCGTCGGCGGCGGGGTCGTGGCGCGCTAAGCCGAGGAAGTTCTCGACCGTCTTCGGCGCGCGCTCGGCGAACAGTTCGACGACGATGTCGCCGTGGTTGGTCTGAAGCGTCACCTGCGGGTTATCGGGGTCGGAAACCTCTCGTGCCATGTTCTCGGGGAGGGACGCCCGTCGGAAAACCCTGCCCATCCGCGCGGGCCGTCCCCGGCCGCGAACACCGCGCTTATGAACGAACGCCGCGGACGCGTCGACATGAGTTCGACCCCGGTGTTGACCGTCGCCGCGCTCGTCGTCGGAGTGACGGTCGGCGCGCTGTTCGCCTTCCTCCGCGTGCCGATCCCCGCGCCCCCGGAGCTGCCGGGCGTGGTGGCGATCGTCGGCATCTACCTCGGCTTCAAGCTCGTCGGCTACGCCGGCGTCGGGTTCGACCTGCTCGACGCGCTCGGGCTCTGACGCGCGCCGCCCCGCGGCGCAGACGGCCGGTATCGTTTTCCGCCGGGCGCGAGCAGTATCGCACATGTACGACGAGATCCTCCTCCCCGTGGCGCCCGGCGGCGAGGCGAACGACGCGATCCCGCACGCGGCCAGCCTCGCCGAGCGCTACGACGCAACCGTCCACGTCGTCTCGGCCGCCGACACCGCGGCCGAGACCCTCGCCGGGCCGCGAGCGGGGGCGTTCTCCGACCGACTCGCCGACGCGGCCGCCGAGCGGGTGGAGGCCGTGACCGCCGAACTTGAGGCCGCCGGCGTCGAGGTGGTCGGCGACGTCGTCCGCGGCGAGCCGTTGGACGTGATCGAGAACGCGATCGACGACGGCGCCGACATCGTGATCATGCCGAGCCACACCCGACGGGGGATCCGCCGGCTCCTCCTCGGCAGCGTGACCGAGAAGGTCGTCCGCGTCGCGTCGGTGCCGGTCGTGACCGTTCCGATGGCCGACCCCGAAGCGACGGATCCCCCGGCCGAGACGCCCGACGCGGACGGCGGCGAGGCAGACGGCGGCGAGGCGGACGGCGACGACGCGGACGACGCCCAGTGACGGACGCGTCGGGCGGAGCGGAGACGGTCACGCGCGCCTTCCGCGTCGCGTACGACGGTCGGAAGTACGCCGGCTTCCAGCGGCAGCCCCACGCGCACACCGTCGCCGACTCGCTCCTCGGCGCGCTCGCGGACCACGGGATCGTCGACCCCGGCGACGGCCCGACCCACGCCACGCCGCCCGGCTACGCCGCCGCGGGGCGGACCGACGCCGGCGTCTCCGCCGTCGCCCAGACCGTCGCCTTCGAGGCGCCGGCGTGGCTCACGCCGCGCGCGTTCAACGGCCACCTCCCCGGGGCGGTCCGCGCGTGGGCCGCCGCCGACGTGGCCTCCGGGTTCCACGCGACCCACGACGCGGTCCGCCGGACGTACCGCTACCACCTCTACGCGCCAGACGCCGGCGCGAGCGGAACCCCCGAGTCCGCGCGTCGAGACCCGGAACACGCGGTCGACGACGAGCGGCTCCGGGCCGCGCTCGCGCGGTTCGACGGCGAACACGACTTCCACAATCTGACGACCGACGAGACGGGGACGGTTCGCGACCTCGACGCGCGGGCGACCCGCGAGGGCGACACGCTCGTCGTCGAGGTCGCGGCCGGCGGCTTCCCGCGCGCGCTCGTCCGCCGGATCGTCGCCGCGGCTCGGGCCGTCGGTCGCGGTACTGCCGAGCCGGAGTGGATCGACCGCCTGCTCGCTCCCGAGCCGATCTCGGGCGACCGCGGCGTCGGCCCCGCGCCGCCCGAACCGCTCGTGCTGTGGGACGTGACGTACCCCGACGTCGCGTTCGACCTCGACGCCGAGGCCGCCGAGAGCGCTCGCGTCGCCTTCGGAGAGCGACACCGAGACGCGCGTCACGCCGCGGCCGCCACCGGCGCGGTCCGCGACAGGCTGTTCGAGGCGCTCGACGAAGAGTGAGTGAACGAGTCGGCGACCGAGGCCGCCCGGGCCGTCAAGCGACTGCCGCTCAGGCGGCCGACCCGCCCGCGGGGGTCTCCATGCCGTCGACGCGGACGAGGAGCGTGTTGCCGTCGACGTTGGTCGCGTCCACCGTCCCCGAGAGGCGCAACCCGGTCGCGGGCGTCGGTCCCACGGTGACGTGGTCGCCCGTGTCGAACGGGCCGACCGACCCGCGGATCACGAGTTCGGCGCGGCACAGTTCGGGGTTCGTGACGCTCGACAGGTCGATCTCCGCGACGGTGACGTCCTCCACGGGAGTCCCCTCCCGCTCGACCGGCGTGGTCGCGGCGTCCTCGAGGCGCTCGATGCCGAGCGCGTCGTACGCCCCGTCGGTGGGGACGTAGCCGCCGTCGGGCCCGGCGACTCCCTCGACGAGGCCGAGGGTGCGAAGGCTCCCCATCCGGTTCCGAACGGTCCCCGCGTTGCGGTCTATCGCGTCCGCGATCTCGCGGCCCTGTACCGGCGCGTCGCGGCCCTCGGCGAGGTTCACGAGCGCGGTGAGCACGCGGTCCTGGCTCGAACTCAGCTGGATATCGGACATGTACGAGTTGATAGCCACTGAACTAATAAATGTTCGTGTATAACGTCATTATATTATTAGAAATCTACTTTTCGTAGCTATTTCCGAACGTTCGCTTTTTCTGACTCGCTACGTCTGGTAACACACGGTATTCGTGATTCCGGATAGTCGATTTTGCCAGTTTCGTGGGTTTTGGACCGCATGAAAAACCGTTTGTCGGCCGAAAATCGAAGTACGACGACGCTCGAATATAATCGTACCAATTCCTTATACGATCCACACCGCAAATATTTACCGACACGACTGGAAGCGGCGGGCGACTGATGACGATTCAACGCGACGCTTGCGATCGATCCCGGAGGCGTATCGGCGCTCCGCGAAGCGAGAGAGGCCGAGCACCGAACGGTCGAGCGCGAGGGGCGAATCGACCGGAGGACGGCGATGACTGATCCCGAGTCAGCCTTCGACGCGGACGGGAGAGCCGCTTCCGAGCGAGCGGCGAACGCGACGCAGACCGACGGTCGGGACGACGCGCAGAGCGACCCCTCCCCTCGTTCGTTGCTCCCGCACCGAGATCCGGAGGTCGAGCGCGAGCGAACTCGGTCCTTCGTCGCCGAGCGGGTCGACGCCGCTGGCGCGGACGGCGTGGTGGTGAACATGAGCGGCGGGCTCGACTCGACGGTGACGGCGGCGCTCGCGGTCGAGGCGCTCGGCGCCGACCGCGTGTACGGCCTCGTCCTCCCGTGTAACAAGATCGGCGCGCCCCACGCCCGCGACGCCGAGGCGCTCGCGGAGGCGCTGGGGATCGAACACGAGACGGTCCACCTCCAGCCCCTGTTCGCGCAGTTCGGGGCGGTCGTTCCCGACCGGTTCGACCTCCACGACGAACCGGTCCGGTCCGGAAACGCGGTCGCGCGGCTCCGGATGACGGTGGCCTACCTCGCCGCCAACGCGACGAACCGCCTCGTCTGCGGCACCGCGAACCGGAGCGAACTCCTCTTGGGCTACCTGACGAAACACGGCGACGGCGCGGCCGACCTGTTCCCGCTCGGCCACCTCTACAAGACGGACGTCCGGGCGCTCGCGGCGGGACTCGACGTGCCGGAGTTCGTCGTCGAGAAGTCGCCGACCGCCGGATTCCTGCCGGGACAGCGCGACGCGGACGACCTCGGGGCCCCCTACGAGGTCGTCGACCCCGTCCTCCACCTCGGCGTGGACCTGGGGCTGGACCCGGGATCGGTCACCGAGCGGATCGCGGCCGCCGTCGCCGAAGCCGACGGAGACGCGGGCGATAGCGGCGGCGACGGCGGCGACGACCGAGGGCCCGAGACCGCCGCGCTCGCCGACGTCGACCGCGCCCTCGTCGCGGACCTGCTCGGCCGCCATCGCGCGACCGCGCACAAGCGACTCCCGCCCGCGACGCCAGACGCGGATCTGGAGTAACGGAGCAGTCGGGATCGGGGCGCGCCGTCCCGTTCAGTCCCAGTCCGCCGGCCAGAGGTCGGCGGCGCGCATCCCCGTCTCGAAGTCGGCCTCGCGGAACGCGGCCGCGAGCTCGTCACGGTCCAGCCGGGGGAGGTCGCGCTCGGGGGCCGCGAACTCCGCGACGAGCAGGGCGACGAGCATCGCGTGCTCCCGGACGTTCCGGTCGTCGACCTTGTCTCGCGTGTCCGCGTGGGTGTGTCCCCAGCCGCGACCGCGGTCGCCGGAGTCGCTGTGGAGCTGGAGCGCCGGCACGCCGCGACGCACGAACGGCCACTGGTCGGAGAACGGGTGCGGCTGCGCGTCGACCTCGATCGGCTGGCGCGTCGCGGTCGACACCGCCTCCGCGACCGACGCGGCCGCCGTGGAGGCGTGCGCGAGCGCGACGAGGTCGCGGAACCGCCCCGCGCCGTCGACGTTGACCACGCCCTTCACGCGGTCGAGATCCACCTGCTCCGCGAGGTGCTCCGCGCCGAGCAGGCCCACCTCCTCGGCACCGACCGCGACGACGTCGACGCCGGTCGGGAGGTCCGCGCCCGCCAGGATCTCCGCCGCGGTCGCGACCGTCGCGATGCCGCAGCCGTTGTCGAGCGCGCCCTCCGCGATGTCGTGGGCGTCGTAGTGGGCGAGCAGGAGGACGCGCTCGTCGGTGTCCGGGCCGGCCGTCCCGACCACGTTGCGGCTCTCGCCGGGCGTCGTCGACGCCTCGACCGACAGCTCGACCTGCGCGACCGCGCCCGCGTCGGCCGGTCCGGTCCCCTCGCCCCCGACCGCGTACTCCCGGAGCCACGCGCCGGTCTCCTTCGAGACGCCGACGGCGACCGCCTCGGCCTCCTCGCCGAAGGTGAGCGACCCGGTGGGCGGGAGCTGCCCGTCGAGGTGGTTGACGAACACGAAGCCGACCGCCCCGGAGTCGATCGCGTAGCCGAACTTCTCCATCCGGTGGACGAACCGCCCGCCGGACGGCGTGGTCGTCGAGGCGACCGCGATCCGGCCCGCCACGTCGCGCTCGTCGATCTCCGAGGGGGTGCCGTACCCCACGTCGACGAGCTCGCCCGAGACGCTCCCCGCGGGCGAGTACGGGAGCGCCAGCGCCTCGAACGACCGCGTGGTCGGCTCGCCGTCGCGCCCGGAGACGGTCACGTCGAGCAAGGCCGACCCGCGCTCCCACGCCGGGAGGTCGAACGCCTCCGTGCGGACGTCCGCGAGCCCCGCGCGCTCGAAGGCGTCGGCGACGAGGTCGGCGGCCCGCCGCTCGCCCTCGCTGCCGGCCATCCGGCTCCCGATCGCGGTGAGGTCGGTGAGGAAGCGCCACGGCCCGTCGTCGGTCCAGGTCGCCCCGAGCGCGGGGGCGAACTCGGCGGACCGCTCGCGCACGCGCTCGACCGCGTCGGCCGCGTCAGTCCGCGCTCCGTCTGCTGCGTCGTCGGTCATGCGCGTGTCTCCGTCGGCGACGTGTTAAGCGTGTGGCTCGCGGCACTCGCGGGCCCGATCCCGGCTCGCCCGTCAAAACGCTACGTTGAAGTGGGACGGTCGGGTACTTCGATTCGAGCACCGTTGGTCCAGTGGTAGGACATTAGCTTCCCAAGCTAATAGCCCGGGTTCAATTCCCGGACGGTGCACTTCCGACTGACTCCGTCAGTCAACGTTTGCCTCGCTTCGCTCGGCAAACTCCCTCCGGTCGTGCCCCGTCCAACGTCCCGTTCGCTGTGCTCACGGGACTCCCGGACGGTGCATTCCTGCGGCGAGCAACGTCGCGAGCCGCAGGAATCGGCAGCGGAATTGAACCCTATCAGTCGCGCGCAGCGAGTGAAACGAGCGAGCACGTCTGCTTCCGGTTCGATGAGCGGAGGCCGTCGCGTCCGAAGCCGAGGTCCCTGCGTCTCTCGCCTATCCGAGACGACGCGCCTCGGAGAGTATCGTTCGGAGACTGCCAAGACTGTAGGAGGGACCAGTGACCGCCGTGGGCCGGGAGTCCGCGGTACTCGATCAGTCCCCCTCGGCGCCGCCTTGAACCGCCACGGCGCCATTCTCTCCGCCCTGTTCGACGCGGACCGTCCTCGTCGGGAACGCCATCTCGAACCCGGCGTCTCGGAACGCCCGCTGGATCTCGCGGTTCACCGTGCTCCGCACCTCCTTCCAGCGGTCGAGGTCGTCGACGTGATACTCGAGCCTGATCTTCATCGACGACTCGCCGTAGTCCCAGAACCACGCGCCCGTCTGTTCCGTGTCGACGCCGTCAACGGAGTTCACCGTCTCGGTGGCCAGGTCGATCGCGGCGTCCATCTCGGTCGGGGCGGTGTCGTACGACAGGCCGAGGAACGCCTTGACGCGTCGGGTCGGTTCCGAGGAGATGTTGCGCACCTCGGCGTTCGCGATCGTCGAGTTCGGAAGGGTGACGAGTCGCCCGTCGAAGTCGCGGATGCGCGTCGTTCGGAGGCCGATGCTCTCGACGGTTCCGGTCGTCCCGTCCACGTCGACGGTGTCGTCGATCAGGAACGGCTTGGTCGTGAGGATGTGTGCGCCGCCGAAGATATCGGCCATCGTCTTCCGAGAGGCGAACGCGATAGCTACCCCGGCCACCCCGAGAGAGGCGATAACGGCCGTGACGTCGTATCCCAGGGAGTCGAGGATGACGACGCCCGCGACGGACACGATAGCGATGTTGGTGATGCGGCTGACGATCGGAACCAGCTCGTCGTCCAGCTTCGTCTCGGTCCGCTCGACGTACTCGACGAGGTAGGTGTCGATGAACCCGTCCGTCAGCCGGACGGCGATCCACGCGACGGTCAAGACGACCGGGATCTCGACGGACGCGTTCAGGACCGTCCGCAGCGGCTCGGCCGGCGCGAGGATCCGCTGACCCGCGAGCGCCCCGAACACGATACCGAGCAGCACGACGGGGCGGCCCAAGGCGTAGAGGATGATGTCGTCGACCTCGGTCTTCGTGGCCTCGGCCGTCTGCCGTAACCGGCGCTCATAAAAGAAGCTCAGCGACCGCCCGAGGACGCCGCCGAGAAGCAGCACGGAAAAAAACAAGAGGTACTCCGGAATCGTGCTTCCGAGGTACGTCTCCGAGAAGAGCGAACTGACGGCCATAGTCGAACCCCTTGTCCCTCTTACATAATTCTACCGTCGATTCGGCCGGCTGTGAGCGAAGCGAGGGTCCGCGGCCCGGATAGAGCGTCCCCGTCGCAGCGGCGCACCGGCCGAGACGCCGGTCTCTCGCCTCGGTCAGAAGATGTTCGCCTGGTCGTACACCGAGATGCCGGTGTCCGTGATGTCGTACGGCTTCGTCTCGCGGGAGTGGTTCGCGTCGCGGATCTTCTGGATCTCGACGGCGAGACGGGTCTCGCGGAAGTCCGACCCGCGGACGTACTGGAGCACGAACACCGCGTCGGTGAGGTACTCGACGATCCCGTGCCGCGACGCGTACTTCGTCTCCTCGCTCGCCTCGGAGGTGAGCAGCGTCGTCACGCCCGCCTCCTTCAGCGAGCGCGTGAACCCGAACACCTCCGAGCGGCGCTTCGCTGGGTGGTCGTACATCATCTCCAGCAGCGAGACGGAGTCGAGCACCAGCCGGTCCGCGTCGAACTCGGCGATGAGCCGGACGAGGTCGTTGCGAATCGACGCCAGCGAGTTGGCCATCTCGATGGGGTCGATGGCGACGACGGCGAGGCGGTCCTCGGCCGCGTGCTCACGGAACGACCATCCCTTCTCGGCCGCCGTGTCGAGAATCGACTCGCGGGTCTGTTCGAGCGTGATGTAGATCCCCTTGTTCCCCGATTCGAGGGCGTGGTTGAGGAACTGGAGCGCGAACGTCGTCTTCCCGGTCCCGGCGCCGCCGATGACCGACAGCAGCGACCGACTGGGGACGCCGCCGAGGATCATGTCGTCGAGCCCCTTGATCCCGATGTCGGTCCGGTCGATCTCGGACTCGAACTCGTCGGGGTCGACGTCGAAGTCGGTCGTCTCGCCGCCGCCGCCCGCCTCGCCGGCGAGGTCGCCGAACCCGAAGTCGTCGTCGCCGGCGCTCGCAGCGCCGCGGTAGCCGCCGAACGGGTCGCCGCCCCCGCCGCCGGCGCCTCCGGCTCCGCCCCCGCCCGCACCGCCGCCGGTCCCGCTGTCCCCGCGGCTCCCGCCGAAGGGGTCGTCCGCACCGAACGGGTCGCTCCCGCCGCCGGACCCGGCGTCCACGTCGGGGGCGCCGCCGGCGTTCGCGTCGGCGTCGGTCCCGCCGCCGAAGGGGTCGTCCCCGCCGAACGACCCGTCGTCACCGCCGACGTCGCCGAACGCGTCCGCGGGCACGCCGTCAGCCGCCGGGTCGTCGTCAGAGCGGTCCCCGCGGAACTCCTCGGCCCCGCCGAACGGGTCCGCATCGCCGCCCGCATCTTCGGAGGGGTGCGCCTCACCGTCGCCCCCGGCGTCGTCACTTCCAGCGTCGTCGTCTCCAGCGCCGCCGCCGAACGGGTCTCCGTCGCTCGCGTCCGCGTCCGACCCCCCGACCGCACCGCCGAACGGGTCGTCGGAGGCGGTATCCTCGCTCGACGCGCCCAGTTCGACCGCCGGGTCGTCGAACTCTCGCTCCGCCTCATCGTCGGGGACCTCGGGTCCGTCCGCCGCGTGCTCCGTCTCTGCCGTCGCGTCCTCCGTCTCCGCCTCGTCGTCGGACCCGCCCTCAGCCTCTCCCACCGGCCGCTCGTCGGACTCTCCGTCGGTCTCGCGCAGCGCGCGCTCGAACCAGTCGTCCTCCTCGCTCATCGTTTCCGCCGCCCGTGGGGGGTCGACATGGCCCGAGCAACGCGGTCGAGCGGCTTGAAACTTTCCGGCGAACTCTCGCGCGTCGAGAACTCGGCGGGGTTCCCCGATGTCCGCACGCTTTTATCCGGGGATCGGGATGGGTTCCCCATGGAAGTGGGTATCGTCGCGCGAAAGGGGAGCGAGCGCGCCGCGTCGCTCGCGGCGACGCTCCGGGACGTCGTCGTCGACGCGGGCGAGGCCGTCTGGCTCGACAGAGAGACCGCCTCGGCCCTCGACGCGGGCGACGACGCGCGCGCGGTCGACGCGTTCGGCGACTGCGACCTCGTCGTCGCGGTCGGCGGCGACGGGACCTTCCTCTTCGTCGCGCGCAACGCGGGCGACACGCCGATCGTCGGGGTAAACCTCGGCGAGGTGGGGTTCCTCAACGCGGTCCAGCCCGCCGACGCGGCGACCGCGCTCCGCGCCGAGATCCGGGCGTTCCGGAACGACGGACTCGACGTCCGCGAGGCCCCGAGGCTCGCCGCCAGCGCCGGGGACTGGACGTCGACGCCGGCCGCGAACGAGGTGGTCGTCCAGGGCGAGCGCCGCGGCCCCGGCGGCGGGATCGACTACGAGGTGCGCGTCGACGGCTCGCGCTACGCCGGCGGCCACGCCGACGGCGTGCTCGTGGCCACGCCGACGGGGTCGACCGCGTACAATCTCTCCGAGCGCGGCCCCCTCGTCCACCCGGCTGTGGAGGGGATCGTCGTCAACGAGATGGTGGCCGACGAGGGGATGCCCCCGCTCGTCGTCGACGCCGACGCGACCGTGACGGTCGCGGTCGCGGACGACGCGGGCGCGACCGTCGTCAGCGACGGCCGCGACACCGCGACGCTCGACGGCCCGGTTGAGGTGACCGTCGAACGCGCCGCGCCCCCGATCCGGATCGCCGGCCCGCCCTCCGACTTCTTCGAGGCGCTCGGGAAGCTCTCGTGAGCCGGACGCGCCCGAGGCCGGCACGCGGGCGAACGCACCCACAAAGCGTTTACCGGACGGCTGCCGACGCCGGAGCGTGAATCGCCGTTCGAGGCTCGGGCGGTACGCGGCCGCCGGCGTCGTCGTCGCCGCGCTGGCGGCCGTCGCGCTCGCGGTCTCCCCCGAGGCGGCGCTCTCGCGGCTGCGGTGGCTCGCGACCGACCCGATCCGGTTCGGGGTCGCGGTCGTCGCGCTCGCGGCCGTGCGGCCGCTCCTCGCCTGGCCGACGACGCTGCTCGCCGTCGTCGTCGGCTTCGGGTACGGCTGGCTCGGGACGCCGCTCGCGATCGCGCTGGTCGTCGCCACCGCGCTGCCGCCGTACGCGCTCGCCCGGGCGGGGCGACTCCGGCTCGAGGGCGAGGGGGACGCGGCCGGCGACTCGGGGGTCGCCGCGCAGTTCTGTCGCGCCGGCGAGCGCTTCGCGGCGGAGTCCGGGAACCTGCGCGCCGTGGCGGGGACGCGGCTCCTGCCGCTCCCCTCCGACGCGGTGACGGTCGGGGCCGCGGCCGCCGGCGTCGGCGTCAGGCCGTTCGTCTTCGGGACCGCGCTCGGCGAGCTGCCGTGGGTCCTCTCCGGAGTCGCGGTCGGCGTCTCGCTCGACCGACTCGCGGCGGGCGGCGGGTCGCTCGTCGACCCGACGGTAATCGTGGGGATGGCGGCGGTCGGCGTGCTGGTCCTCGCCGGGCCGCTCTACCGCACGCTCGCGGGCCCGGACGCGGCCTCGTCGGCCTAATTCGGGTAGAGGAGGGTCGGGTGCCGCCGGGTAAGTCGATCGGTAGAGGAACGGAACCGAGCGGAGAACGGGACGGACCGAAAGTCGCGGGGACAGAAGAACGCGAGGACCGCCCGAGCGTCGGTCGTCGCGCGGGCGATCGTGCGGGCCGTGTGCCTCTGACAGCAGACGGGTGCTCTGGTTCGGGAACCGCTCGCGGCGGCGCGCGCATTCCCCCGGTCCCCGAATCCCGGGAACCGATCCCAGCCCTGACCCCGGAACCGCGGGGCGCGCGGCGCTCGCCCGACGGCGAGCGACCGGACGCGGCCGCGGCTCCAACGGGGGACCGGGGGGCGCGGCGTTTTACGAGCCGCCGTCGGTCGCGTTCTCGCCGTCGGTCGAGTTCCCGCCGTCGGCGTCGCCCGACTCCTCGTACTCGACCTCGATGCCGCTCGGGACCGGCCTGAGGAGGTAGCGACCGTTCCCGCGGAGCACCGGCGCGAAGTCCGCGGTGAATGTCGTCCGCGTGTTCTCGCGGATCTCGAACTGCTCGTTGAACTTCAGCGGCGCGTTGCCCGGCAGGTCGACGGCCGCGTCGCTCCCGTCGGTGAGCGTCCCGTCGGCCGACGAGACGTCGAGCTGGAGGTACGGGTACTCGCCGGTCTCGAGTTCGCGCTCGTCGACCAGCTGCGTCTCGCCGTTCTGGAGTTCGACGAGGTCCGCCTCCTGCGACTCGTCGAACTCGTAGTACTCGCGACCCTCGGGCTCGTCCTCCGCGTCGTCGGTCTCGTTGCCGTCGGCGGTCTCGTCCCCCCCGTCGCTCCCGTCGTCCGTGTCGGTCTCGTTCTCGCCGTCGGCGTCCGCCTCCGGTTCGGCGCCCTCCGGACCGAGCCAGAACCCGTCGACGGTGACGACGAGCGACTCGAAGTCCGCGATGTCGGCCGGCTGGTCTGTTACCTGCGTCGCGAGCGTGCCGGTCGCGCGACCGACGCAGCCGGCGAGGCCGGCCGCGCCGAGGGCGGCGGCGCCGGTCGCCTGGAGGTACGTGCGCCTGTCGATCGCGTCGAGGTCGGGCGTGCGGTCCGTCACGTTACGCACCCCCCTCGCCGTCGGCGGTCGAGCCGTCCTCGGCGTCCGTTCCGTCGCCCTCGCCGGCGCCGTTCCCGGCGATGTCGCTCACGGTCTCGCCGAGGTCGTCGACGCCGCCGGAGAGGAACTCGTTCACGTTATCGAGGATTCCGCCGACGAAGTCCGGAACTTGACTCGGGAGGTCGCTCGGCGGCCCCGCGTCGCCCGAGGCGTTGTCCGGGCCGGGGGTCGCCGCGACGGCACCGGCGGCCGCGCCGGTCCCGATCAGTACCACCGTGGCCAGCGCCACGATCAGCGTCGTTCGTATCGCACTCATGACGACTCCCCCTCGGAGCGCTACACGGTTTAATGACCCAAGCCGTTCAGCCGAGTTACGCCCGATTTAACTCGGTTTAATCGGCGGAAGACGGGCCGAACGGCCAGATCGACCTGCGTCGGGGGTCGTATATAAATGGACAGTCGAACCGACCGCGGTCACCTGCGCGCCCGCGGACTGCGACCGACAGGAGCGGACGGCGACAGTCGGGCGCAGTCGAGAAGCGAGTCGGTGTTCGAGCCGACTACGGCTCCAGGCGGTTGGGGTCGCGCGGGAACATGATCGCCTCCTTGATGTTGTCGAGGCCGGCGACCTTCTGGACGAGGCGGTCGATGCCGAGCCCGTAGCCGCCGTGCGGGGGCGTGCCGTAGCTCAGCGCCTCGATGTAGAACTCGAAGTTCGCGGTCTCGACGCCCTCCGCCTCCATGACCTCGACCATGCGCTCGACGTCGTGTTCGCGCTGGCCGCCCGAGGAGAGCTCCTGGCCCTTGTAGATGAGATCGAACTTCCGGGAGGCGATCTCGTCGTCCGGGACGTCCTGCATGTAGTAGAACTTCTCGTCGGGGTAGCCGACGACGAAGAACGCGGGGTGGCCCTGCTCCTCGAAGTGTTCGCCCAGCAGCTTCTCGCCCTTCGTGTCGAGGTCGGTCGGGTCGTCCGGGAAGTGCCCGTACTCGGTCTCCAAGATGTCGAGCGCCTCGTCGAAGGTGATCCGCGGGAAGTCGTCCTCGGGGACTTCTAGGTCCACGTCGAGGAGGTCGAGTTCGCGCTCGGCGTTCTCGGCGACCTCGCGGAGCGCGTAGCGGAGCGACTCCTCCTGGACGTCCATCACGTCGTCCTCGTCGTCGATGTACGCCAGCTCCACGTCGAACATCGCGATCTCGGAGACGTGGCGCGAAGTGGCGAAGTCCTCGGCGCGGAACGCCGTACCCGTCTCGTAGACGGCCTCGTAGCCCGAGGCCATCAGCATCTGCTTGTACAGCTGGGGGCTCTGCGAGAGGAACGCGTCCTGGTTGTAGTAGAGGATCGGGAACAGCTCCGCGCCGCCCTCGGCGCCGCCCTTCGAGATCAGCGGCGTCTTGATGTCGACGAACCCCTCGTCTTCGAACCACTCCTCCATCGCGGTGATCAGCTCGGAGCGGAGGGTGAACACCGCCAGCGTCTCCGGCTTCCGGAGGTCGAGCGCGCGGTTGTCGAGCCGGGTCGAGAGGTCGACCTCGATGTCCTTCGAGATCTCGAGCGGGAGCGGGGACTCCGCCTCGTCGATGACCTCGTACTCGGTCGGCGCGATCTCGACGCCGCCGGGCGCCTGGTCGCTCTCCAGCGGTTCGCCGACGACGCGGACCACGTCCTCGGCGCCCACGTCCTGGACGGCCTCGAACAGCTCCGGCTCGCGCTCCTCTTTGAAGACGATCTGGATGAGCCCCTCGCGGTCGCGCACGATGAGGAACACGAGGCCCCCCAGGTCGCGGATCTCGTGGACGTGGCCGGCGATGGCGACCTCGTCCGCGTCCGGTTCGACGTCCGACGTGTGGATTCGCTCGATCATGGCGGTTTCTGCTTGTCCGCAACTGGTCGGGGAGCCGGCATAGGCCTGTCGTCTCGCCGTCGACGGAACCAGACGCGCGCGGCCGCTCGGCGGGATTCTCGGCGGCTCGGGGACCGAACGCACCGTGGCATGTAGTCGCATAACTAACATAATTTTAAGTCGAAACCGGTTCAGAACGTGAACAACGGCGCTCCCCGCGCCGCGGAACCGATCATGACCCGCTCCACCCTCTCGACGCTCGCGCGGTCCGAGAGCGTCGCGTTCCTCGGGTGGATCGGGTATTCGGCTCCGAACTCACGGTCCGTCCGCCCGACCGCGTGACGCGCGTCGGCTGGGGAGGATTTCCCCGGGACGGACCATCTCCCGTTCTCTCCAGCCGCCGCTGTCTCGTCGCGCGCGTCGAGCCGGACGACCGCACCCTCGCGAGCGCCGCAGTCGGCGACCCCCGCCGTCGGCGCGTTCGAGGCCGCGGACCGGCTCGTCCCGGACTCCGGACCGGGACGCCGACCGGCCGCGCCGCGTTCGACTCGCGGCGAGGGCGTATGGCGGCAGCCATCCACACGCCGTCGGTCGAGGCCACGGTGACCGTCCGCGTCTCGCAGGCGGCCACCGGCGACCTCGTCGCCGGCGCACGAGCACAGATCGAGCGAATCGACGGCCTCCGCGTCGAGGAGATCGAGATCGCCGGCCTCCGGCCCGGCCTCAACGACACCACGGTCGAGGCGGTCGCGACCCTCGCGGTCGGCGAGGAGGCGGGCCCCGAGGCCGACCCCGACGCGGCCGAGGAGTTCGTCGTCGACCGCGTCCGCGAGCGCCTCGCCGACGGCTTCGGCGTCGACCCCGAGCGCGTCGAGCGGGTCGACCCGCCCGATTGACGGGCGGAGCGGGCGTCCCGCGAACGGCTCACTCCTCCGCGATCCGTTCCCGCACCTCGGCCTCGGCGCGCCGGAGCACCTCTCGGATCGGGAGGCCGGTCGCCTCGGCGACCGCGGCCGCGTCGTCGTACTCCCCGCTGACGTCGTACACCGACCCGTCGGTCGTCGAGGCGACTTTCACGGTTACCTCGTGATCCGCATCGTCGACCCGGAGCGTCGCCGCCTCGAACTCGCGGTCGGCGATCCAACGGTGGCTCGCGCCCGATTGGCGCACTCCGAGCGTCCCCGTCTCGCGGGCGAGACGCTCGGCGACGGCCTCGGCGTCCGCCGGCTTACAGATCACCTTCACGAGGTGACCGGGCCGCGACTTCTTCATCGTCGTCGGAACGATCGTGACGTCCCGCGCGCCGGCCCGCGAGAGGGTCTCCTGAAGCCCGCCGAGCACCTCCGGCGCGGCGTCGTCCAAGTTCGTCTCTAGGACGGCGATGTCGTCGTGGACGAGCGACCCGTCGGCAGAGTGGTCGCCGTGAGTGTGGTCGTCGTGCGCGTGATCGCCCTGTGCGCGGTCGGCGCTGTGTTCCCCGCGGTCGTCGTCCGCTCCGGGGTCTCCCCCGTCGCCGACGAGCGCGCGCAGGACGTTCGGGTGGCGCTCGAAGTCGGCGTCGCCCGCGCCGTAGCCGGCGCGCTCGACCGCCAGATCCGGGACCGCGTCGACGTCGTCGGCGACCGCCCCGAGGATCGCGGCGCCCGTGGGCGTGAGCAGTTCGCGGTCGATCGGCCCGCCGACGATCCGGAAGCCGGCCCGGGCGGCGATCTCCGTCGTCGCCGGGGCGGGGACCGGGTACGCGCCGTGGCTCATCTCGACAGTTCCGCCCCCGGCGGCGACCGGCGTCGTCACGACGCGGTCGGGGTCGAGGTCGTCCAGCAGCAGCGCGGCGCCGACCACGTCGGCGACCGCATCGTCCGCGCCCACCTCGTGGAAGTGCGTCTCTTCGAGGTCGACCCCGTGGACCGACGCCTCCGCGCGGCCGAGAAGCTCGAAGGCGTCGAGCGCGGTCGACTCGACCGCGTCGGGGAGCCCCATCGACTCGACGAGGGCGACCACCTCGCGGTAGCTCCGGTGGACGCCCGCGCCCTCGGCATTGACCTCGTCTTCGGGTGAGTCCGTGTCGCTATTGTGGCTGTGGTCATGGCCGTGCGTGTGACCGCGATCGTGGTCCTGTTCCTCGTCGGGGACGCGATCGTGGGCGTGACCGTGGCTGGCGACGGTTCCGCCCGCCTCGTCGCCCTCGCCGCTGACGAGGACGTCGACGGTCGTCGCGCGGATCCCGTTCTTCTCCGCCTCGCCGACCTCGTATCGGATCGGGAGGGCGTCGCGCACGGGGTCGAGGACCGTGGGGTCGGCGCCGGCGGCGATCAGCGCGGCGCAGATCATGTCGCCGGCGGCGCCGGTCCGACCGTCGAAGACGAGCGTTCGCATGGGTCTTCCGAGGCGACTGGCGGACAAATACCTCGGGATTGACGCCGCCGAATCGGTCGGGCGGTTGTTTATAAACATCTGAGCGGTGGCCTTGGTTTATGTTGCTCTGTTGAAATCCATGAGTTGTGAGATATTTCTCGCGTCGCGGTGAATACAGAGGGTGTATTCAGCACGG
>NZ_CAKZRO010000128.1 GCF_937146585.1 uncultured Halorubrum sp. | reverse complement strand
GCCGCGGGCGACCTCGGCGCGGCGAAGGCGGTCCTCCACGCCACCTCCGCCGACCGCGACGACGTGGACTTCCGGGAGACGGCCGCCGCCCAGCTGCGCCGGGTGGCGGACGCCGGTCGCGAGGCGGGCGTCGAGGTCGTCGTCGAGAACGTCGGCCACCAGCACGCGGGGCTCCAGCTCTCGGTCCTCGGCGACCTCGCGCGCGAGACCGACACGCCGGTCTGCTTCGACGTGGGCCACGCGTACATGGAGGGCGGCAACAAGGCGATACGGCGGTTCCTCCGGAGCCACGGCGACCGGGTCTCGCACCTCCACTGCCACGACGTGCGCCGCCGCGGGGACACCCACCTCCCGGTCGGGGCCGGCGAGGTCGACTACGAGCTCGTGGCGTCCGAACTCGACGGCTTCGACGGGACGGTCGCCCTAGAGGTGTTCACCGACGACGAGGCGTTGCTCCTCGACTCGGCCGAGCGCGTCGCCGACGGGCTCGGCGTCGAATTTTAAAATCGCGTTCGAGCCGGCCGACGGTTCGCGTTCAGGCCGACCGGTCGTCCGCGTCCTCGTCGCCCGCGTCGCCGCCGTCTGCGTCGCCGCCGTTCGCTCCGTGCGCGTCGTCCGCGCCGTCCGCTCCGGGCGCGTCGTCGCCGGCGTCGACCTCGTCGCTGTCGATCTGTCGCTTTATCGACTCCAGCTCGGATTCGACGTCGACCTCCGGGGCCTCGTCGGCCGCGTCGTCGCCCGTATCGTCTCTCCCGTCCGCGTCGTCCTCGCCCGGCTCCGTCACGTCGATCTGGACGGGACTCGCGCCGCCGTCGCCGTCGGACCGGCTCTCGGCGTCGTCCGGACTCCGCGCGTCCCGACCGCCGTCGCGGTCGCCGCCCACGCGCCGGTCGCGCGCCGCGTCCGCCTCCCGGCGTCCCTCGTCGATCCGGGACTCGATCTCCGCGGTGAGGTCGCGCGCGTCGCCGATGATAGACCGGGAGGCGGCGTCCTCGGGCAGGTCGGCCTCCGAGAGCGCGGTGCGGAGCTCCGAGAGCGACCGCGAGAGCCCGGCGGTCGCGCCGTCGCGCACGTCCGCGAGGCGGTCGCCCGTCCCCTCCGCACCCTCGGCGACGCTCCGGCCGGGGTCCGCGAGCCGGAGCGTCCCCCGGAGCAGCTCGAGCGACTTGATCGTCGTCTCCAGCAGCGCGATGACAGTCGGAATGGTGTACTGCTCGGTGAACCGCACGAGCTCCGAGAGCCGCGGCGGCCGCGGGGGACCGCGGCGGTCGCGCTCGCTCTCCCGGAGGTCGGCCCGGAGCTCGCCCAGCACGTCCTCGAGCTCGTCGAGCCGCTCCTCGAGGTCGTCGTCGCGTCGGTCGCGGGAACTCATACCGCCCGCTACGGCGCGCGCGGATAAAAAGCCCGGCAGCGGGCGCGCCCGGCCCCGTCCGGCCGCACCGCAGCCGGTCAGAAGCCCTCGCGCAGGAACGTCCGCCGCGGCGGGAAGAGCGCGGCGAGGTCGGCCGCGAGGCTCTCGCCGGGACCGTCGCCGACGTCCAGCGCGGCGTGCGCCCGAAGGTCGTCGACGTCGCGGTACCCGGCGTACAGCTGCGAGAGCGCGCCGATCCCCGCGGTCACGTCCGAGTCGTCGGTGTCGCTCTCTCCGGCCTCGGCGGCGTCCACTCGCTCGGCGTCGACCTCGCCGTCCGCGACCGTCACCCGGATCGGGCGGTCGTGCCAGTCGACGAGCGGGTCGTCGACCGCGAGGGTGAACGCGGCGTCGAGGGCCGGGTCGGGAGCGAGGCCCCGCAGCGCCGCGGGGACGTCGACGAGCCGGAACATCGGCCCGGGGCGGACCTCCTCGGTCACCGCTCGCGGGTCGTCGACGCGGTCGAGGAGGCTCACGTCCGCGGGGAGGCGGAGCCGGACGCGCTCGACCTGCGAGTCGTGGTCCCGACAGAAGCGGAAGACGCGGTCCCAGTCGGCGGGGTCGGCGACGGCGGCGTCGGAGACGACCATCGCCTTCCCGTCACCGTCGTCGCGCTCGGTGAACGTGTACGACAGCAGCGCGCGGAGGTCGCCGTCACGTTCGAGGCCGTAGACGAAGGGGTCGGTCTGCCACCCGCGGAGAGTGTGCTCGCGCCACCACGCCGCCGTCCGCGCCATCGTGAAGTCGTACCGGTCCGCGGTCGCGGCGAGGAGGTCGGCGGCCCGCCCGTGGTCGTCCGCGTCCAGCCGCCGGAACTCGCCCGTCCCGTCGCCGCCGTCGGTCGCGTCGGCCGCGAACGCCAGCTGTTCGGGCGGCGTCTTCACCCACCGATACCGGTTCACCGTCGCCCAGCCGTAGCGACGGTAAAACGCGTGTTCGAAGGGCCACAGCACCGAGTATCGAACGTCGTCACCCCGGTACTCGGTCAGCGACTCGCGGAGGAGCCGCTCGATGTGTCCCTGGCGTCGGTGTTCCGGCGGGGACGCGACGGCGGAGAGGCCGGCCGCGTCGCGGTCCCGCCCGCGGATCCGGAGCGTGAAGTCGTGGTGGCCGCACACCGCGACCGCCTCCTCGCCGTCGAACAGCCCGCGGTACTCGGCGAGGTGTTCGCGGTCGTCGTCGTCGGCCTCGGGGTCGTACGGCCCCCGCTCGGGGGAGAAGGCGTACCGCATGAAGGCGCTGAACTCGTCCTCGCGCTCCTCCGGGAAGGGTCGGTAGTCGAGGTCGCCCATACGCCGAGGGCAGCCGGGAGCCGGATAAGTGTTCCCGGCCCCTGCGTGTGGTTCGCACGCCACCGCCGGCCGCGATGGACCGCGCGGGCCGCTCAGTCGAAGCGGCCGCGGCGGTACTGCACCGGCCACTCGACGTCCGCGCCGAGCTCGTGGGCGGCCTCCAGCGGCCAGTGGGGGTGCCGGAGCAGCTCGCGGCCGAGCGCCACGAGGTCGGCCCGCCCGTTCCGCACGAGCGCGTCGGCGTGGGTCGGCTCCGTGATCCCGCCGACCGCGGCGACGGGCACGTCGGTCCCATCCCGGATCGCCTCGGCGTACGGCACCTGGTACCCGGGACCCGCGCCCGGGAGCTCCTGGTCCGGGTGGATACCGCCGCCGGAGACGTCGATCAGGTCCGCCCCGGCGTCGGCGAGGAGCGGGGCCAGCCGCACCGAGTCGTCCACGTCCCACGAGTCGCGGTCCGGGAGCCAGTCGGTCGCCGAGATGCGGACGAACACGGGCTTCCCGTCGGGCCAGACGTCGCGGACGGCGGCGACGACCTCGCGCAGGAGCCGCGTGCGGTCCTCGAAGCTCCCGCCGTACTCGTCGTCGCGGTCGTTGGTGACGGGCGAGCAGAACTGGTGGAGGAGGTAGCCGTGGGCCGCGTGGACCTCCGCGACCTCGAAACCGACGTCGCGCGAGCGCTCCGCGGCGGCCGCGAACGCGTCGACCACCTCCGCGATCCCGTCGGCGTCGAGCCGTCGAGTGGTCGCCGGCTCGCCGCCCTCGCCGTCGCCCCGGTCGCCGCTCGGATACGGCTCGTCGGTCGCGGAGACGGTCTCCCACCCGTCCGGCTCGTCCGCGGGGATGGGAGCGCTCCCCTCGGCGGGCGGTCGGTGGGACGCCTTCCGCCCGGCGTGGGCCAGCTGGATCCCCGGCGTCGCGCCCTGCGACCGGACGAACTCGACGATCGGTTCGATCGCCTCGGCGTGCTCGTCGGACCAGATCCCGAGGCAGTCCGGCGTGATCCGCCCGCGGGGCTCGACCGCGGTCGCCTCCGTCATCACGACCCCGGCTCCCCCGGCGGCGCGCGAGCCGAGGTGGACTCGGTGCCAGTCGGTCGCCAGCCCGCCCTCGGCGGAGTACTGGCACATCGGCGACAGCATCACCCGGTTTCGGATCTCGGTGTCGCGGAGCGTGAGCGGTGTGAACAGCGTGTCGGTCACGGGTCGGCGAACGACCGCCGCCACGTAAGGCCCTCCGATCCCCCGCGCGGATCGCCGCCGATGGTTTAGGCCGACCGAAATCTATAACACCACCGCCCCCTGAGCGGGGTGTAATGACAACGGGAGACCGGATCGAGCGGGACGCCGAGCCGGCGGCCGACGACCGACCGACCGTCGCCGCGACCCGCTGCTCGCAGGAGCGGACCGTCTTCGCCGAACAGGGCAACACCGACGCGTGGATCGCGACCGACCTCACGGTCGATCTGAAACGGTAACGGACCGCAGTCGACGCTCAGCGCGTCGGGCCATACCGCGCCCACGCCGCCTCCGACGCCGACGTCACTCCTCCGAACGCAGCGACGCCAGCGTCGGGTCCGGCGTCCGCGGCGTCGCAACGGCCGCTCCCTTCGCGTCGCCCGCGCGGCCCCGGCGCTCGTCGACGAGCGCGCGGATCCGATCGAGGATCGCGTCGTACCGACCGCGGTCGGCCCCCTTCTCGAAGTACGCGTCCGCGCCGGCGCCGAACGCCGCCGCCTCGCGCTCGTCCCCCGGACACGTCGTGTGGAAGACGACCGGGAGCCCGCTGCCCGCCCCGCGCAGCCGCTCGGTGAGGTCGAGCCCGTCGCCGTCCGGGAGCAGCTGCTCGGTCACGACGCAGTCGACCGCGACCCGCTCGCCACCGACCTCGACGCCCGCTTCGAGCGCGTCGAGCGCGGCCGCCAGGCTCTCGACGGAGCGGACGCGGACGCGGTCGGTGTGTCGCGACGCGAACGCCTCCATGAGCTCGGCGGAGCGCGCGTCCGGCTCGACCTGGAGGACGACGATCGGAGCCTCGCGGGGTTTCTCGGTTCCGTCCGGGCTCGTCTCGGTTCGATCGGCGGCTGCGGTCGCGTCTGCGCGCGTGTCGGCTGGCGGTGGTGTGTGGTCGGTCATGCGTTGTAGGGCGGGCGACGACTCGACGGGGGACAACTTACTACGACAGTGGTAATTCTTCTTCGAACAATGGTTGCGGCGGGAAGGGGATAATAATTCCGCGATCACCGTTGTCACGCCCTCAAACGTGATTATCCGGTAGTATTCGACGAAAATACTCCGTCGTACGGCGAATCGATCTCGGATCGGTGCGCGACCGCTGCGAGCAGCGCGTGGTCTCGGGCGAGCGGCGTCGAACGCCACCGGCGGGGCCGGTCGAACGCCGCCGCCCGAGGGGCCTCAGGCGAACAGGTCGCGGGCCTCGCGGACCGCGTCGACGAGCGCGTCGACCTCCTCGACGGTGTTGTAGAAGTAGAAGGAGGCGCGCGCGGAGGCGGCGACGCCCATCTCGTCGTGGAGCGGCTGCGTACAGTGGTCGCCGGCGCGGATCGCGACGCCGTAGTCGTTGAGGATGCTGGAGAGGTCGTGGGCGTGGACGCCCTCGACGTTGAACGCGACGAGCCCCCCGCGGTCGTCGCCCGGCGGGCCGTAGATCTCGACGCCGCCGAGCGACTCGAGCTCGTCGTACGCGTACTCGGCCAGTAGATCCTCGTGGGCCTTGACCCGGTCCATGCCGAGCTCCTCGAGGTACTCGATCGCGGCCGCGAGGCCGACCCCCTGCGCGATGGAGGGCGTTCCGGCCTCGAACTTCCACGGCAGGTCCTCCCAGGTGGAGTCCTCGAAGGAGACCCGGCGGATCATGTCGCCGCCGTAGAGGTACGGCTGCATGTCCTCGAGGATCTCCTCGCGGCCGTAGAGGACGCCGATCCCGGTCGGGCCGCACATCTTGTGGCCGGAGAAGGCGAGGAAGTCGGCGCCCAACTCCTCGACGTCGACCGGGCGCGTCGGCACCGACTGCGCGGCGTCGGCGAACATGTAGCCGTCGTGTTCGTGGACCAAGTCGGCCAGCTCGCCGATCGGGTTGATCGTCCCGAGCGTGTTCGACACGTGGACGACCGACACCATCTCGGTGTCGTCGTCGATCAGCTCCGCCGCGTGGTCCATGTCCAGCCGTCCCCCGTCGGTGACGTCGATGAAGCGCACGTCGGCGCCCGTCCGCTTGCCGATCTGCTGCCAGGTGACGAGCGAGGCGTGGTGCTCCATCTCCGAGAGGACGACGTTGTCGCCGGGGCCGAGCTCCTCGAGCCCCCAGGCGTACGCGACGAGGTTCATCGCCTCCGTCGTGTTCTTCGTGAAGACGATCTCCTCGCGGCCCGCCGCGCCGATGAACTCGGCGACGGCGTCGTGGGCCTCCTCGTACGCGACCGAGGCCTCCTGGCTCAGCTGATGGATCCCCCGGTGGACGTTCGCGTTGTAGCTCCGGTAGTAGTCGGAGATGGCGTCGACGACCGGGTCGGGCGTGTGCGAGGTGGCCGCGTTGTCGAGGTAGACGAGCGGGGTGTCGTCGGCCTCGCCCTGTCCCGCCGTCTCCGGGTCGCCGCCGACCCGTCGATCGAGGATCGGGAAGTCGGCGCGGAGCGCCTCCACGTCGAACGGGTACTGTTCGTGAACTCCCATTACCTGTTGTCGGGCCCCGAGCACTAACACACCTTCGGTCCGGTACGTCTTGCGGGTATCGCGGACGCGGGGAATCGGCCGGTCCGCGGCGGGGTACGACCCCGATCCGCCCCGCGGCGACGCGGGCTCCGGGCCGCCTCGGTCCCCTCGGATTCGCCCCCAACCGACGACTCCCGCGGCCGCCTACTCCTCCCAGTCCGGGTTCGCCCGCGGCGGCGAGAAGATGTCGTAGCCGACGACGCGCTCGTCGCCGCGGTTTTCGGCCGCGTGCGGCTCGTCGCCCGGGATCACGTACGTGTCGCCGGCCGCGACGACGCGCTCCTCGCCGTCGACGAGGAACGTCAGGCTCCCGGCCGTCACCAGCCCGATCTGCTCGTGCGGGTGGTCGTGTTCGGGCACCGTCTCTCCCGGTTCGATCTCGAACCGCTGGATGCTCACGTCCTCGCCGACGGCGCCCTGCGTGAGGAACACGCCGTCGACCGCCTCGACCGCCTCCACGTCCGCGTCGGGTACGACGTCCATACGGACCTCCGCGACCCCGAGCCACCTAAATCCGCGTGCACGGGCAGCCGACGCCGGGGCTTGGGTCCACCGCCCGCGTCACCGGGCGCGCGTCGTCACGGGAACGGGTGGTACGGGCGGTCGAGCGCGGGCTCGAACCCCATCGAGCGCGGCACCGCGCTCGCGCGCTCGCCGAAGAACGGGTCGCCGGTGAACAGCGGCTGCGCGCTCGGGACGAGCACCCGCACGGCCTCGAACCCCAGCGCCGCGAGGTCGCGGGTCGTCACCCGGGCGACGTACGGGTCGAGCCCGACGCCCTCGACGCGGTCGACGACGGCCGCCAGCTCCTCGGCCCCCGAAAGCGCCGGCTCCCCGAGCCCCTCGGCCGAGACGGTCGCGTCCGGGTCGAAGAACGCCGCCGTCTCCGCGGGCAGGTCGGCGTGGTGGCCGATCGCGGCCCCCTGCTCGTCGGCCGCCTCCCGGCCCATCGAGCGGAGCTCGGTCCAGTTCTGGAGCGCCTCCGCGAGCGCGCTCCGCGCCGCCGCGGTCGGGTCGAGGTCGGCCCCCGACCCCGCGGCGAACCGCGGCCAGTCGCCCTCGCGGCTGACGCCGACCGCGACGACGGGCACGTCCACGTCGGTCGTGACGAGCAGCGGCGTCACCGACAGCGACTCCGCCCGCGCCCGCTTCTCCAGCTCGGCGAACGCGGGGTCGTCGACGTCGAGCCCGAGCGGCTCCGTCGTGGAGTACCAGCCGGTCATCGTCGCGTCGCGTTCGATCGTCTCGTACAACCCGGAGAGCGCGGCGTCCGGCCCCGAGCTCCCGAGGCCGAGCCCGGTCGTGATCGGCGGGCGGTACCGCCGCTCCGGCGGCGGGAAGCCGACGAACTCCGCCGGGAGGCTCGCCGGCTCGCCCGTCCCGAGGCGCTCGCCGCGGACCCACGGGAGCCGGTCGTCGCGGTCGTACGCCTCGGCGCCGTCGGGCCGGACGAACGCGTCCGGCGTGACCGGGTTCGGGACGTTCGCGGCCGGCGCGCGCGTGAACGACGCCTCGCGGTAGATCCCCGCCGCGTACCGCTCTAGCCCCTCGCCGAGCGCCTTCATGAACGCGGCGTCCCAGTCGGCGGCCGCGCCGCCGCCGAAGTCGGCCGCGTCCGCGTCGGAGAACGGCGTCGTGTCGGCGACCCGCGCGACGTAGTACGGCACGGGGAACGACTCCTGCTCGCCCACCTCGCGCAGCGCGCCGATCCGGGGGTCGACGGCGCGCTCCGCCCGGTCGAGCGTCTCGTCGAGGCCGCGGTCGACGTGCTCGCGCGGCAGCGCGTCGCCGGGGTCGACGCCGCAGCCGCAGCCGGGCACGGGCAGGAGGTACCGCTCACTGCCGGGCACCTCGACGACGGTGTCCGCCACCGGGTCGCCGGCGAGCAGTCGGATGATCCGGCGCCCGGCCACCGCGCCGGCGTAGCGCACGGCGGACCGGCGGCCGGTCGGCGCGTCGGCCGGCTCCGGCCCGCCGCTCTCGACGCGGGCGCGCAGGCAGTCGTAGCAGGCGTCGTCGAAGACCGTCACGGCGGCGTCGAGGTCGGCGAGGGGGACGCCGCCGAGCCCGCCCACCTCGACGGCGACCCACCGGTCGAGCAGTTCGTTCGCGGCCGCGAACGTCGACGAGCCGGCGGTGTCGACGACGACCGCGGCGTCGAACCCGTCGAGCAGGTCCGCCTCGACGGGCATCGCGTTCACGTCGACGTCGGCGAGCGCGGCCTCGACGGCCTCGACCGCGGGACCGTCGCCGACAACTCCGATATCCATACCCGGTCGACGCGAGGGGGCGAAAAAAAGCCGCGGGTCCGCGGCGGGCGGGGAGCGACGGACAGAGAAGTGAGACGCGAGCGGCGAGACGGACGAGTCGCGGAGAGAGAAGGGAGGCGGAGCGGCCGCGGAGAGACGGAGACGGCGAGCGCGGGCGGTCAGGCGGGCGTCGCGGCCATCATCTCGGCCGCCTCGGCGGCGAGCGCCTCGGGGTCGATGCCGCGGAGCCGCTCGTCGCCGAGCTTCAGGCGGAGCCGCGGTCGCCCGACGTCGATCGGGACCTTCTCCGTGTCGATGATCCCGAGGTCCTCGAGCCGCGTCTTCGTCCGGGAGAACGTCGCCTTCGACGCGATGCCGACGTCCTCGCCCCACTTCGAGATGTCGTAGAGGAGCACGTCGTTCTTCGCCGCGACGAGCAGCGAGACGGTCACCTCGTCGAGGTCCGCCCCGTCGTCGCGCTCGGTGGCGGCGAGGACGGCGTCGAAGTCGGCGCGGGCCGCGGTGCCGATTTCGGACTCCAGTGTCTCGCGGACGCGGCTGATCGCCGGCGTGCGGAGCGTGTACGGCTCCGCGTCCTCGAACGCGCCGCGGTGCGTCTCGTACACCTCGCCGACGAACTCGCCGTCGTCCGTCGAGAGCGCGGCCACGCCGTCGCCCGCCGTGACGAGCGCGACCACCCGGGACGGCGAGACGAACAGCGCGTTGTCGACCGCCCCGTCCAGCACCCGGAGGTCCAAGGCCCCGTCCGCGACGAGGTCCGCGGCCCGGGACGCGACGACGAAGTCGTCCAGCACGTCCTTGAGGGTTCGCTCGTCCGCGAGCACGGACAGCCCCGGGAGGTCGTCCCGCCCGACGGCCGTCTCGATAAGCGATACGATCGTCTCCGCGGAGGGGTCCACGACGAGCAGCTCTTCGTCGTCCCCGGCGAACGCCGCGTCGAGCGCCGCCTCGACGTCAGCCGCGAGTAAATTCGATACCATTTGTCTCTCGGTATAAAAGTCGGTTGCGTATTTAATATTAACGGGGTTCTCGGCTCGAACAACACGCGTAGAGGGCTTCAAACCGCCGAAAACGAGGGATGAGCTCCGTCAGCGATCCGGTCGACAGATCGACGGTTTCGCCCCCGGATCGCGGCCCGTGGCCGTCGGCGCGGAGGGGCGCCGGCGGGCGCGGCAGCGGCACTTCCCGACGGCGACAGAAGGATTAATGCGCGGTCGTGCCCCCGTTTCTACATGGACAACGAGCACGTCCGGGAGGTCGACCCGGCGGTCGCCGACGCGCTGGCGGGCGAGCGCGACAGACAGGAGCAGACGCTCGCGATGATCGCGAGCGAGAACCACGTGAGCGAGGCGGTACTGGAGGCGCAGGGGAGCGTCCTCACCAACAAGTACGCCGAGGGCTATCCCGGCTCGCGCTACTACGCCGGCTGCGAGTACGCCGACGAGGTCGAGGAGCTGGCGATCGAGCGCGCGAAGGAGCTGTGGGGCGCCGACCACGTCAACGTCCAGCCGCACTCCGGCACGCAGGCGAACCAGGCGGTGTACTACTCCGTCCTCGAACCGGGCGACAAGATCCTCTCGCTGAAGCTCAACGACGGCGGCCACCTCTCGCACGGCCACCCCGCGAACTTCACGGGGCAGCTGTACGACGTCGAGCAGTACGAGGTCGACCCCGAGACGGGGTACATCGACTACGAGGGGCTCCGCGAGGTCGCCGAGGAGTTCGACCCCGACATCGTCGTCTCGGGCTACTCCGCGTACCCGCGGGCCGTCGAGTGGGAGCGGATCCAGGCGGCGGCCGACGCGGTCGACGCCTACCACCTCGCGGACATCGCCCACATCACCGGGCTCGTCGCGGCCGGCGTCCACCCCTCGCCGGTCGGCGTCGCCGACTTCGTCACCGGCTCGACCCACAAGACGATCCGCGCCGGCCGCGGCGGGATCGTGATGTGCGACGCGGAGTTCGCGGACGACATCGACTCCGCCGTCTTCCCCGGCGGACAGGGCGGCCCGCTGATGCACAACGTCGCCGGCAAGGCGGTCGGCTTCAAGGAGGCGCTCGACCCCTCGTTCGAGGAGTACGCCCAGCGGGTCGTCGACAACGCCGAGGTGCTCGCGGAGACGCTCCAGGAGCACGGCCTCTCCCTGGTCTCCGGCGGGACCGACAACCACCTCGTGCTGGCCGACCTGCGCGACTCGCACCCCGACCTCTCGGGCGGGGACGCCGAGGACGCGCTCGCCGCCGCGAACATCGTCCTCAACGGCAACACGGTCCCCGGCGAGACGCGCTCGCCGTTCGACCCCTCGGGGATCCGCGCCGGCACCGCCGGGCTCACCACCCGCGGCTTCGACGCCGACGCGATCGAGGAGGTCGGCGAGCTGATCTACCGGGTCGTCGACGACGTCGACAGCGACGACGTCATCTACGAGGTCGGCGAGCGGGTCGTCGAGCTCTGCGAGGCGCACCCGCTGTACGAGTAACCGACCGCGCCGTCGCGGGACCGCGCCGGCGCGGACGAATCCGTGCGTAAAAGTGGGGGCGGCTCGCAGGAGTCGGTATGGACGCTCCGCCGTTTCTCGCCGCTCGCCTCGACCGCGGCGCCGTACCGTTCGCCGTCGGGGACCTGATCGCGTTGATCCTGTTACTGACCGTCGGGACGCTCAACCACACCACCGTCGAGTTCCTCACGGCGAACCCACTGTACCTCCCGGGCGTGTACGCGCCCTTCCTGATCGGCTGGGTCGCAATCGCCCCGCTCGTGGGGGCCTACTCCGCCGGCGCGGTCGAGACCGCGAAGTCCTCGGTGCCGCTCGTGGTCCGGTCGTGGATCCCGGCCGCGGTCGTCGGACTCGCGCTGCGCGCGTTCGTCTTCCGCGGCGGGGCCGAACTCACCTTCGCCGCCGTCATGCTCGTGTTGGGTTCCGTCGCCCTCGGCGGCTGGCGCGCCCTCTACTTCCGGCTCCGGTAGACCCGCTCCTCGCCCCGCAGTTTCCGACGCGGACCGCTCCCGCTTCCTCCTCACCGCGACCTCGACTCGCGCCGGTGCGGTCTCGAACCGCTCATAAGTTACGAGTTACTTCGCAGTGTTCACCTACGAACTACCTCCGAACCACGGGAAAGATTTAATATCGATTTTCGACTAGTATTCAACGGGAGCATGACTGGATACTACGACTACGTCCTCGGGCTCATCCCGGCAGCGTTGATCGGTGTGACCGCCCTCCTCACCCTGGTCGGACTGTCCGTGACGTCGGCGTTGCCCGCGGGCGCGGTGGCCGCCGCCACCGTGATGGCCCACGCGATGTTCGTCAGGGCCCCAGTCGGCGACGGCGACGCGCGGGCGGACGCGACTCGTTCCGGCCGCGGCGAGGGCGGGCGTGGCGGTCGGTCGTCCGTCTGATCCCCGACGGGTCGCCGCGTCCTGTACCGTTTAGTCCCCGCGCCCCGAGTGACCGGGCATGACCGACGCCCTGTTCCTCTCGAGTTCCGCGGTCGACGACCTCGCGGCGCCGGCCGACTACGTCGCCGCCGTGCGCGACGCGTACCGGCAGGTCGGCGAGGGAGCGCCCGCGGAGCCGCGGACGAAGCTGTTCAACCGCGAGCCGCCGGGGATGTTCACCACCTACGCCGCCGTCCTCCCGGAGACGGGAGCCATGGGCGGCTACGCCTACTCCGCCGGCTTCGGCGCGGGCGACGCGTGGTTCATGACGCCGCTGTTCGACGCCGAGTCGGGCGCGCCGCTCGCGCTCCTCGACGGCGCGTCGATGAACCCGTTCAAGACCGGCGCCGCGGGCGCGGTCGCGGTCGACGCGCTCGCCCGCGAGGACGCGACCGAACTCGCCGTGATCGGCAGCGGCGCGCAGGCGCGCGGGCAGGTCGCGACGACCGCCACGGTCCGCGAGTTCGAGGCGGTCCGCGTCTTCTCGCCGACCCCGGAGAACCGCGAGGCGTTCGCCGCCGACTTCGACGAGCGACTCGCCGCCGACGTCGCCGCGGTCGAGAGCGCGAGCGCCGCGCTCGACGGGGCGGACGTCGTCATCACCGCGACGACCGCGAGCGAGCCCGTGATCGCCGACGGCGACGTGGAGCCGGGGACGCACGTCACGGCGATGGGGCAGTACGACCCGGCGAAGAACGAGCTCCCGCCCGAGCTCGTCGCGCGCGCCACCTACGTCCCCGACCTCCGAGCGCGCGCGGCGCAGGACGCCGGCTCGTACCTCGCCGCGGTTGAGGCCGGCCTGATCGAAGAGGGCGAAGGGATCGCGGCCGACCTCGGCGCGGTCGTCGCGGGCGACCATCGGGGCCGCACGAGCGACGACGAGGTGACCGTCTTCGACTCGGGCGGCACCGGCGTCGAGACGGTCGCCGCCGCGCACATGCTCTACGAGCGCGCGAGCGAGGCGGGCCGCGGGCAGACCATCGACCTCGCGCCCGCGAGCGATGCGCTGACGGGCGAGTAGGCGGGGGTTGAAGTGGCGCCGCGGCGACCGGCCGGTATGCTGATCGGCATCGTCTCCGACACGCACGACGACCTGACCGCGGTCGAAGCGGCCGTCTCGCTGTTCGAGCGCGAGGGGGTCGACGCGGTCGTCCACTGCGGCGACTTCGTCGCCCCCTTCTCCGCGACACCGTTCGACGCCGACTTCGCGTTCCACGCGGTCCGCGGGAACAACGACGGCGAGTGGGCGGTCGAGTCGACCGTCGAGGAGTTCGGCGAATACCACGGCGAGGCCGCCGCGCTCTCGTTCGGCGACGGCGACGGGGCGAGCGACGCCGTCGACGTCGCGGTCACCCACGGCACGAGCGAAGTCCTCGTCGACGCGCTCGTCGACTGCGGCGACTACGACTACGTGCTCCACGGGCACACCCACGCGCACGGCGTCGAGGCGCGCGGCGGGACCGTCCGCGTGAACCCCGGCGGGCTCCCGATTCCGGTCGACGGCGCGGACGACGCGTTCCATGTCGCGACGCTCGACACGGCGGCGTCCGGCGTCGAGGCCGTGACGCACCACGTCCTCGACGGCCGAATGCGAACTTGACGGCAGTATCACGTCCCATCTGCTGCGGCATCTAAAATACGGAAAAACAGATGACTGATCGAAGCCGGCATGTTCGCGTATGACCGTCGAAAACGAACCCAAGGAGACCAGAGTCACCGACCGAGGAACGGTTACGATTCCGTCCGACATCCGCCGAAGTCTCGACATCGAACCGGGTGACAAACGTCGGTGGGCGACCGACGAAGACGGTGCGCTTTCAGTCGAGATCGTCCAGCAACACGGGGGCGTATTCGACGATTTTGAGCCCGTGGATGCCGGCGAGACAAACGCTGTCGAAGCGGAGGCCGAGTTCGGGGCCGAGTGGTAGAGAGAACGCAGATCGACGTGGTAGATTTATCAGCGTATCTGGGATTCTCTCGATGGTCATTGATACACTACCGACGACGCGATGAACCCTTCCGAAGACCCAGCTGCTCAGTTACAAGGATCGGCAGTACATCTACAACAAACACCCCCCGAAGCCCCACACACCTCACGCCTCCCCAGCCTCGTCGCTCACGCCCTACGGGCGTTCGCGGCGTCCCTCGCGCGTGCGGTTCGCGCCGCGGTGCGGCGCTCACCGGCACGCGCCGACCGCACGTTTTACAACCGATCGCACCGCAGCTAACGGAAATTCAAACCGCGATTCTACCCCGAGTTTTATCGCCGCCCGCTCGCTCCGTACGCCCATGAGACACGCACAGGGGCCGCTCCTCACGATCGACCTGACGGAGCGGACCGCGTCGACGACCCGTATCGACGACCGGCTGGCGTCGTTCGTCGGCGGCCGCGGGCTCAACACGTCGCTCGCGTACGACCGGATCCCGTTCGACGCCGACCCGCTCGGCCCGGAGAACCGGCTCTTCCTCTCG
This sequence comes from uncultured Halorubrum sp., assembly GCF_937146585.1. Taxonomy (GTDB): domain Archaea; phylum Halobacteriota; class Halobacteria; order Halobacteriales; family Haloferacaceae; genus Halorubrum; species Halorubrum miltondacostae. The sequence continues at coordinate 11,383 of NZ_CAKZRO010000128.1, read as the reverse complement.
ACGGGGCCGATGCAGTACTCGACGACCTCCTACACCGGGCGGATGGCCGCCACGGGCCTCTCGCCGCTCACGAACGGGCTCTGCTCGTCGAACGCGGGAGGGTTCCTCTCGCGAAACTTCACCGGCGCGGGGTACGCCGCCGTCGAGCTCGTGGGGGCGAGCGACGAGCTGCTCGCGGTCCACGTCCGCGAGATCGGCCCGGACGGCGAGCCGGACGTGACCTTCGAGGCGGTCGACGACCTGGCGGAGACCGAGGTGTCTGCGGTCTCCGATCGGTTCGCCGAGACGCACGAGCTGGAGCCCGAGCACGTCGCCTGCGTCGGGCCCGCGGGCGAGAACGAGGTCCGGTTCGCCTCGATCATGACCTCCGACACGCGGGCGTTCGGGCGCGGCGGGCTCGGCGCGGTGCTCGGCTCGAAGGGAGTGAAGGCGCTCACGTTCGCCGGCGACGTGGCCCCCGAGATCGACCTCGACTGGCCGGACGAGGCGGGGGAGGTCCATCGGGAGGCGGCCACCTCCGACTCGATCATGAAGCGGCAAGGGACGACGAGCGTGACGGAGCTCGCGAACGAGGTCGACGCGCTCCCGTCGTACTACTTCGCGGAGACCTCCTTCGAGGGCGTCGAGGGGATCTCCGGCGACCGCGTCGAGGAGAAGAAGTACAAGAAAGCCACCTGCTCGCAGTGCGCGTTCGCCTGTAAGCTCCCCACCCGCGACGAGGCGACCGGCGTCGAGACGGAGGGGCCGGAGTTTGAGACGGTGATGGCGTTCGGCTCGAACGCGGGCGTCGACGACGTGGTCGACGTGATGCGCGCCAACGAGCTGTGCGACGAGCTCGGGATGGACACCATCTCCTGTGGCGACGTCGTCTCGATGTTCTTAGAGAGCGAAGACGAGTTCGGCAACGCCGACCTCGTCCGGTCGCTCGTGGAGCAGATCGCCTACCGCGAGGGGGTCGGCGACAAGCTCGCGGAGGGCGTCCACCGCGCCCACGAGGAGTTCGGCGCGGACGACTGGACGGTGAAGGGGATGGCGTTCTCCGGTCACGACGGCCGCGCGCTGAACGGCCAGGGGCTCGCGTTCGCGACCGCGAACCGCGGCGCGGACCACATGTACGGTGAGTTCTACCCGTACGAGTACCCGCTCGTCGACCCCGACGAGGCGTTCGACCCGCAGGGGCTCGACGGGAAGCCGCCGAAGCTCGTCGCGAAGGAGAACCGCAACGCGGTCCTCGACTCCGCGGTCGTCTGTAAGTTCTCGCGGGGCACGGTGACCGACGACCGGCTCGCCGCCCTCCTCGACGCCGACTACGACGACCTCCAGGCGCTCGGCGCCCGGGTCGTCGAGTTGGAGCGCGCGTTCAACAACGCCCGCGGCTTCGACCGGCGCGACGACACTCTCCCGTACGCCGACGCGATCGAGGGGTTCGACGCGGCGCTGTCGGAGTACTACGCGCTCCGCGGCTGGAACGACGACGGCACGGTGCCCGGCCACGGCGATGGGCTCGACCCGGCGAGCGCGGCGACCGCCGACGACTGACGGGCGCGCTCGGCGCGCGGTCGCCTCTCGCCCGCCTACTCGCCGCTCGCGTCGCCCGGGTCGAGGTCGACGCCGCGGAACTCGAACCGCGCGCCGCCGCCCTCGCTCTCGACGAGCGCGACCGTCCACCCGTGCGCCTCCGCGACCTCGGCGACGATCTTCAGCCCGAACCCGGTCCCCTCCGGGTCGGTCGTCATCCCCGCCTCGAACACCTCGTCGCGGCGATCCGGGTCGATCCCCGGGCCGTCGTCCGCGACGTAGAACCCGTCGCCGCCGTCGAGCGCGCCGATCGCGACCGCGACGTCGGGGCCCACGTGCTCGACCGCGTTGCCGAAGAGGTTCTCCAGCGCCTGCCGGAGGCGGCTGCGGTCCGCGGCGACGGCGGTCTCCGTCTCGACCGACAGCGTCGCCGACTCGGTGTCGACGGTGGTCCAGCACTCGGCGGCGAGGTCGGACAGGGCCACGGGCTCGGTCTCGTCGATGCCCGCGCCCTGCCGCGCCAGCGCGAGCAGGTCCTCGATGAGCGCGTCCATCCGGTCGAGCGAGCGCTTCACCGCCCCCAGCTCCGCGGCGTCTATCGACTCCTCGGCGAGCCGGTCGGTGACGATCTCGAGGTTCCCGGCGGCGACGTTGAGCGGACTGCGCAGGTCGTGGGAGACGAGGCTGGCGAACTCCTCCAACCGGTCGCGCTCGCGGGACACCTCCGCCTCGCGGCGCTTGAGCTGGCGCTCCCGCTCGATCCGGACGAGCACCATCGTCACCGTCGCCGCCCAGATGCGCGCGATCGCCAGGTCGGAGTCGTCGAAGGCCTCGGCGGTCGTGGCGCCGACGTTCAACACCCCGTAGCGGCCGAGCGGGACGACGAGTTCGCTCCGGATCGCGGCGCCGTCGCTGTACCGGTCGGGGTCGTCGCGGACGTCCGCCACGTACGTCGGCTCGCCGCTCTCGAAGACGTCCCAGGTGATGCTCGGCTCGTCGGCCGCGAACGTCGGGTGGTCCCCGACGACCGCATCGGCGCTGTCGGTCCAGACGACCGGTTCCAGGGCGTCGCCGTCCTCGTCGTGGAGCCAGATCCCGGCGATCGGGTGGCCCAACACGTCCTCGACGTACGACACCGCCGCCTCGGCGGCCGCCCGTTTGTCGGTCGTCTTCAGCAGCTCCCGGGTCGCCTCGTGGAGGGATTCGAGCGTCTCCGTGCGGCGCTGGAGCGCCAGCCGCCGCGTCCGCTCGTTCGAGACGTCTATCGCCGTGACGACCGCGTACGGCTCGCCGTCGAGCTCGAACGGCCCGACGCTGACCCGGACCGGCACGAGGACGTCGTCGCCGCGGCGCACGGCCAGCTCGAACCCGTCCGCCAGCGACCGCGCCTCGCCGGCCCGCGTCGTCTCGATCAGTGCCGCGACGTCGTGTCGGAGCTCGGACTCCCCCGCGTTCCCCGGTTCGTCGGTTCGGTCGACTTCCTCGTCGTCCCTGCCCTCGCCGTCGTCGCCCTCACCGCCGCCGTTCTCTCCGTTCTCGCCGCCCTCGAAGGGCGCCATCGACGGGGCGTTCCCCCAGTCCAGCTCGGTCGGGTCTTCGAACACCTCGTCGATCGGCCGGCCCGCGAGCTCCGCCGGGTCGAGGCCGAACACCGACTCGACGCTCGGGGTCCCGGCGTGGACGACGCCGTCGCCGTCGACGACCAGCGTCGGGTCCGGCGTCGCGTCGATCGCCCCCGGGAAGCGGTTCATGATCACTCCTCCGTCGGCTCGTGGACGTGACCGCACTCGGGGCACCGGACCTCCTCGCCGCGGAGGTCCGCGGAGGAGGCCCGCACGTCGCGCATCACCTCGCTGATCTTGTCTTCGGCCTCCAGCTCGTCGGCGACCGCGAGGTCCACGCCCTCGACCTCCAGGAGGAACTTCGCGACCTCCGTCACCTCGTACATCATCTCGTCCAAGTCCTCGGCGGTGAAGAACCCGGACATTGCGCCGTAGAGGAACGTCGCCCCCGCCTTCGTCACCTTCTCCTCGAAGGAGTAGCGCGCTTGGTTGACCGCCTGCGGCGTGTACGTGTCCGTCATGAAGGGGACGAGCTCGGGGAGGTTCTCGCCGATCTTCGTCATCTCGACGCCGGTCTCGGTGCGGAAGTCGGCGCAGAGCCGCGCGATCGCCCACTCGCGGGCCGTGATGTACGTCCGGTCGCGGAGGAACTCGTTGACGCGCTCGTAGCGCGCCCCGTCCATCTTCTGGAACCGCTCGTACTTTCGGACGTCCCGGGGGACGCCTTCGTCGGTCGCGGACCGGTCCTCCTCGTCGGTCGCGGTCTGGTCTGGATCGGTCACAGACCGGTCCGCGTCGCTCGCGTCCGGATCCGCGGTCGACGGCTCCTCGGTCGCTTCGTCACTCCGGGGGGCGTCAGCCGGTTCGTCCCCGTCCGGTCCGCCCTCCTCGGGCGGCGTTCGGTCCCCGGCGGGGTCGTCCGATCCGCCGGGCGAGTCGGCCGGCGGATCGGTCTGATCGCTCATACGTCTGAAACTCCACGGGCGAACAAAAGGCTTGTCGGTGGCCGCCCGCTCGGAGATCCACTTTTGTATCGTCGCGTGGAGGGGTGGCACATGAAGGTGCTCTGCGGGATCGGCGGCAGCGACGACTCGTTCCGCGCGCTCGACCGAACGGTCGAGCGGGCGGCGGTCGCGAACGACGACCTGACGATCGCCGTCGTGGACAACGACGACTCGTCGGTCGCCCCGGACGCGGTCGCCGACCGCGCCGAGGCGGCCGTCGACGACGCGGGGATCGACGCCGAGGTACGACGCGTCGAGGGCGACCCCGGCAGCCGACTGGTGGAGATCGCCGAGACGGAGGCGTTCGAGGAGATCGTCCTCGGCGGCGGACACACGAGCCCGATGGGGAAGATCACGATCGGGCCGATCGCGGAGTTCGTCCTGTTGAACGCGAAGACGTCGGTCACGCTGGTCAGATGAGCGACCGACGCTACCCTGACGCGGTGGCGGACGAGTTCCCGCCGCCGCCGACCGCGTTCACCGACCGCGAGGACCGCGAGATCGAGATCCGCCCGTATGAGGGGACGGAGGCCGACCACGAGACGCTCGTGGAGATGTACGACACCTTCGACCCGGCCGACCGCGCGCAGGGTATCCCGCCCGGCGGCGAGAAGCGCATCCGCGAGTGGCTCGACGCGATCCTCGCCGACGACTGCTACAACGTGATCGCCTGGTGCGGCGGCGACGCGGCCGGCCACGCGACGCTCGTCCCCGACGGCGACGCCTACGAGCTGGCGATCTTCGTCCACCAGGAGTACCAGCGCGCCGGGGTCGGGACGCACCTCATCCGCGGCCTGCTCGGCCACGGGCAGGCGAACGGAGTCCGGAAGGTGTGGCTCACCGTCGAGCGGTGGAACCGCGCCGCCGTCTCCCTGTACAAGAAGATCGGCTTCGAGACCTCCGACGCGGAGAGCTTCGAACTGGAGATGGGGCTCCGACTTCGCGCCGACGACGGGGCGACGGAGGAGTCCGCCGCGGCCGACGGCGACGAGTAGGGTTGGCCGGAATCTTCAAGCCTTTACGGACGGCCCGCGACCGCTTCGGTATGAGTCACCGAATTCTGCTGTTGGGGGCCCCCGGAGCCGGGAAGGGCACGCAGAGCGCGAAGCTGGCCGACGAGTACGGCGTCGAGCACGTCACGACGGGCGACGCGCTCCGCGCGAACAAGGAGATGGAGACGGAGTTCGGGACGCCGAAGTCGTTCATGGACGCCGGCGAACTGGTCCCCGACCCGGTCGTCAACGAGATCGTCGAGGCCGCGCTCGACGACGCCGACGGGTTCGTGCTGGACGGCTACCCGCGCAACCTCGAGCAGGCGGAGTTCCTCTCTTCGATTACGGACCTCGACGCCGTGATCCTCCTCGACGTCGACGAGGAGGTGCTCGTCGACCGGCTCACCGGCCGCCGGGTCTGCGACGACTGCGGCGCGAACTTCCACGTCGACTTCCAGCCGCCCGAAGAGCCCGGGGTCTGCGACGAGTGCGGCGGCGAACTGGTCCAGCGGGAGGACGACACCGAGGAGACGGCCCGCGAGCGCCTCGAGGTGTTCTACGAGAACACCGAGCCCGTGGTCGACCACTTCCGCGACGAGGGCGTGCTCGTCGAGGTAGACGGCGAGGCGACCCCGGACGAGGTCTTCGACCGGATCCGCGACGTCGTCGAGAACTGATCCGCGCCGTCGCCGCGAACTGATCGGCGTCGCCGCCGCGGATCGATCCGCGCCGTCGCCGAGCGACGATCCTACAAGGTTCTTAACCGTCGACCGCTAACCGACCGCTAATGAGTAAAGTCGAACGGCGAGTCCGCTCGCTCGTCCGGGAGGACGGCGAGATGCGGGACGCCATCCAAGTGGTCCTCGACAACGCCAGCGGCGGCGAGGTGCGCTGGGTCGACGTCCGCGACCAGATCACCAGCGGGCAGTGGGGCCGGCTCATCGAGAAGGAGGTCCTCGTCGACGGCGACGAGGGGTTCGCGCTGGCCGACCGCGACGAGATCGAGGCCGGGATGGAGGACGACTCGGGCGGCAGCGACGTGGAGACGCCGGAGACGACCACCTGGTCGAAGTGGGACAAGCTCGCCGGCGTGGCGACGCTCGGCGCGTTCGTCGGCTACGCGGTCAGCCCGGTCCGGAACGCCATCGCCGGCGGGATCGACGTCGTCCTCGGCCCCCTCCTGAACGTCGTCCCCTTCTACGTGGTGATCATGGTCATCGCGCTCGGCACGGGGCTGTACTCGACGCTCCTGCGCGCCGGGCTCATGGACATGGAGAAGATGGGCGCGTACCAGGAGCGGATGAAGGACATCCAGGAGCGCCGGAAGGCGGCGGAGGAGCGCGACGACGACGAGGCGCTCGACGAGATCCAGGAGGAGCAGATGGAGGCGATGGGCGACCAGCTCGGCATGTTCAAAGAGCAGTTCCGCCCGATGGTGTGGATCATGTTCCTCACCATCCCGGCGTTCCTCTGGATGTTCTGGGTGATCGGCTACCGCGGCTCGGACGCCGCGTATCCGGCCGTCGCCGCCCAGGAGCTCGTCGTTCCGCTCGCGGGCACCGTCACGTGGGACACGGGGATCGTCGGCCCGATCCAGATGTGGATCCTCTGGTACTTCCTCTGCTCGATGGCGTTCACCCAGCTCGTCCAGAAGAGCCTCAACATCGAGATGTCGCCGTCCGCCTCGTAGGCGACGCGGCGCCCCTCGACCACTCCTGCCTCTCTCACTCCCGCTCCGCGAGGAACGCCGCCGCCTCGTCGCGCGACGGCAGCGACCCCATGCCGCCCACCGACCGGACCGACAGCGCGGCGGTCGCGTTGCCGAACGCGACCGCGTCGCGGAGCGGCTCCCCCTCGCGGTCGGCTCCGGATCCCTCGGCGAGCCGCGAGAGCAGCCCCGCCGTGAACGCGTCGCCCGCCCCGGTCGCGTCGACGGCCGCCACCGAGAACCCGCCGTGCCGGACCGTCGCGGGCCCCCACGGCGCGTCGTCGGTCCCGACCGCGAGCGCGCCGTCGCTCCCCAGCGTGACCACGGCGGTGTGTGGGCCGAGCGCGAGCAGGTCGTGCGCCAGCTCTTCCCCCTCGTTCGTCGACAGCCCGGCCGCCGCGACGTCTTCGTCGCTACACAGCACGACGTCGCTCTCGGCGACCGCCTCGCGGACCGCGGCCGACGCCGCCTCCGTCGCGTCGTCCGGGACGAGGTCGGGCCGGTAGTTCACGTCGAACGAGACCGGGCAGCCGGCGGCGGCCGCCGCCGCGAGGAGCTCGCGGGTGGCCGCCCGCCCCCGCGGGTGCGTCAGCGCCACGCCGCCGAGGTGGACCCACGGCGGCGCGCCCGTCCCCGCCGGCGACGCCGCGTCGTCGGCGCCCCGCAGCGCCTCGGTCGGCACCGCCTCCGGGTCGAACCCGAACGTCGCCTCGCGGGGGCCGTAGAAGGCGAACCGCGGCCCGTCTTCGCCGGGCGGCGACACCACCGCGAGCGTCGTCTTCCCCGCGACGCGCTCGACGTGGGTCTCTGGAATCCCCTCGTCCGCGAGCGTCTCGGCGAGGAACGCGCCGAACGCGTCGTCGCCGAGGCGCGTCCAGAACGCGGGCGGCGAGCCGAGCCGGGCGAGCCCGACCGCGACGTTGGCGGGCGCGCCGCCGGGGCGGTGAGCGTACCCGTCCACCTCGCCCGGCGTCTCGCCGGGGGCGGGCACGAAGTCGACGAGCGTCTCGCCGGCCACGAGGACGTCGGCCATCGGCCTACTCGGCCGCTTCGGCCTCGTCGGCGTCGCGCTCCTCGGCCGCGACCTCCTCGGCGACGGCCTCGAACGCCGCGAGGATGACGCGCTGACACGCCTGTCCCTCGGTGCTCCAGTGGTGGGCGTAGTCCAGCATGTCGTCGTAGATGTCGGGCTTACAGCCCGCCGCCTGCGGGTGCCCGCCGCCGTTCACGCGCCCGGCGACCTCGTGGGCGTGCCGGAAGTCGTCGGAGCCGCGGATCGAGGCCGACCCCGCTGGCTTGACGATCACGGCGGCGTCCGCGCCCGCCTCGCGGAGCCGCTCCGCGACCTCGTTCTGCGAGCAGCGGCCGTAGGTGACCGCGACGCGCCAGTCGCCGACCTCGTGGGTGACCGCGCGGTCGACCGCGAGGTCGATGCGCGCCTCCTTCTCGACCCGTCGCTCCGAGACGAACGACCGAACCGCCTCGGGGAGGTCGACGCCGTACGCGCCGACGACGGCGGCGTACTCCTCGGCGCCCGCCCAGTAGGAGTAGTCGGCGAGGTCGTCCGAGCGGGGGTCCTCCTTGAGCCAGAGGTCGTGGTCGCGCGTGACCGCGGCGAGCTCGGCCCAGCGGTCGTCGAACTCACGACCCAGCGAGCGGAGCGTCACGTCGGCGGTGCACTCCTCGTCCGACTCGCCGACGACGAGGTCGACGCCGGCCTCGCGGACCGCGCTCGCGGTCTCGTCGTCCCACTGGTGGTGGTCGAACCAGCGGATCGCGTCGGTCGAGTCCGCCAGCTCTTCGAGCGGCTCCGCGATCCACTCGTAGTCGTCGGGACAGAGGTCGCAGACGAACAGGTCGATGCCGTCGTCGGCGTGCGCGGCGACGCGTTCGAGCGCGGTGTCGATCGAGTACGGGCCCGCGGAGAGCAGCCCGACCGAGGACTGCGCGTGGGCGTCCTCGAGCGGATCCTCGTCGTCCGCCACGTCGCCCGCGGTCTCGGCCGCCTCGTCCCCCTCGCGCTCGTCATCCAGCCGGGCCGCGATGGCGTCCTCGAAGGGCGCGACGTCGAGGGCGGCGTCGTACGCCTCGCGGATCATCGCGGCGCAGGCGAGGCCGTCGGCGTCGCCGTCGGCGATCACGACCGCCTCGCTCCCCTCGATCGTCTCCCGCGCTCGCCGCTCCGCGCGCTCGTCGTCCAGCGAGTCCGGGTAGAAGAATCCCTTCCCCGGCAGCTTCGTGTACCGCGATCGGGGGGCGTCCCCCGTCTCGATGAGGTCGTCGTCCATACCGTCGTGCCGGGCGGCAGCCGGAAAACTCCGCCGCTCTCGCGGGCGCTCAGATCGTCGTCCGCCGCGGGTCCTCCTCGGTCAGCTGCCGCACCGTCAACACCGGGACCGGGCAGGTCCGGACGACGCGCTCCGCGACGGAGCCGATGAGGAAGCGGTTCTCGCCGTGGCGGCCGCGGGTGCCCATCGCGACGAGGTCGGCGTCGACCGACCGCGCGTAGGCGTCGATCTCCGAGGCCGGCCGCCCCTCGCGGACCTCGATCGTCACGTCGAGGTCGTCGTCGCGGTCGTGCGCCGCGCCGGACACGCGGTCGAGGGCGTCGCGTCCCTCGTCGTCGAGGGCGTCGCGGAGGTCGTCGCGGACCGTGTCGGGCGACGACTCCACCTCGCCGGCGTCGACGACGTACACCGCGTGGACCTCGGCGTCGAACCGCGCCGCCACGTCGACCGCGACCGAGACGGCCCGCTGAACGCTGTCGGAGCCGTCGGTCGCGACCACGATGGTGTCGAACATGGCCGGTCGTTCGCCGCAACGACACCTAAAACCCGGCGGTCGGCGAAGGGGACCGGGCGGCGGGGGACCGGCGCTCGCCGAGCGGCCGACCGGCCTACGCCAAGAAGACGTGGCGCGGGCGGTCGGCGAGCACGTCGCGGCCCCACTGGACGGTCTCGGAGAACTCGTCGGAGCGGAAAAAGCCCATCGCGTCCTCCTTCGCGTTCCACTGGCTGGCGATGAACATGTCGTTCTCGTCTTCGGTGTTCACCATCAGGTCCGTCTCGACGTGGCCGTCCATCTCGGCGAGCAGGTCGCCGACGTCGTCGAAGGTCTCGACGAACTCCGTCTGGTAGTCTGGCTTGACGGTGTAGAACATGCCCATCGTGCCGAAGCCGGACTCCTCGCCGGCGCGGGCGACGATGTCCGGCAGCTCCGAGAGGAAGCCGCCCGCGGTCTCGGCCGCCGACGCCGTGTCCCAGATGGAGACGACTGCGGCGCGGTCGGTGTGGCGCCCCTCGTACACGGCGGTCTTGACGTGGGTGCCGTAGTGGTCGAAGTTGCCGCGGAGCCCCTCGACCTCGTCGAACAGCTCGCCCACGTCGGCCTCGCTGTACAGCACCGTGGCGTACACGTCCTCGCCGTGGGGCTTCCCGGCGTAGATGTCGAGGTCGGCGAGCTCGCCGCGGATCTCCTCGTCCGAGGCCCCGTCGCCGGCCTCTTCGTCGCCGTGGGGGTGGTCGCCCTCGCTGCCGCCGTCCTCGCCGTGGGGGTGGTCGCCGTGGGCGGAGCCGCCGCCAGCGCCCGAGCGCTCGTGGCCCTCGTCGCGGCCGTGGCCGTCGTCGCCGTGGTGACCGCCCTCACCGTGGCCGCTCTCCTCCCCGTGGGGGTGCCCGGCGCTGTCCCGCTCCGTGACGCGGCCGGTCGGGACCGTCTCGCCCGCGAGGAAGGCGTCGAGGTCGCGCGGCGGGAACCGGCGGCCGACGTAGAAGTCGCCGAACTCGCCGTAGCGCGAGGAGGCCGGGTCGAACCGCATCTCGTAGACGATGTCCTTGATGTCGGTCGGGTCCGCGCCGAACAGCGTGACGCCCCACTCGTGGTCGTCGAAGCCGACGGAGGAGGCGATCACCTGCTTGATCTTCCCCGCGTACTCCTTGCCGACCTCGCCGTGGCCCGCCATCAGGTCGGCGCGCTCCTCGAAGTCGAGGTCGTACCAGTTGTGCTCCTCGCCGCGGCGCTTGCTCATCGGGTAGAAGCTGACGTACTCGTCGTCGGGGATCTCGGGCTTCAGCTTCCCCTCGATGTAGCGGCGCAGCCCCTCGTCGACGGCGTCCGCGCCCTCCTCGAAGTAGTCGTCCGAGACGTACCCGGACACCTCGGTGACGGAGACGTAGGAGGTCTCGCGCTCGGTGAACTTCGCGAGCGCGGTGTCCTCGAACCGGCGCTCGATCGCGGAGAGATCGTCGAGCGACGGGCGGAAATGGAGACAGAGGAAGTCCGCCTTGTGTCCCAGCACGGAGAACAGCGCCGACTCCCCGTCATCGGCGTCGGCGACCAGCTCGCGGTGTTTCAGGAAGGCCTCGCCCTCCTCGATCGCCCGCCGTCGCTCGGACTCGGGCGCGTCGCGCCAGGCGTCCCAGTCGATCGAGCGGAAGTCGTGAAGCGAGAACCACCCTTCGGCGGTCTGTGGAGCCTCGACCATACCTCGGGTTGGGGCCCCGCGACTTAGGGGTTTGCGGGTCGTCCCGCGCGCCGGAAACGGAACCACGGTCGCGGGTCCCGCGCGCCGGAAACGGAACCACGGTCGCGGGTCCCGCG
>NZ_CAKZRO010000127.1 GCF_937146585.1 uncultured Halorubrum sp. | reverse complement strand
CGAGCGCGTAGCCGACGCCGGCGAGGAGGGCGTACCCGGCGAGGTTCCCGAGGAGGTGGTCGGTCCCGAGGTGGACGTAGTGCGCGGCGAACGCCGACAGCACCGTCGGCTCCATGTACGCGAACGCGAGCGAGCGTCGGGTCGCCTCCGGCAGCGCGAACACGGCGACGAGCGCGACCGGGGGGACGCAGAGCGCGACCAGGTCGCGGGGGCGAGCGCGGGCGGACAGCTCTGCGAAGAACGCCGCGTATCCGGACCGGTCGCGCGCGCTCCGGCCGCGGACACGGCCGTCGCTCGCGTCGGGCCCCGAGATCGAACGGTCCGACTCGGACGAGAGGTCGCTCACGGCTGTTCGTGCCCCGACGGTGAGTTAATGACTGTGGTCCGGCTTCCAGTGGTGATAACGCTCGACGCTGTCCGCAGGCCAGGCCGGTCGTCGGGACGCACTCTCGTCGGCTCGCCCGCGACCGCGTCGTCGGTTCGGCGGGCGACCGTCACGATATCGGCATGCGGCGGACGAGCGCGGCGCTCGCGAGGACTATGAGGACGAGGACGCCGAGCCCCGCGAGGTTCGACGGATCGATCCCGCTCGGCTCCTCGGTTGGCGAGTCGGCCGCGGTGCCGTCGGGCCCCGCCGGGCCGACGTCGTTCGCGTCGCCGTCGCCCGAGTCGCCGTCGCCGCCCGGATCGTCAACGACCAGCGTCCCCGCGAGCGCGCCGTCGACCGCGATGTCGTACGTCCCGGGCTCGTCGAACGTCGGTTCGAAGGCGACGGTAGCGCGCTCGTCCGTGTCGAGGTCGACCCGCTGGGTCGCGACGGAATCGCCGTCGGCGGTGAGCGTCACCTCGCGCGCGCCGTCGCTGCCGCCCTCGTTCGCGGCCGTCGCCCGGACGACGACCGACTCGCCCGGATCGACAGTCTCGCGGTCTATCGTGGCGGCTGTCGCGCGGATGACGGGGCGTTCGGTCGCCACGGCGAACACGGAGAACTCGTCGGTCGACGCCGTGACGTGGACCCGGTCGTCCGGGAGGTCCAGCAGGTCGCGGACGGCCGGGTCGACGCGCTCGGTCTCCAGCCGCTCCCAGCCGTCGGGCTCCGACTCGGCGCGGCGGTACAGCGAGAGGTCCTCGGGGTCGCCGCCGGTCTCGTTCAGGTAGTCGCGGTCGACGCTGACCGAGAACCGGACGCGGGAGACCGCCTCGGCCCCGAACGAGTGGTCGAACTCGAAGTAGCCGTTCGGGGCCGCCCCCCGGGAGTCGGTCAGCGGTCCGGCCGACCGGAACGGCGCCGGCTGGCCGACCGTCCCGAAGTCGACCTCGCGGGCGTCCGCGCTCACGATCCGCACGCGGTCAAGCGTGACGTCGCCGCCGACGATCTCCATCGCGCCCGCGTCGAAGGTGACCGCTTCCCCGCGGGAGAGTGCCCGCCCCCCGAACTCCCGGCGGTCCGGCGCGGGGCTGCGGACCGCGGTCGACGCGCCGCCGACGTCGTCGTCACCGGCGTCGGTGCCATCGTCGTCGCTCCCGTCGTTACCGTCGCCCGGGGGCGGGGAGACGGACTCCGGGTCAGCGAGTTCGGCGCGGATATCGAAGTCGTCGCCGCCCAGCTGCGTGCCGGCGACGACCCCGCGCGCGTCGACCTCGAGGCCGACGGCGACCGTCTCGTCCGGACCGAGCGTGACGTTGTTCGAGCGCCCCTCAACCGACTCGCCGTCGACGACGAAGGTGACGTTCTCCTCCGGGTGGTCGATCCAGACCCGGGCGTACTCGTCGGCGGTGTAGGTGATCGCGAACACGCCGTCGGCCGAGGCGAGCGAGTCCGGGTTGACCCCCTCGAAGTCGGCCGGGAGCTTCGGGTTCGACGACGAGACGTCGACGACGATCTCCTCGTCGTCGTTCAGGTAGGCGTACGCGCCGTTGGGCCCGTCGACGGGCTGGACCGCGAGGCGGTCCTCAGCGAACGTGTCCGACGGCCCGTCGACCACCGCCGCGCCCGTCGTGAAGGCGAGGCCTCCCGCGGCGGCGAGGAGGACGGCGAGGGTCAGGGTTCGACGGACCGAGGACATACGGTATCGTCACTTCGTTACGGCCCCAGGCCCTTGATTATGCGGTGCCTGAAGTCCCTCAAGGGTCCATCGAGACACCCGAGAGCACCGCACAACCCGGGTCGAACCCCAGCCGAACTGTTTCGGGATGTGATATTTTCGGGTGAAAAATCGCCGCTAAATATGTTGTTGGGAATGTTATATGGTCGTTTTAGTGGCTCAAAACGCGTAATTTCTGCCTTTCACAGCTCTTCCGCCAGCAGCGTTTGAACGCTGATAAACGTTGTCGAGTTATCACAACCCGTGGTTTTATGTTGGGACGTTCATATGTGTCTGACGTTAATGGCGTCGGCACAGCAGATCGGCGGGGGAGGGGTAGAGTCGCCGGCGGAGATCTCCGAGGACGATCTGTTCGACGTACTGGCCAACCAGCGGCGGCGGTTCGCGGTCCACCTGCTGAAACGCGAGCCGGACGACGCCGTCGAGATCGGCGAGATGGCGGAGCAGATCGCGGCCTGGGAGAACGGGATCGACACCGCCGAGATATCGAGCAGCGAGCGGAAACGAGTGTACACGGCCCTCCAGCAGTCGCACCTGCCGAAGATGGACGACGCGGGGGTCGTGGAGTTCAACAAGGCGCGCGGGGTCGTCGAGCCGACGCCGGCGCTGACGGACGTGGACGTGTACTTGGACGTCGTGGAGGGCAGAGAGATCCCGTGGAGCGAGTACTACCTCGGGCTCTCCGGCGTCGCCGCCGCGCTCGTCTCGGCGGTGTGGATCGGGGTGTGGCCGTTCACGCTCCTCCCCGAGATGGCGTGGACGCTGGCGATCGTCGTCGCGTTCGCGTTCTCGGCGCTGGCGCACAAGTACTACACCGCGGAGATGGAGGTCGGCCGCGGCGAGGAGCCGCCCGAAGTGGGCGAGCAGTGACCGACCGGGGACCGGATCTGAGCGCGGGCGGACAGGGAGCCGCGGTCGGCGGCGAGAACGGGGTTCAGGCCAATGTCACGGGCGTTCAAGCGGAGCGATACCCGCTTCCGACGGCTCATAACCTTAAGTGTGCGACACGTGTTGTCAACCAGTAACCCAGTGTTGGACCCACGCACATCATGAAACGACGCAACCTCATCCTCCTGCTCGGCGGAACCGGGTCGGCCGCGCTCAGCACCGGCACCGGCGCCTTCTCCAGCGCGAGCGCCGACCGCTCCGTGGAGGTGTCCGTCGTCGAGGACGAGAACGCGTACGTGGGGTACAAAGCCCTCGCGGAAGTCGAGGAGCTAAGTGACGATGACAGG
>NZ_CAKZRO010000126.1 GCF_937146585.1 uncultured Halorubrum sp. | reverse complement strand
GGGGGTGATCGCGTAACATGATTGGACTCATGAAATCCATGGCGACGACGATGAAGCACGCGCTGGACGGGAACACGTTCACGGTGGAATACCCGGAGGACGCGCCCGAAGTGAGCCCCCGGTTCCGCGGGGTCCACAAGTTCAGCCAGGAGCGGTGTATCTGGTGTCGGCAGTGCGAGAACGTCTGCCCGAACGACACGATCCAGATCGTTCAGGACGACCAGCGCAACGGCGAGCAGTACAACCTCCACATCGGGCAGTGTATCTACTGCCGGCTCTGCGAGGAGGTCTGTCCCGTCGACGCCATCCTGCTGACCCAGAACTTCGAGTTCACCGCGGACACGAAGGACGACTTCGTGTTCAACAAAGAACAGCTCAAGAACGTCCCGTGGTACAAGGGTATCGACCCGCTGGAGTCCCGCAATCCCGATCGCGGCGCGTGGATCGGGGAGGGCGACGGCGAGGTCGACTACCAGTAGCGGGCTCGTCTCGAAATCTTCAAAGGGGTTCTCATAGGAGACAAACACAATGGTTTATCCTACCATCGCGTTCGGGCTGTTCGCCGCGGTCACGCTGGCGTTCGCCCTCGGGGTCGTCCTGGCGCGCGACGTGTTCCACGCCGCGCTGCTTCTGGGCGGAGCCCTCACGAGCGTCGCGGTGCACTACGTGATGCTGCGGGCGGAGTTCATCGCCGCCATGCAGATCCTCGTCTACGTGGGCGGGGTCCTCATTCTAGTCACGTTCGCCGTGATGCTCACGCGATCTGAGACGGACACGGAGGTGAGTAGCGCGTGAGCGACGACGAGAGCCGCGGGTCGCGGATCCTGCCCGCGATAGCCGTGGGCGCACTGTTCGCCGTCTTCGTCGCGACGATCAACGCGGCGACGTTCGACGCCGCGCCAGCCGGGTTCCCGGCCGACGCTTCCATCGTCCACAACATCGGGTACGCCCTCTTCGACCTCGGCGCGTACGACGTCGCGACGGTCCCCGCCGAGGGGTTCCTCGCGGCGTTCCTGATCGCCGCGGTCGCGCTCGACGTGGCGGTCGACGGCGCCGTCTACCTCGCGAAGCGCGAGGAGGACGGGTCCGTCGTCTCCGCGGTCGGCGGGGCGTTCACCGACGGCGGCCGCGACGGGGGTGACCGGCAGTGACCGCCGTCGCGTCTTCGATCCCGCCGACGTGGTACCTACTGTTGGCGTCGGCGGTGTTCTGTATCGGGCTGTTCGGCGTGCTGACGCGGCGGAACGTGCTGTACTTCCTCATGAGCGTCGAGCTCATGATGAACGCGGCCAACATCAACTTCGTCGCGTTCGCGCTGTACTACGGCGACCTCACCGGGCAGGTGTTCGCGCTGTTCGTCATCGCGCTCGCCGCCGCGGAGGTCGCGATCGGCATCGGCATCATACTCGTGTTATACCGCAACTTCGGCACGACTGACGTAACCGTTCCCGCGGAGATGAGGTGGTAAGATGGTGAACGCATTCGCATACGTCCCGGCGATCGTCCTCCTCCCGTTCTTCTCGTTCCTCGTCGCGCTCGGCGCGGGGAGGTACCTCCCGAAGGGCGGCGCCTTCGGCGGCATCGCGGCGACCGCGGGCTCGTTCCTGCTGTCGATCTGGGTCGCCGCCACCGTCGCTGGCGGACGGGCGTACAACGAGACGCTGTACTACTGGGCCGGCGAGGGCGGCGCGGGGATCGGGCCGACCGACATCGAACTCACGTTCGGCGTCCTGATCGACCCGCTGTCGGCGCTGATGCTCGTCATCGTGACGCTCGTGGCGCTTCTGGTCCACGTGTTCTCGCTCGGCTACATGAACGACGAAGGCGAGACCGGCCTCCCGCGCTACTACGCCGGGCTCGGCCTGTTCACGGCCTCGATGCTCGGCTTCGTCGTCGCCGACAACCTGCTGATGGCGTTCATGTTCTTCGAGCTGGTCGGGCTGTGCTCGTACCTGCTCATCGGCTTCAACTTCCGGGAGCCCGGCCCGCCGTCGGCGGCGAAGAAGGCGTTCCTCGTCACCCGCTTCGGCGACTACTTCTTCCTCGTCGGCGTCGTCGCGGTGTTCGCCACCTTCGGGACGGCGCAGTTCGCCGGCCCCGAGTCGTTCCCGGCGCTCGCCGACGCGGCGCTCAACGGCTCCGGCTCGGTCGCGTGGACCCCCGGCGACCTCGAGCTCGGGACGTGGCTGACGATCGTCGGCCTGCTCGTGCTGGGCGGCGTCGTCGGGAAGTCCGCGCAGTTCCCGCTTCACACTTGGCTCCCCGACGCGATGGAGGGCCCGACGCCCGTCTCCGCGCTCATCCACGCCGCGACGATGGTCGCGGCCGGCGTCTACCTCGTCGCGCGGATGTACGGCTTCTACGTGCTGACCCCGACGACGCTGGCGGTCATCGCCTTCATCGGCGGCTTCACGGCGCTGTTCGCGGCGACGATGGGGCTCGTGAAAGACGAGCTGAAGCAGGTGCTCGCGTACTCCACCATCTCGCAGTACGGCTACATGATGCTCGCGCTCGGCTCGGGCGGGTACGTGGCCGCGGTCTTCCACCTGACCACCCACGCGTTCTTCAAGGCGCTGCTGTTCCTCGGCGCCGGGTCGGTCATCATCGCGATGCACCACAACGAGGACATGTGGGACATGGGCGGGCTGAAGTCGAAGATGCCCGTCACCTACTACACCTTCCTCGCCGGGTCGCTGGCGCTCGCGGGCATCTTCCCGTTCGCTGGCTTCTGGTCGAAAGACGAGATCCTCTACGAGGCGCTCGTCCACGGCCTCAACGACCCGCTGCTGCTCGGCGGCTACGTCATGGGACTGCTCGCGGTGCCGGTCACCGCGTTCTACACCTTCCGCATGGTGTTCCTCACCTTCCACGGCGAGCCGCGGAGCGACACGGCGCGCGACCCCGTTCCCGTCCGCTGGAACGTGAAGGGACCGCTGACGGTCCTCGGTTCGCTCGCGGTCGTCACCGGCTTCATCAACATGGTGCCGGTCCAGAAGGTGCTCGGCCTCGAAGGGATCGACCTGCTGCACCTGTGGCTCGACAACCACTGGGGCGGCATCGAAGGCCTCTCCTCGCACCACTACGCCGACCTGAGCCCGTACAGCAGCGGGTACCTCGTCGGCGGTGAGGTCGGCACGGTCCTCGTCGGCGCGGCCGTCTCGCTCGGCCTCGCGCTGCTCGGACTCGGACTCGCCTGGCGGCTCTACAACGTGGCGTCGCCGACGGAACACACCGCCAAGCTCGGCGGCATCAAAGACGTGCTGTACAACAACTACTACCTCGACGAACTGCAGGTCTGGCTCGCGTATCGGACGGAAGACGTCGCGGGCGGCGCGAACACCTTCGACCAGGGGATCATCGACGGCGTCGTGAACGCCGTCTCCTCGGTGAGCCTCACCGGCGGCGGACGGATCCGCCAGCTCCAGTCGGGGGTCGTCTCGCAGTACGCCGCGCTGCTCACCTTCGGCCTCGTCGCGCTGCTGCTCGTGCTCGGCGCGACCGGGGGGTGGTTCCTGTGATACTCGAAGCGCTCATGGCGGCCGCCTTCGTCGGCGCGCTGACCGTGTTCCTCGCGCCGGACGAGTGGGCGGGGCGGCTGGCGTTCGCGATCAGCCTGATCCCGTTCGTCGGGAGCCTCTACCTGTGGTCCGGCTTCGAGGCCGGCGGCAACGCGCTGCTCGGCGGCGACATCGCGTACGCGACCCAGATCGAGTGGCTCGAGGTCGGCGGTCGCAGCGTCTCGTGGTTCGTCGGGGTCGACGGGATCAGCCTCCCGCTGTTCGTGCTCACGACGTTCCTCGTCCCGCTGGCGATCGTCAGCGCGTGGACGCCCGTGGACTCGCGGCAGAGCCAGTTCTACGGGCTCATGCTGTTCATGGAGGCGAACCTGCTCGGCGTCTTCGCCGCGCTCGACTTCTTCCTGTGGTTCGTCTTCTGGGAGGCCGTGCTGGTCCCGATGTACTTCCTCATCGGGATCTGGGGCGGCCCGCGCCGCAAGTACGCCGCGATCAAGTTCTTCGTCTACACGAACGCGGCGTCGCTGCTGATGTTCATCGGGTTCATGAGCCTCGTGTTCGCACTCGGCGACTCGGTGTCCTCGTTCGCCCTGCCCGAGATCGCGCAGGCGGTCGCCGCGGGCGGCCTGGGCGAGTGGTTCGGCATCCCGCCGGACACGGTCGCCCTGTTCGCGTTCCTCGCGATGTTCCTCGGGTTCGCGGTGAAGGTCCCGATCGTGCCGTTCCACACCTGGCTGCCGGACGCCCACGTTCAGGCGCCGACCCCGGCGTCGGTGCTCCTGGCGGGCGTCCTCCTGAAGATGGGGACGTACGCGCTGCTGCGGTTCAACTTCACGATGCTGCCGGACCAGGCGTCGATGCTCGCGGTCCCGATCGCGGCGATCGCCGTCATCAGCGTCATCTACGGCGCGATGCTCGCGCTCGCACAGAAGGACCTCAAGCGGATCGTCGCCTACTCCTCCGTCTCGTCGATGGGGTACGTCATCCTCGGCCTCATCGTCTTCACCGAGTACGGGGTCGGCGGCGCGACGTTCCAGATGGTCGCGCACGGGCTCATCTCGGGGCTGATGTTCATGGCGGTCGGCGTCATCTACAACACCACCCACACCCGGATGGTCGGCGACATGGCCGGCATGGCCGACCGGATGCCGGTCACCGTCGGGATCCTCGTCGCCGGCGCGTTCGGCTACATGGGGCTCCCGCTGATGGCCGGCTTCGCCGGCGAGTTCTTCATCTTCGTGGGCTCGCTGTCCGCGCCGGCGCTCCCGTACGCGCCGGTGTTCACGGCGCTCGCGATGTTCGGCATCGTCATCGTCGCCGGCTACCTGCTGTCGGCGATGCAGAGCACGCTGTTCGGTCCGTTCGACCTGGAGACCGACTACGAGGTCGGCCCCGCGGCGTTCCACGACGTCGCCCCGCTCGCGGTGCTTCTGGTGGCGATCATCGTGCTCGGCGTCGCGCCCGACATCTTCTTCGAGATGATCCGCGACGCTGCCTTGCCCGTGGTCGAGGGGGTGACGATCGATGGTTAACGGTCTGCCCGGCGTGACGGCGCTGCTGCCGGCGCTCCTGCTCGCCGCCACCGGTCTCGCGCTGCTGCTGGTCGACACGATCCGCCCCGACGCGCGCTCGAACACGTCGATGGCGATCGTCGGCGCCGTCGGGTCGCTCGCAGCGCTCGCGGCCACCGTCTGGCTCACCGCGACCGGCGTGGGGAGCGCGGACGCCGGCGCGGTTTACCTGTTCTCGGACGCGGTGAAGGTCGACACGCTGGGGCTGTTCTTCACGGCCATCTTCGCGTCGGTGACCGCGCTGGTGTTGGTCGCCGGTCACGACTACTTCGACGACGGCGTCAACCCGGCCGCGTTCTACTCGCTCGTGACGTTCGCCGCGACCGGCATGGCGCTGCTCGCGGTCGCGAACTCGCTCGCGGTCGTGTTCGTCGCCCTAGAGATGGTGTCGCTGCCGTCGTACGTGCTCGTCGCGTACCTCAAGCAGAACCGCGGGAGCGTGGAGGCGGGGCTGAAGTACTTCCTCGTCGGCGCGCTCTCGTCGGCCATCTTCCTGTTCGGCATCTCGCTCGTGTACGCGGCCACGGGGTCGCTCATCCTCGCCGACATCGCGTCGGCGTCCATCGAGGGGCTCACGGGCGTCCTCGGCGTCGGCATCGTGATGATGATCGGCGGCGTCGCGTTCAAGACGGCCTCCGTCCCGTTCCACTTCTGGGCGCCGGAGGCGTACGAGGGCGCGCCCGCGCCGGTCAGCGCGTTCCTCTCGTCGGCCTCGAAGGCCGCCGGGTTCGTCGTCGCGTTCCGCGTGTTCACCGAGGCGTTCCCGCTTGAGATGGCCGTGTCGGCGAACGTCGACTGGATGCTCGCGTTCGCGATCCTCGCGGCCGTCACGATGACGCTCGGGAACTTCGCGGCCGCCGTCCAGGAGGAGGTCAAGCGGATGTTGGCCTACTCCTCGATCGGTCACGCCGGGTACGCGCTCATCGGCGTCGCCGCCCTCACGGTCGACGGGCCGGCCAACGGCACCGTCATGGGCGCCGCGATGGCGCACCTGCTCGTCTACGGGTTCATGAACACCGGCGCGTTCCTCTTCGTCGCGATGGCGGAGCGGTGGGGCGTCGGTCGGACCTTCGCCGACTACGCGGGGCTCTGGCGGCGCGCGCCGGTCGCCTCCGTGGCGATGGCCGTGTTCATGTTCTCGCTGGCGGGGCTGCCGCCGTTCGCCGGCTTCTTCTCGAAGTACTTCCTGTTCCAGGCGGCCATCGACAACGGCTTCGTCTGGCTCGCCGGGCTCGGCGCGATAAACAGCGTCGTGTCGCTGTACTACTACAGCCGGGTCGTGAAGGCGCTGTTCCTAGACGACCCCGCGTCGCCGACCGCGCTCGACGCCGTCGACGTGCGGCCGACGGCGCTGTACGCCGCGGTCGTCTTCGCGGCGGTCGCGACGGTGCTGCTGCTGCCCGGCTTCGGCCCCGTCATCGAGACGGCCGAGGCGGCGGCGTCCGCGCTGTTCTGACCGCCGCGGCCGACCCTCGGCCGGCGTTTCGATCCCCGACGTCCCGCCCGGAAGCCACAGATTCTCCTGCCTTCGGACCGTTCGTGGATACGTGTCTCGCACGCGCAGCTATCGGTGTCTGAACTGTCTCGATCACGCCGTCACCCGGTCGTTCGACACCTCGCACCTCTCGATGACGTGCCCGAACTGCGGGTCGTTCGAGCGGTTCGCCAACGAGGCGGTGATCGAGCGGTTCGAGTCGCTCGAGGCGTCGCCGCCGGCGGAGTTCGACTGGGAGCGGCTGGAGCGGCGGGAGAAGCTGCTCGTCGCCGAGCGCCTCGCCCGCACGGACAAGACGCTCGCCGACTTCGACGTGGCCGTCGACGAGGAAGCGGCGGACGGGCCGGCGGAGGGGGCCGACCCCGAGGCGAGCGACGCGTAGCTACCGGGCGTACAGCTTGCCGCCGACGAGGGCGGCGAGCCCGACGCCGTCGCCGGGCGTGACCGCCACGTAGGGCCGCTCGACCGGGCCGAACACGTCGACGACGCGGCCCACCGTCGAGAGCGACTCGTCGACGACGCTCGCGCCGATCCGCGGCGGATCGGCGTCCGGGTCGCCGCGGGCGATCGCGAGCCCCCCCGCGGTGCGGACGACGGTGCCGACGCGCCGCACGGTTACTCCCGGAGGACGCCGAGGTACGCGGCGATCGCCTGTACCAAGTCGTTCTTCGCGGTGTCTTCGGTCCCCTTGACGACGACGGAGCCGCGGGCCTCGAACTCCCGCGAGTAGGTGGCGTCGCGCTCGACGACGGCGTCGTAGCCGACCTGCTGGACGGCCTTCGCGATCTCGTCGACGGTCGGCGCTTCGACCGCCAGATCCGTCGGGACGCGGCGTCCCTCCGAGCGCGACAGCTCGGCGTCGAAGTAGGCGGGGTAGACGACGTTCTCGACCATATCGGATCCCCTCGCGCGCGGCGTAAGGTCGTTTCGGACCGGCGCGCAGTCGGCCGCCGGTCAGGCGGTGCGGAACTCGAAGCGGGCCCCGCCGCGCTCGCCGGTGAGCGCGTGGGCGGTCCAGCCGTGCGCCTCGGCGATCTGCTCGCTGATCGCCAGCCCGAGCCCGGTCCCCGACTCGTCGGTCGTGAACCCGCTCTCGAACACGCGGTCGGCGTCGTCGGGGAGGCCGCTCCCGTCGTCCTCGACGTAGAAGCCGGCGGGCTCGTCGCTCTCGTCTGCCGCCATCGGCCCCACCCGGACCGAGAGCGGGTCGTCCGGGGCGTCGCGCCCGTGTTCGGCGCTGTTCCGGAAGACGTTCTCGAACAGCTCGCGCAGCCGCGTCCGGTTCGCCTCCAGCGTCTCGTCGTCCTCGACGGTCAGTGTCGCGTTGCCCGTGTCGACGCCGCTCCACGCCTCGCGCGCCGCGTCCGCCAGCGAGACGGCCTCCGTCTCGCCGACCGACCGCCCCTCCCGCGCCAGCGAGAGGAGGTCGCCGACGAGCTCGTCCATCCGGTCGAGCGCGTCCGCGACCCGGTCGAGGTGGTCGACGTCTCCGGTGTCGCGGGCGAGGTTGACGTACCCCTCTGCGACCGACAGCGGGTTTCGGAGGTCGTGCGAGACGATCGAGGCGAACTCGTCGAGCCGCTCGTTCTGTCGCCGCAGCGTCTCCTCGCGCTCCCGGCGGTCGGTGACGTCGGTGTAGATGGCGTAGCCGGCCGCGTTCGACGCGTCGAGGTGGATCGGGATGACGTGGAGGATGAAGTGGCGCGGGCCGTCGGCCGTGACCCGCGTCACCTCCCGGCGGACGTTCTCGCCGCGCCGGAGCTGCTCGTTGAGGTCCTCCGCCTCCGAGCCGGCGTCGGGGGGGACGATGTAGTCGTCGATGGACTCGCCGAGCACCGTCTCCGACTCGTAGCCGAACGTCGACTCGAAGGCGTCGTTCACCTGCCGGACGATTGGCTCGCCGTCGACGTAGTCGTAGGCGATCGCAGGGTCGGGGACGTTCGTGAACAGCGCGAGCAGGCGGTCGCGCTCGGCTCGGAGCGTCTCGGTGACGGCCAGTCGGTCGAGCGTCTCCTCGAGGTGCGAGGCGAGCAGCTCCGCCAGCCGGCGGTCGACGCCGTCGAACTCCCCGTCGCCGTCGGCGGCCGCGAGCTGGAAGACGACGTCGTCGCCCACCGGCACCGTGAGGAGCGTGTCGAACCGGCTCTCGGGGTTCGGGTTCGGCGCGATGGAGACGTTCCCGGTCTGGACGGCCGTGCCGGCCACGCCGGTGCCGACGCGGACCCGGTTACAGTCGTCGACGGGCGTCCCGCTGGAGGCGACCACCGGCTCGACCCACTCGCCGTCGCGGACGGCGACCACGCTCTGGTACCCGGGGAACACCTGTTCGGCGACCGCGACGGCGGCCCGGTACGCCTCGTCGACCGACCGGACGGCGGCGAGCTCCGCCATGCCGGCGTTGAGCTGTTCCACCCTCGACGGGGTCCTGGTCGGCTCCGACCGGACGGCGGACCGCTCGCCCCGGGCGATCAGCCACGAGACCGTCTCGGAGAGCGCCTCCGGTGTGGCCGCCACCGCGTCCACGAGCGGGTCGGTCGCGACCCGCCCGGTCGGGCCGTCGGCGAACGCCACCACGGACCCGGTGCGCTCGACCGACCGGACCCGCTCGAGGCCGGCCTCGTCGACGACGACCGTCACGTCGGCCTCGGCGAGACGCCTCTCGTCGACGCCGCCTGGCGAGGCGGCGTGCGTCTCGACGTCGGCGTCCGCGGAGTCGCGGCCGTCGGGGCCGAGGGACCGCTCGACGCTCTCCGCGAGTCCGGAGCCGGCGGCGAGCACGAGGACCGACCCGCGCTCGTCCAACGCAGAAGTCACGTTGGTAGATGATAGCTTACGGCGAGAACATAAGTCTTCTTACCGGTCACCGCGAGCGGCCGATCCGGCGGCGCTCGGGCGCGTGCTCGTCGGTTTCCGTCCCTCTCGTTTCCCCCGATTGCGGCCGCGTCGTTCCCCCGGTCACGGCCGCCTTGCTCCCCGGTCAGGGCCGACCCGATCGCGGTCGCGCCGGCGGCGACGACCGACCCCGGAACCCTTTTGGAGCAACACGGGCCACGTTCGTGTAATGAGCGATCTCGAAGCGGAGTACCGTCTCGACTACTTCGAGGAGGAGGGGTTCGAGCGCAAGGAGTGTCCCTCCTGCGGCGCGCACTTCTGGACCCGCGACGCCGACCGCGAACTGTGCGGCGAGCCGCCCTGCGAAGACTACAGCTTCATCGACGACCCGGGCTTCCCGGAGGAACACTCGCTGTCGGAGATGCGCGAGGCGTTCCTCTCCTTCTTCGAGGCAAACGACCACGAGCGGATCGACCCGTACCCGGTCGCCGCGAACCGGTGGCGGGACGACGTCCTCCTGACGCAGGCGTCGATCTACGACTTCCAGCCGCTCGTCACGTCGGGGCAGACGCCGCCGCCGGCGAACCCGCTGACCATCTCGCAGCCCTGTATCCGGATGCAGGACATCGACAACGTCGGCAAGACGGGCCGGCACACGATGGCGTTCGAGATGATGGCCCACCACGCGTTCAACACGCGCGAGGAGGTCGACGAGGACGAGTACGCCTACCACGGCGAGGTGTACTGGAAAGACGAGACGGTTCAGTACTGCGACGAGCTGTTCGAGAGCCTCGGCGCCGACCTCGAAGAGATCACTTACATCGAGGACCCGTGGGTCGGCGGCGGTAACGCCGGCCCCGCCATCGAGGTCATCTACAAGGGCGCCGAGCTGGCGACGCTCGTCTTCATGTGTATGGAGCAGGACCCCGAGGGCGACTACGAGATGAAGGACGGGAACTCGTACTCGTTCATGGACACGTACATCGTCGACACCGGGTACGGGTTAGAGCGGTGGACGTGGATGAGCCAGGGGACCGCGACCGTGTACGAGGCCGTCTACCCCGACGCGATCGACTTCCTGAAGGAGAACGCCGGGGTCGAACACACCGAGGCCGAACGCGAGATCGTTCACCGCGCCGCGAAGCTCTCCGGCCGGCTCGACATCGACGACGTCGACGACGTGGAGGCCGCCCGCGGCGAGATCGCCGACCGGCTCGACGTCGACGTCGACCGGCTGCGCGAGCTGGTCGAACCGCTCGAAGCGATCTACGCGATCGCCGACCACTCCCGCACGCTCGCGTACATGTTCGGCGACGAGATCGTCCCGTCGAACGTCGGCACGGGCTACCTCGCCCGGATGGTGCTCCGCCGGATGAAGCGCCTCGTCGACGAGGTCGGCGTCGACGCGCCCCTCGACGAGCTGGTCGACATGCAGGCCGAGCGGCTCGGCTACGAGAACCGCGACACGATCCGCGAGATCGTCCGCAGCGAGGAGCGGAAGTACGAGCGGACGCTGGAGCGCGGCGCGCGGAAGGTCGAACAGCTCGCCGACGAGTACGCCGGCACCGGCGAACCGATCCCGACGGGGGAGCTGCTCGAACTGTACGACTCCCACGGGATCCAGCCCGACATGGTCGCCGACATCGCTGACGACCGCGGCGCGACCGTCGACGTCCCCGACGACTTCTACGCGCTCGTCGCCGACCGCCACGAGGAGGGCGACGGCGCGACCGGGACCGACGAGCGGGACGAGCGGCTCGCCGACCTCCCCGAGACGGAGAAGCTGTTCTACGACGACCAGGGGCGCACGGAGTTCGAGGCGGTCGTCCTCGACGTGTTGGAGGCCGAGGAGGGGTACGACGTCGTCTTGGACCAGACGATGTTCTACCCCGAGGGCGGCGGCCAGCCGGCCGACCGGGGCCAGCTCACGGTCGGCGAGACCACCGTCGACGTCGACGACGTCCAGGAGGTCGACGGGGTCGTGCTCCACCGGACGGACGCGGACCCGGGCAAGGGCGAGTTCGTCCGCGGACAGGTGGACGGCGACCGCCGCGACCGGCTGCGCGCGCACCACACCGCGACGCACCTCGTCGGGCACGCCGCCCGCGAGGTGCTCGGCGACCACGTCCGCCAGGCGGGCGCCCAGAAGGGGATCGACTCCTCCCGGCTCGACGTGCGCCACTTCGAGCGGATCACCCGCGAGGACGTGAAGGCGATCGAGCGCGTCGCGAACGACCTCGTCCGCGACGACGTGCCGGTCCGGCAGGAGTGGCCCGACCGCAACGAGGCGGAGGCGGAACACGGCTTCGACCTCTATCAGGGCGGCGTGCCGCCGGGAACGAACGTCCGGCTGATCCACGTCGGCGACGCCGACGTCCAGGCCTGCGCGGGGACCCACGTCGACCGGACCGGCGAGATCGGCGCGGTGAAGCTGCTGAAGACGGAGCCGGTCCAAGACGGCGTCGAGCGCCTCGTCTTCGCGGCCGGGGCGGCGGCGGTCGAGGCGACCCAGCGCACTGAGGACGCGCTGTACGACGCGGCCGACGTCCTGGACGTCGACCCGCTCGACGTCCCCGACACCGCGGAGCGCTTCTTCGAGGAGTGGAAGGCGCGCGGCAAGGAGATCGAGTCGCTCAAAGAGGAGCTCGCGGCCGCGCGCGCCTCCGGCGGCGGCGACGCCGAGGAGGTCGAGGTCGCCGGGGCGACCGCGGTGATCCAGCGGCTCGACGGCGACGCCGACGAGCTGCGCGCGACCGCGAACGCCCACGTCGACGACGGGAAGGTCGCCGTGATCGGCAGCGGCGCGGACGGCTCCGCGAGCTTCGTCGTCGGCGTCCCCGACGGCGTCGACGTGAACGCCGGACAGGTCGTCTCGGAGCTCGCCGGGCGCGTCGGCGGCGGCGGCGGCGGGCCGCCCGACTTCGCGCAGGGCGGCGGGCCGGACGCGGACGCCTTGGACGACGCGCTCGACGCGGCGCCTGACGTCCTCCGAAGCCTCCAGGAGGCCTGAACGCCCCCGTCAGCCACCATGCCGCACGCGACCAACGCCGGGACCGAGATCCGGTACGAGGTTGACGCCCCCGACGCCGGCGAGGGCGACGAGGCGGTCGTGTTCTGCGGCGACGTCGGGCTCGGCGCCTGGCAGTTCGGCTGGCAGCACGCCGCGCTCGCCGGCCCGCACACGGTGATCACGCCGGAGACGCGCGGCGTCGGCCGGTCCGACGCCCCGCCCGGCCCGTACGGGGTCGCGGACCTCGCCGCCGACGTCGACGCGGTGTGCGCCGCCGAGGGGGTCCGGAACGCCCACCTCGTCGGCTACGGGCTCGGCGGGATGGTCGCGCTGACGGCCGCGGCGAACTCCTCGCGACCGGCGAGTATCGCCTTGGTCGGGACGCCGCCCGCGGGGGACGCCTACAACCCCGCCGGCGTCTGGGCCGACCCCGCCGACCCGGCCGCGGTCGAGGGGTCGCTGAACGGGCTCCTCTCGGTCGACTTCCGGGAGGCGCACCCGGACGCGCTCTCGCGGATCGCGGAGTGGCGTCTCGCGGAGGACGCCGACCGCGAGGCGTACGCGGCGCACCGCGCCGCGGTCGAGTCGTTCGACCTCACCGGCGCTCTCTTCGAGGTCGCCACGCCGGCGCTCGTCGTCCACGGGACGGACGACACCGTCTGCCCCGTCACGGCCGGCGAAACGCTCGCCGAGGGGCTCCCGCGCGGGGAGTTCCACGGCGTCGAGGGGGCGCGCCACCTCGTCGGGGTCGAGGCGTCGGCCGCGGTCAACGACCTGCTCGCCGGGTGGCTCGCGGAACACGCGAGCGCCGCGTTCGAGTAGTCGCGGCGTCGTCCGCCCCGCGACGCCCGCGTCAGCCCCCTCGGCCCGCGGCCGGCGCCGCAACCGTTTTGTGACTCTCGCCGAACCTACACTCGATGACCCGTCTCCGGTTCGCTCTGTTGAACGCCGCCCACGACGGCGCGAACACCCGCCGGAACTTCCGCAGAGAGCTCGACGCCGACCTCGTCGAGTTCGACGCCGTCGCGGGAGACCTCCCCGACCACACCGAGTTCGACGGCGTCGTGGTGACGGGGTCGCGCTCGTCGGTCTACTGGGACGAGGCGTGGATCCCGCCGCTCGTCGACTACGTCGCGTCGGCCGCCGAGGCCGAGGTGCCGGTCCTCGGCGTCTGTTACGGCCACCAGGTGCTCGCGGAGGCGCTCGGCGGCCGCGTCGCCGGGATGGACGGGTTCGAGATCGGCTACAACGAGATCCGCCGGCCGCGCGACGACCCGCTGTTCGAGGGGATCGGCGAGTCGTTCACCGCCTTCACCACGCACGGCGACGCGGTCGTCGAACTGCCGCCGTCCGCGACGCTGCTCGCGGAGAACGACCGCGGCGTCCACGCCTTCCGCGACGGCCACTGCTGGGGCGTCCAGTTCCACCCCGAGTACGACATCGACACCGCCCGCGAGGTGACCGACGGCAAGCGGGACCAGATCGGCGACGCCCGCGTGGACGCGGTCCTCGACTCGATCACGCCCGCCGCGTACGACGCCGCCTGCGAGGCGAAGCAGCTGTTCGAGAACTTCACCGCCTACGCCGCGCGGCTCGCCGACGGGGCGGAGCCGACCGCCGCTGACGATTGAGCGGGCCGGCCGCCGAGGTCGTGCGCGCGCGGCCCCCGGTCGAACACCCTTATACGGTTCCCGTCCCCAACTCGGGTATGAACGTAGTACCGGACACGAGCGCGGTCGTCGACGGCCGCGTGTCCGAACGCGTCGCGGACGGGACCTACGAGTCGGTCACCGTGTTCGTCCCCGAGGCGGTCGTCGGCGAGCTGGAGTCGCAGGCGAACGACGGGCTCGAATCCGGCTGGGACGGGCTCAGCGAACTCAAGCGGCTCGCCGACTACGCCGACGACGGAACGATCGAGCTGCGGTACGTCGGCGAGCGCGCCAGCGGCGACGCCCGCTCGAACGCCCACGAGGGCGACGTGGACGCGCTGATCCGCGACCTGGCCGCCGACCACGACGCGACGCTGCTGTCCAGCGACGTGGTCCAGGCCGAGGTGGCCCGCGCGAAGGGACTGGACGTCGAGTACGTCGAGCCGGTCGCCCGCGGCGTCGTCGACGAGCTGCCGATACGGGAGTTCTTCACCGAGGAGACGATGTCGGTCCACCTCAAGACGGGGACCGTCCCGAAGGCGAAGCGCGGGGCGCTCGGCGAGATGCGCTACGTCGAGATCGCGGACGAGCCCACCGACGAGGCGCAGCTGCGCGAGTGGGCCAATTCGATCGTCGACCTGGCGCGCCAGTCGAACGAGGGGTTCATCGAGCTCTCCGACGACGGGATGGACATCGTCCAGTTCCGCAACTACCGGATCGCGGTGGCGCGTCCCCCGTTCGCCGACGGCATCGAGATCACCGCCGTCCGCCCCATCGCGAAGACGGACTTGGACGACTACGAGTTCGCCGACGAACTGCGCGACCGGTTCGCGGAGCGGAAGCGCGGCGTGCTCATCTCCGGGTCGCCCGGGGCCGGGAAGTCGACGTTCGCGCAGGCGGTCGCGGAGTTCTTGAACGACAGCGACTACGCGGTGAAGACGATGGAGAAGCCGCGCGACCTCCAGGTCGGTCCGGAGATCACGCAGTACGGCGCGCTCGGCGGCGAGATGGAGAACACCGCCGACTCGCTGCTCCTCGTCCGGCCCGACTACACGATCTACGACGAGGTCCGGAAGACGAACGACTTCGAGGTGTTCTCCGACATGCGCATGGCCGGCGTCGGGATGGTCGGCGTCGTTCACGCCTCGCGCGCCATCGACGCGCTCCAGCGGCTCGTCGGCCGCGTCGAGCTGGGAATGATCCCGCAGATCGTCGACACCGTCGTCTACATCGAGGCCGGCGAGGTCCACACCGTCTACGACGTGACCACCGAGGTGAAGGTCCCCGCCGGGCTCACCGCCGAGGACCTCGCCCGCCCGGTCATCCAGGTGTCGAACTTCGAGACCGGGCGGCCGGAGTACGAGATTTACACGTTCAACCGGCAGGTCGTCACGGTCCCGCTGGACGAGGAGGGCGGCGAGGCGGACCGCGACTCCGGCGTCGGTCGCATCGCGAAAAAGGAGATCGAACGCGAGATCCGCTCGGTCGCGCACGGTCACGTCGACGTGGAGCTGAACGGCGACGACGAGGCGGTCGTCTACGTCACCGAGGGGGACATCGGCACGGTGATCGGGAAGGGCGGCGGTCGCATCGCCGACATCGAGAGCCGCCTCGGGATCGACATCGACGTCCGCACGCACGACGAGAAGCCCGGCGGTTCGGGAGGCGGCCCCGCCGGCGGCGCCGCCGGGAACGGCAGCGGCGACGGGCAGGTCGGCGCCGAGCGCGGCACGGTGGTCGCCCCGGAGATCACCTCGCGGCACGTCGTCATCGACGTCGACGACGGGGTCGGCGAGACGGTCGAGGTGCGCGCCGACGGCGAGTACCTCTTCACCGCCACCGTCGGTCGCGGCGGCGAGGTCCAGGTCTCCCGCGGCTCCGCCATCGCCGAGGAGTTGGAGGACGCGATCGACCGGAACCGGACGGTGACGGTCGTCCCGGCCCGCTGAACCGACGTCCGGCGTCGCCGCCTCCCGAGGCAAGACGTTTCCGAACGCTGTCACGTCGTCGTTCGACGCGGTGGCGTACCACGATCGACGTACCGTATCCCTCCTGAAAGATAACGCTTTTTTGATGGTGGTCGGAACGACGTGGTATGACAGATGAGTTAAAACGCGGGCTCGAGGGCGTCCTCGTCGCGGAGTCGGATCTGAGCTACGTCGACGGCGAGGTCGGAAAGCTCGTCTACCGCGGGTACGACATCGAGGACCTCGCGCGCGGCGCGAGCTACGAGGAGGTCCTGTACCTCCTGTGGCACGGCTCGCTCCCCACCGCCGCGGAGCTCGACGCGTTTGCCGCCGACCTCGCGGCGGAGCGCGAGGTGGACGACGACGTCATCGAGACCGTCCGCGCGCTCGCGGACGCCGGGGAGCGCCCGATGGCCGCGCTCCGGACCGCGACGTCGATGCTGTCGGCGTACGACGACGAGGCGGACGGGGCCGACGACGGCGAGGCCACGCTCCGCCAGGGCCGACGGATCACGGCGAAGATCCCGACGGTCCTCGCCGCGTTCGAGCGCGTCCGACAGGGCGAGGAGCCGGTCGCGC
The DNA here is from genome assembly GCF_937146585.1 of uncultured Halorubrum sp. Classification (GTDB taxonomy): domain Archaea; phylum Halobacteriota; class Halobacteria; order Halobacteriales; family Haloferacaceae; genus Halorubrum; species Halorubrum miltondacostae. The sequence continues at coordinate 3,995 of NZ_CAKZRO010000126.1, read as the reverse complement.
CCGACCCCGACCTCTCGCACGCCGGGAACTTCCTCTACATGCTCACGGGGACCGAGCCGGACGCGGTGAGCGAGGAGACGTTCGACATGGCGCTCACCCTCCACGCCGACCACGGGCTCAACGCCTCCACGTTCACCGCCATGGTGATCGGCTCGACGATGGCCGACGTCTACTCGGGCGTCACCGGCGGTATCGGCGCGCTCTCCGGCCCCCTCCACGGCGGGGCCAACCAGGACGTGATGGAGGTGCTCCACGAGGTGGACGCCTCCTCGAAGGACCCCGTCCAGTGGGTGAAAGACGCCCGCGACGAGGGGCGGCGCATCCCCGGGTTCGGGCACCGCGTCTACAAGGTGAAAGACCCGCGCGCGAACATCCTCGAAGAGAAGCTCCGCGACCTCGCCGACTCGTCGGGCGACACCAAGTGGCTGGACTACACCACCGCTATCGAGGAGTACCTCACCGACCAGGGGCTCGTCGAGAAGGGGATCGCGCCGAACGTCGACTTCTACTCCGGCTCCGTCTACGACTCCCTCGGCATCCCGGTCGACATGTACACGCCCATCTTCGCGATGAGCCGCGCCGGCGGCTGGATCGCCCACGTCGCCGAGTACCAGGAGGACAACCGCCTCATCCGTCCGCGCGCCCGGTACACCGGCCCCGAAGAGGCCGAGTTCGTCCCCATCGACGAGCGGTAAGCGTCGACGGGTTCGGTTCCCCTCGCGGTCGCTGCTTTTCTACTCGAAGGCTGCGATCCCGGTCAGGTCCTCGCCGAGCACCAGCGTGTGGATGTCGTGGGTGCCCTCGTAGGTGTAGACGGTCTCGAAGTTCGCCATGTGCCGCATCGGGGAGTAGTCGGTCGTGATCCCGTTGCCGCCGAGCATCTCGCGGGCGACGCGGGACTGGTCGCGCGCCATCCGGACGTTGTTGCGCTTCGCCATCGAGACGTGCTGGGGCGTGAGGTCGCCGCGCTCCTTCAGTTCGGCGAGCCGGTGGGCGAGCAGCTGACTGGTCGTGATCTCCGTCGCCATCTCCGCGAGCTTCTCCTGTTGGAGCTGGAACCGCGCGATCGGCCCGCCGAACTGGTCGCGGTCGAGCGCGTACTCGCGGGCCTGCTCGAAGCAGTCGCGGGCCGCGCCGACCGCGCCCCACGCGATCCCGTAGCGCGCCTGCGTGAGACACGACAGCGGCCCCTTCATGCCGCTCACGCCGGGGAGGACGTTCTCCGCCGGGACGCGGACGTTCTGGAGGCTGATCTCGCCGGTTACCGACGCCCGCAGCGAGAGCTTGTCGTCGATCTCGTTGGTGGTGACGCCGTCGCGGTCGGTCTCGACGAGGAACCCGCGGACCGGCCGCCCCTCGGCGGAGGTGTCGCGCGCCCAGACGACCGCCACGTCCGCGATGGGCGCGTTCGTGATCCACGTCTTCGAACCGTCGAGCACGTATTCGTCGCCGTCGCGCTCCGCGCGCGTCTCCATCGCCGACGGGTCCGAGCCGTGGTCGGGCTCCGTCAGCCCGAAGCAGCCGACCGCCTCCCCGGTGCCGAGGTCGGGCAGCCAGCGCTCCTTCTGTTCGTCGCTCCCGTACGCGTGGATGGGGTACATCACGAGCGCGCCCTGGACGCTGGCCATCGACCGGAGCCCGGAGTCGCACGCCTCCAGCTCCTGCATCAACACCCCGTAGGCGGTCTCGGAGACGTCGGGCAGGCCGTACCCGTCGAGGTTCGAGCCGTAGAAGCCGAGCTCGCCCATCTCCGGTATCAGGTCCGTCGGGAACGTCCCCGCCTGAAAGTGGTCGCCGATGTCCGGTCGGACCTGTTCGTCGACGAAGCGGCGGGCCGTGTCGCGGATCAGCCGCGCCTCCTCGTCGAGGTCGGCCTCTAATCCGACATAATCGAGCATGAACGAAGCTGCGGCTCGCGTCGGCAAAAACCGTTCGGCCGGCGGCGCCCCCCGGCTCGGATCGCCTCAGACGTCGAACCGCTCGCGCGCGTACTTCGCGAGCAGCGGCACGTCGTCGAGGTGGAGCAGCCGCGCCATCCCCGCCTTCTCGCCGCGGTTCGCCTTCGCGAGGATGTCGTCGTCGGTCTCCTGGAGGTCGCGCATCAGCCGGTCGTACCGCTCGTTGGGCGCGAGGTACAGCAGCTCGGTGAGCGCCAGCCGCGACCTCGCGCGCGGCGCGACGTCGCGGTGCCAGAGCGTCTCGTACACCGCGAGGCTCTCCGCGTCGGTGCGCCGCTCCGAGTCGGTGAGACAGCGGTCGACGGTCGCCGCGGCGGCGCGGGCGGACTTCATCCCCTTGTGGATCCCCTCGCCCCACAGCGGGTCGATGCTCGGCACGGTGTCGCCGATGGCGATGAAGCCGTCCGTGTGCATCTGCGCGGGGCGCTGGATGTGCGCGGAGCCGCGGTGGACCGTCTCGTCGATCTGTTCCGCCTCGGCGAACCGCGGGTCGCGGTCGATCCAGTCGTCGAGGTAGCCGTCGACGGTCTTGCCCGCCTCGGCGAACTCGCGGTGGCGGTCGTTCTGTATGTAGCAGATGCCGACCTTGGCGGTGTCCTCGCCGGTCGCGAAGATCCACGAGTAGCCGCCGGGGGCGATCTCGTGGTCCAACCGGAGCATCATCGCCCGGCGGAGGTCGGCGTAGTCGGGGTGGTTCATCTCCACGCCCGACATCTCGTACTCGATCCCGATCGCCTGGTTCTCGCGTTCGAGGTCGACGACGTCGAGCGCGCTCGCGAGCGGCGCGGCGGGGCCGGTGGCGTCTATCACCACGTCGGCGTACACCTCCTCGTCGCCGTTGTACCGAACTCCCTCGATGACGCCGTCGTCGTCGAGGACCGGCCGCGAGACACGCGCGTCGAAGCGGTACTCCGCGCCGTTTTCGCGGCCGTCGGCGACGAGGAACCGCTTGAAGTCGGCGAACTCCAACACCGCCCCCGGCTGGTAGCTCTCGTAGTACTCGTTGGGCGACTCCAGCACGACGTCGTCGGTGTACGACATCACGACGTCGTCGGGGATCCCGAACGAGGACATCATCGACGGGAACGTGCCGGCGGTCGACTTGTTGCTCTGTCGGGGGAACTCGTCTTCGGACTCCGTCTCGAGGACGACGACGTCGTAGTCGCGCGTCGCCAGATCGCGGGCGCACTGCGCGCCCGCCGGACCCGCGCCGGCGATGGCGACGTCGTAGCGATCAACCATACACGACGCTTACGGACCCACCTAATTAGGCTTGCTGAAACCCGTCGAAAACTCCGCGCGAACGCCCTCTTTCCCTCGGTTTTGGCCGTCGAGAGAGGTCGGAATTAGCGGCCCAGCGAGCGGCGACCGAGGCCGCCGTTCGCCGCCGGGTCCGTGGCGCTCCGGTTCCGCTCGATCGGTCGCGCGACGCGGCTCAGTAGAACTCGCGGACGAGGTCGGTCGCGCCCTCGGGGGCGCCGTCCGGGAGGACCGACATGTCCTCGTCGACGCCGTGCTGTTCGTGGTACGGCACCGACGACTCGTCTTTGTAGAAGACGCCCTGATGCTCCTTCTCGTTGTCGAGGATGACGTCCTTCGCGTCCTCGCGCGAGGTCGGGTCGTGGTCGCTCTCCTTCAGGTCGACCAAAGAGTCGCGGAAGTAGTCGTACGTGTCGACGTCGTTGAACGTGACGCACGGCGAGTAGACGTTGACGAAGCCGAACCCGTCGTGCTCGATGGCCTCCTGGATGATCTCTTGGTGGCGGAGCGCGTCGGAGGAGAACGACTGCGCGATGAACGTCGCGCCGGAGGCGAGCGCCAGCGCGTGCGGGTTCACCGGCGGCTGCTTGGGTCCGTCGGGGCTCGTCGACGTCTCGAAGTCCTCGCGGGAGGTCGGCGACGCCTGGCCCTTCGTCAGCCCGTAGATGCGGTTGTCCATCACGACGTACGTCATGTCGACGTTGCGCCGGACGGCGTGGACGAAGTGGCCCGCGCCGATGGAGTAGCCGTCGCCGTCGCCGCCGGCGACCATCACTT
>NZ_CAKZRO010000125.1 GCF_937146585.1 uncultured Halorubrum sp. | reverse complement strand
CACGACCATCGGATTAGAAGTCCGACGCTCTATCCTGGCTGAGCTACGTGCCCTCGTCAATCTCTGATTCCCCGCGTCTAAAAAACGCCCGCGGTTCGCGTCGGGAATTGCCCGATTCGACCGCGTTCAGTATTCGTACTCGACGACGGTGTTCCCGTCCGGATCGTCGACGAACACCGTGTCGCCGCCGTTGTTCCAGATGGCGCTTCCGGTCCGGCCCCAGTACAGTTCCGTGTCAGTATCCGTCCCCTCTCCGGAGTACAGGGTTACCTCTTCACCCGACAAGAGCGTGAACCCGTCCGGGAACGCGTACTCCTTCGTCGTCTCGTCCGAGACGGTGTAGCCGGTGAGATCGAGGGCGTCGTCGCCGGAGTTCTCGAAGAGGACGTTCTCCTGTGGGTCTTCGAGATCGTCGCCAGACGCGTCTTCGTTGACCTCGACGACCTCCAGCGACCCCCCGGACCCGCCGTCCCCGCCGTCGTCGCCGTCGCCGTAGGCGTCGAACAAGTCGAACGCGGTGTCGAAGTTCGCCGTCGTCGGGACCGTCGGGTCGCCGCCGAGGTTGTTCTCTGAGTCGGTCACCGCGTCGCCGGTCCGCAGGTCGGAGCCGAGTTCGTCGGCGAGCGAGTCGAGGTTACCGCGCGCGTCGGCCGCGCCGTCCGGACTGGCGCTCGCGAGGATCACGGCACCGCCGTCGTCGCGGAAGTCCTCGATGGCGGCGACCTCGTCGTCGCCGAGCGCGCTGTCGGGCGCGGTGACGATCACCGCGCGGGCCTCGGCGAGGTCGCGCCCGGTGTCGTCGTCGAAGTCGTTTTTTCCGTCGAACTCGACCGCGAACCCTTCGAGGTAGCGCTGGAAGTAGGCGGCGTCCTCCGCGGAGAGCGCGTAGTCGGCCGCGAACTGGCCGTGCCCGCCGTCGATGACGACGCTCCCCTCGCGGCCGTCCGCGGCGAGGGAGTCGATGAGGTTCGCGAGGAACACGTAGTTCCCGTACGGCTCGGTTCCGGGACCGTCCTCGGCGCTCTCGAAGCGCTCCGCGGGGAGCGGGCCGCCGAGCAGCGCGACGTTGTTCGACTCGTCGACGCCGACGAGCGGGTCGCCGCCCTCGGACGCGACGGGCACGCGGTCGCTCGCGAGGGCGCCGTCCGCTGTCGCGACCGACGTGGCGTCCGGGACGAACAGCTCGTCGACCGGCTCGTCGCCGACGACCGGCGTGGCCCCGACGTCGGAGATGTCCCAGATGCCGTCGCCGGCGTCGCGGGCCGCGCGTTCGAGGTCCCAGTACGCGTCGTGGTTCGCGAGCCCGGAGTCGTACACGCGGGCCCAGCCGTCCTCGATGGCCTTCGCGTTGTAGACGCTCCCGTCCGAGAGTTCGAGGAAGCCGAGCAGGCGACCGAAGCTCCCGCGGAGCCCCTCGTTCTCGTCGAACGAGAGGGTGACCGTGCTGCCGACTTGGAGCTGGTCCTCGGCGTAACTCGTCGCCTCGTCGCCCTTCGTCTTCAGCGCGGGGCCGTCGTCGATCCCCTCGTACTCTTGGAGGCGCTCCTCGGTGCTACCGGTCTCGGGCGTGTCGATGCCGAGGATCCGAACGGTGTCCTCGAGCCCGCTGTCGAACTGGACGTCCGCCGTATCGCCGTCGGCGACGCTGACGACTTCGACCTCGTACTCCTCGGTCGGGTCGAGTTCGAGCCCGAGCCCCTCGCGGTCGGCGAAGAGGGCGGGGTAGTTCTCGGTGTCGAACTCGCTCGTCACCGGCACGAAGTCGCCTCCTGCGTTGTTCTCGCCGTCGATCACCTGGTTGTCGTTGAACCGGATCTGGGTGTCGATCCCGTTCGCCAGCGCGTTGAGGTTGTCAGTCTGGTCGAAGTCGTCGAAGTCCGACTGGTCCATCAACACGATCAGCCCGCCGGCGTCGGCGAAGTCCGCGAGCGCGTCGATTTCGCTCCCGCCGAACGAGTCCGCCGGCGACGTGATCACGACGGCGCTGGCCGGGCCGAGCAGGTCGGTCTCTAGGTCAGTCGTCGCCGCCACGTCGTAGCCGTTCTCCTCGGCGTACCCCTCGAAGTTACCGTGGCTTTCGAGATCGTAGAACTGGCCGTGCCCCTCGTCCCAGAGGACCGTGTCGGAGTCGGCGTACTCGTCGAGGACGTTCAACAACACCTCCTCGTTGCCGTACTGGCCGAAGCGCACGTCGTCCTGCGCGAACGGGAATCCGAAGGCGACCACGGGGAGGTCTTGGTCGACTGCCATCAGCGGCAGCGGCTCGTCGTCAGGATAGCTCGTGGCGTCGCCGTTGCCGTCCTCGTCGACGGACTCCGCGGTCGGCTCCGCGGCGACCGCGATCGCCTCGGCCGGCAGGTACCCGTCGTCCTCGGCCAGCAGGCTCGCGGTCGAGTCGAACGCCAACTGGTCGACGAACGCGGGCGGTTCCTCGCCCGGGCCCTCGCCGGGGTCCTCGATCGCGCCGTCGCCGATGCCGATCGTGATCGCCACCTCGCCGTCGGTCGGATCCTCGCCCGCGTCGACCTCGACGCCGACGGCGACCGCCTCGCCGACCCCCAGTTCGACGGTCGGGTCGGGACCGAGTTCCTCGTCGTCGACGGTCAGCGCGAAGTCGGCGTCGCCGAGGCTCCCGTCGTCGACCGTCGCGAAGAGGCCGAGGTCCTCGGTACCCTGGTTGCTGACCTGGAACACCTCGTCGACCTCGTAGACGGTGTTCGAGCCGAAGCCGGTGCCGCCGCCCTCGACCTCGTCGAAGACCAGGGCGAGCTCGCCCGCGTCGTCGACGAACGCGAACGACTCGTCGAGCGGGGTCAAAGACAGGAGGGAGCTCGCGTCGTCCGCGAGCGCCACCGTCGCGTCCCGCTCCGCGCTCGCCGTGTCGAACGCGCCCGTGGCGATGGCGCCGCCGCCGGCCGCGGTCGCGCCGAGCCCGATGATGACGCTGCGGCGCCTCATAGTTCTCCCTCCGCGAGGAAGAGGTCCGGAAACCCGTCGTCGTTGAAGTTGCTCGTCTGGGGTATGAAGAAGTCCCCGCCGTTGCTCTCGTCGTCGGTCACCTGATCGAAGTTGAACCGGAAGGCGGCGCCGAGCTCGTCGAGTACCCCGTTCAGCACCCCGTTCGAGGTTCCGCCGAAGGAGGCGGTTCCGTGAAGGAACACCGCGCCGCCGTCGGCGACGAAGTCGGCGAGCGCGCTCCGCTCCGCGTCGGAGAAGCCCCCGGCGTCCGCCACGTCACCGTCGGTGGTCGCGATCATCACCGCGTCGGCGTCGTCGAGCGAGCCGACGAAGTCGCTCGTGAGCGCCTGAACGTCGAACCCGCGTCCCTCGGCCGCGGATTCGAGGTCCGAGTAGTTGCTCGCGAGCGTCCGCGCCTGCCCGTGCGTCTCGTCGTACAGCACCGTCCCGGTCCCGCCGAGCGTGATCTGCCAGGCGTTCGCGATGAGCGTGCGGTTCGCGTCCACGCTGCTGGCGTTCGGCCCCAGTCCCGACCCGAATCCGACGACGTTCCCGTCGACCGCCGCCAACGGGATCTCGACGTCGTCCGGGTACGAGACGAACCCGTCGTCGCCCTCGGGGTTCTCGTTCTGTGCCGTCGGTTCCGCCCGGACCGCGACGACCGAATCGTCGTCGAGGGGGTCGCCGTCCGCATCGACGAGGCTCGACGTGGAGAAGAACTCGGTCAGACCGATCGTCTCCGGCGGCTCCGGCTCGGGGTCGTCGGGTTCGTCACCCCCGTCCTCGAAGGCCGCCTCGATCGTCACGTCGATGTCGAGGTCCTCGGTGACGTCGACGTCGCCCGTCTCGACGTACGTGCCGACCGACTGCTCCGCGCCGGTCTCCAAGACGACGGCGTTGTCGGGGTCGTCGAGGGACCCCTCGCGGTCGCCCGTGGGGTAGAGCCGGAACTCGCCGTCGAAGTCGTCGGTGTCGCTCGTCGCGGTGATCGAGACCGTCTCGGTCCCCTGGTTCGCGATCGCGAACACCTCGTCGAAGAAGAACTGCGAGTTGCGCCCGATACCGTCGCCCACGCCCGAGACGTCGCCGAAGGAGAGCGCGAGTTCGCCGTCGCCGTCCGTCGTCGCGTACGCGCTCTTCGAGACGAGGCCCAGATACGCGTTCTCGTCGTCCGCGAAGTTCACCGTCGCCGTCCGCTCCGCGCTCGCCGCGTCGAACGCGCCCGTGCCGATGAGTGTTATCCCGCCGATACCGCCGGCTGCCGCTCCCGTGATGAGTGTGCGTCGTCGCATGAATCGTCCGCGGCCGGCGCGCGCCGTCGCGACTCTCCACCGTCCGAACGGAACCGCGAGACGCGAGATCCCAGCGTGCGGAGGGCGAGCGCGAGGGGGAGTTCGAGACTTCCTGTCACACGTCAGCCACAGACACAGCGTCCGCCGGCTCGTTTAAATAATTTTATACTAGATGTATGGAATGATCAGCCGATCTCCGGAGCGCTCCGGAGCGTCTCGCCCCCCCTTCGGCGCGGCCGCCGCGGGATCGCGATCCGACTCACCGCGGCCCGTCCGGCCACCGGCGGCGTCGCTCAACAGCAGACCTAAGTCCGCGAGCGGAGTAGCGACCGGTAATGAACGTCATCGGAACCGTCGGCCTCCCCGGCAGCGGGAAGGGGGAGGCGGCGAACGTGGCCGAGGCGGCCGGGATCCCCGTCGTCGTCATGGGCGACGTGATCCGCGCCGAGTGTCGCCGCCGCGGGCTCGACCCGGCGCAGCACCACGGGCGGATGGCCGGCACGCTCCGCGAGGAGGAGGGCGACGACGCCATCGCCGAGCGGACGCTCCCGCGGATCCGCGAGGCCGCGGCCGAGAGCGACCGCGGCGACACCGTCCTCGTCGACGGCCTCCGCTCCACCGTCGAGCTCGAACGCTTCCGCGAGGCGTTCGGCGACGACTTCACGCTCGTCGCGATCCGCGCGCCGTTCGAGCTCCGCGCCGAGCGACTGGGCGAGCGCGGCCGCGACGACTCCGACTCCGACCTGGAGGCGCTCCGCGAGCGCGACGAGCGCGAGCTCGGCCTCGGGCTCGGGGAGACGCTCGAACGGGCCGACGTCGAGATCGACAACACCGACAGCCTCGCGGCGTTCCGCGACCGCATGCGCGAGGTGCTGAGCGTCGACGCCGCCGACCCGATCGACACCGGGGGTGACGGCGCGTGATCTACAGCGTCGACGTCCGGATCGAGGCGCCGGTCCACGACACCGAGGTGACCGACCGGGTCGCGGACGCCGTCGAGAACGTCTTCCCGGACGCGGACCCGGTCCACGAGGAGGGGCGCCTCGTCTCCGAGACGCACAGCCTCGACGCCTTCTCCGACGTGCTCCACGAACAGGAGATCCTCGACACCGCCCGGCGCGTGTTCCGACAGAACCGCACCGAGGAGGGGTTCGCCTTCTCGCTGAAGAAGCAGGCGGCGCTCGAGGGCGTCGTCAACTTCGCGGTCGGCGAGCCGGACGAGCTGGGCGAGATCGACGTCGAGGTGCGCGTCCGCGAGCCGGACGTCGAGTCGTTCGTCGACTACGTCGCGCCGGAGACGGACGAGGGCCAGCCCGTGGACCCGGCTCGCGAGTACGGCGACCGGTTCGACCCCGAGGACGAGTCGTACTGAGCCCGGGTCGGTGCGTCGCTCACTCGGCCGTGGCCCCGGCCGCGGCCCCGCCGACGGCGCCGAAGACGGCCGGGTAGACCAGCCCCGCGAGCAGCGCCGCCGTGACGAGCGTCGGCGCGACGCTCCCGCCGTCGCCGACGGCGTACCGGAACAGGAAGGCCCCGATCACCGCGAGCGGGAAGTAGCCGGCGACGGCGAGCGCGCCGGACTGCGCGCCGTCGGTCGGCGTCGTCGCCCCGGCGGCGCGCGCTATCGCGACTCCGGCGACGAGGAGGAGCAGCGGCGGCACGACGTACAGGTAGGTGAACCCGCCGTCGCTCTGCGAGATGAAGTTCACCGACCGGGCGGCGCCGACGAGCGACGGCACGTCGACGTCGACGAAGTGCGCGTTGTAGAACACCCAGCCGACGCCGCGCCACACCGAGATGGTGTCGCCGCCGAACAGGTCGGCGAAGAAGTTGATCCCGGACAGTCCCTCCTCGACCCGGCTGCTCTGGGTGACGTAGACGACGAGGTAGCCGAGGACGTACGAGACCGCGCCCGCGGCCGCCCCGACGACCGCACCGCGGCCGAGGCCGCGTCCCGCCCCTGTCGCGCTCGCTCCGCCGCTGGCTGGTGATGACATGCGCTCGGGGTCGTTTCGGCGGCTATAAGTGTTTGTTGGCTCGGATCGGAACGCGAAACGATCGCGGTCGCGGCCGTTCAGGGCCGCTACCGGAGATACGGACGGATCAGGCGGTCGCCTCCCGCCACTCCGACTGCGATATGGTGTACCGCACCTCGTCGTGGACGCTGCCGTCGAAGAAGGTCAGGTGGTTCCGAAGCAGCCCCTCGCGCCGGCCGCCGAGCCGGTCGACGTACTTCTCGATGGCGCGCCGCGACTGCTCGTTGTCCGGGTGGTGGCTCACGGCGACCACGTCGAGGTCGAGGTCGTCGAACGCGACCTCGACGAGCGCGGCGGCGCGCTCGCCGGAGTAGCCGCGCCCCCAGAAGCGCTTCCGGAGCCACGTGCCGAGCTCCGCGGTCCGCGTCTCCCAGTCGACCCCGAAGCCGCCGAAGCCGGCGATCTCGCCCGCGCCGTCCTCGCCCTCGCGCGGCCGGATCACGTAGCTCGCGGCCTCGCCGTCGTCGAAGCGCTCGCGGCCGCGTTCGAGGAACTCCAGCGTCTCCTTCTTCGTCTCGTGGGGGCTCCAGGTGACGTGCTCGGTCACCTCGTCGATGCCGGGGTCCGACGAGCAGATCCGGTAGCACTCGTCGAGGTCAACGTTCTCGGGGCTCCGCACGGTCAACCGGAGCCGCTCCGTCTCGATGGTCTCGGGGAACACGTGCGGCGAGTCGTCGCCGTTCGGATAAACTCCACCGCCGGTTCGAGAACCGTTCGCACACCGGGCGTCGCGTCGGCGGGCGAGCGCGCTCAGGCGTCGAGCGCGCCGGCGAGGTCGTCGCCGACGGCCGCGATCGCCTCGCGCGCCCGGTCGACGTCCTCCATCGTCATGAAGCCGTGAACCATCGCCGGGTAGTTCTCGTACCGCGTCGCGACGCCGTCCGCGACCAGCCGCTCGGCGTACGCCCGCCCGCCGTCGCGGAGGGGGTCGAAGCCCGCGGTGACGACCGTCGCGGGCGCGACGCCGGAGAGGTCGCCGGCGTTGATCGGGTCGGCGTACGGGTTCCGCCGGTGGACGTCGTTCCCGTAGTACGACTCGGAGAACCACTCGATGTCCGCCCGCGAGAGGACGATCCCGCCGTGCTCCCGGACCGACGCCTGCTCGGGGTCGACGCCGATGCCGGGGTACAGGAGCGCCTGGTGGGCTACCTCCGGGCCGTCTCGCTCGGCGGCCATCAGCGCGGTCACGGCGGCGAGGTTCCCGCCGGCCGAGTCGCCCGCGACCGCGAGGTCGCCCGTTCCCCGGAGCCGGTCCGTCGACTCCGCGGCCCACTCGACGGCGGCGTACGCGTCCTCGACCGCGGCCGGGAACGGGTGTTCGGGCGCGAGCCGGTACTCGACCGACAGCACCGCGCAGCCGCTCTCTCGGGTCAGGTGGCGACAGAGCCAGTCGTGGGTCTCGACGCTCCCGAGGACGAACCCGCCGCCGTGGAAGAAGACGACCGTCGGGAACGGCGGGTCGCCCGTGGGGAGGTATAGCCGGGCGTCGAGGTCGCCCGCGGGGCCCGGGATGGATACCGACTCGGTCGCGCCGACGCTGGGCGGGTCGCGGTTCCGGATCCGCATCACGGGGCGGGTCAGCAGCCGGAGCAGTTTCAGTCGGTAGCGGCCGTGCGGGAGGGGGATCCGCGACTGGCGCGCGGCGGCGCGCTTCGCCTGCGGATCGATCTGGTCGGCGCTCACGGCGCGGAGGTCGTCGCCCCGGCGGCAAGACGGTTGCGACGGGGGCGACGCGGTGGAGTCTCCGCCTCCGTCGCGGTCGCGACGGTCAGCCGAACACGCCGGTCGCGCGCAGCTCCGCGCGGATCGCGTCGCGTTTCACCAGCCCGAAGCCGACGCAGATGATCAGGAAGCCGGCGACCGTGGTGAGGGTGATCCCCTCGTCGAGGACGAGCCAGCCGACGAGCGCGGCGAACACCGGCGCGACGTAGGAGACGAGGTTGATCTCGATCGGACCGAGCCGGTCGAGCAGGTCGAAGTAGACGAGGAAGCCGATCCCGCTGGCGACGACCGAGAGGTAGCCCAAGGCGAGCAGCGACTCCGTCGTCCAGACCGCGTCGGCGACCGACTCGCCGAGCGCGAGCGCGACGACGTGTATGATCCCCGCGCCGAGCAGCATCGACCACGCCTCCATCGTCTCGATGGGGATGTCGGCCTCGGAGGCCCGCGAGAGGACGGAGCCGAGCGCGAACGAGGCCGCCGCGAGCAGCACGAGGAGCTTCGCGACCGTGCCGCCGCCGGTCAGGTTCGCGGGGTCCGGGTTCGCGAGGACGACCGCGCCGACGAGCCCGATCCCGAGCCCGAGCGCGCCGACGGCGGTCAGCCGCTCGGCGGGGAGGAAGGCGCGCGCGAACACCGTGGTCAACAGCGGCGAGAGGCTGACGATGACGGCCGCGACCCCGCTCGTCACCGCGGGGTCGGTCTCGCCGACGAAGAGGAACGCGTGGTAGGCGGCGATGATGAAGACGGCGCCGGAGACGACCTCGAGCCACTGGTCGCGGCCGCGCGGGACCGGGTCGTCGACCGCGTACGCCGCGTACGAGAGCATCACCAGGCCGGCCACGTCGAACCTGAACGCCGCGAACAGCACCGGCGGGAAGTACGCCAGCCCCGCCTTGATCGCGACGAACGCGGACCCCCAGACGGCGGCGAGGACGAGGAACAGCGAGAGGTTTCTGAGACGGCTCACGTCCGCCCTCTCCCCGCAGTGTGCCAAAAGGTTCCGGAAACGGCCGCGTTCGCTGGATCGGTTCGCGGCGACCGGCGACCGCCGACCGGGTCGCCGTCTACGGCGAGGAGTCTCGTCAGCGGAGCCGATACCCGTCCGCGTCGCGGGCGACGACGCCCACGTCGGAGAGCCGGCGGAGCGCCCCCTCGACCGTCGACGTCCGGGCGCCGACCTCGTCGGCGACCGCCGCGGGGGTACCGTCCGTCTCGATCACCGCGGCGAGGACGGCCGCGAAGAAGCGGCTGTCCGCCTGTCCGCCGAGCCGCTCGTCGATCTCGGCGAGCGTGTCCTCGACGCGGCCCTGAACCCACCGCTGGGCGAGCGAGAGCTCGCGGTCGAGGTCCTGGAGGCGCGTGTACTTCTCGGCGAGGTCGGCGAGGTCGCCGGTCTCCCCCGAGCCGTCCGGGGCCTCGATCGAGAGGTGCGGGCAGCGCCCGGACATGTCGAGGCTGTTCTTCGCCGGGTACGCGCTCTTCGCGCCGAAGCCGTACGGCGAGACGCTCACCTCCAGCCGGAGGCTGCGCGCGATCCGGAAGTACTTGCGCCGCTGATCGTCCGTCGTCGACTCGACGAGACCGGCCTCCTCCAGCTTCCGCAGGTGGTCGATCACCGCCTTCGGGCTCACGTCGAGGTACTCCGAGATCTCCGTGACGTAACACGGTTTGGTGGCGAGAAGCCGGAGGATGCGCCGCCGGTTCTCGTTCCCGAGGAGATCGAGCAGTACCGCGGAGTCCATTAAC
>NZ_CAKZRO010000124.1 GCF_937146585.1 uncultured Halorubrum sp. | reverse complement strand
TCGTCGCCGAGCGCGACCCGACCGCGATCGCCGAGGGCGACGTGATCACGTTCGTCCGCGGCACGAGCGAGGTGCCGGTGACCCACCGCGTGACGAGCGTGGTCGACGAGGCCGGCACGCTCGCGTTCGAGACGATGGGCGACGCCAACGAGGGGCCGGATCCGGGGCTCGTCCCCGCAGGGGCCCTCGTCGGCGCGGTGACCCTGACGATCCCGTACATCGGGTACGTGATCCAGTTCGCGGGCACCCGGATCGGCTTCGTCACGCTGGTCCTGCTGCCCTTCGGCCTCCTCGCGGTCACGGAGATCTGGTCGATCGTCGGCGGGCGCGGCGACGCGGAGCCGCAACCCGCGACCGTCGATCCCGTCGACGAGCCGAGCGACGGTGAGGGTCCGGCGGCGGAGAGCGGTTCCGCGGTCGCGGTCGAACCGACGGAGACGGCGGACGCGACGGACGAACCCGGCGGGGTCTCGGTCGACGCGGTCGGCGGCGCGGCGGCGGTGCTCGCCGCGTTCGCCCCGTACGCGGTGTACGTCGCGCTCGAGCTCCGGACCGCCGCCGCGATATCGGTCGCGATCGGCGCGTCGACGCTCCTGCTCGGCGCGCTCGCGGCGTGGATCCCGGCCAGCGGGGTCCTCGACCGAAGCGGATCGGCCGCCGAGCCGGCAGCCGGCGCGGACGCGGCCGAACCGGCTGCGCGCGCGGTCGTCGACGGCGGCGAGCGCGAGGGGGACGACGAGGCGCGCGAATCGGACGAGGCGGTGGCCGAGGACCGCGAGGTGACTGAAGACGGAGCGGAGACCGAAGAGCCGGAGTCGACCACGGACGAGGACGCGTCGAACGCGTCCGAGGAGGACTCGGGCGAGCGGAGCGCGACCGCCGAGGCGCCGGATTTGGGTCCGGCCGCGACGACGCCCGCACGGCCCGACGGCGTCGGGGAGGGACGCTGATGGCCGCGAACCGCGGATTCGTCGCGCTCCTCGCGCTCGCCGTGCTGGTGTGGGGCGTCGCGTTCTCCGGCGGGCTGACGGTCGCCCTGCTGACGTCGACCGCCGACGTGACGACGACGTTCGAGACGCCAGCCGAGCTGGCGCAGGTCAACGAGTCGAGCGCGAGCGGATTCGGCGTGGCGACCGCGTCCGTCGGGAACGAGACGACCGCCGGCGAGGGGAACGAGACTACACCCGCAGCGAACGGCACCGCACCGATGAACGGGAGCGCACCCGCGGCGAACGGCGCGGAGACCGGTGAGAACGTCTCCGTCCCGGCGGACGAGAACGTCTCGGCTCCGACGAGCGGGAACGCCTCGGCACCGGCGGACGAGAACGTCTCCGCCACGGAAGACGAGAACGCGTCCGCGCCGCCGACCGAGCCGACGCAGAACGAGTCGAGCCCGCCGAGCGACGCGCCGGACCCGGTGACGAACGGGTCGGCCCCGACGGGGAACGCGACCGCCGGAAACCAGACCGCGCCCGGCGCGAACGACCTCGGCGCGGTCGCGGTCCGTCAGTCGCCGGACCCGTCGCGGTCCGGGAGCGGGGCGTGACCGTGGTGGCTCCGAGCCGGTCGGGAGAGAGGATTTGGAGTCGTCGCGCGCAGTTCCGCGGGGGCTGTGCTCCCCCCGGAGCGAAGCTCAGCGTGCTGCTGCTCCTCGCCCTGTTGGTGCTGCTCGTGTTCCTCGCCAGCCTCGTGCGCGCGCTCGGGTGACCTCGCCGACGGCGCGGAGGGGACGCCGTTCTCAGCTGGTGGACGCGCCCGCCGGAGTTATCAGTCGAATCGGCGTACGATCACCCGATAGATGGTCGCCCTCGACGCCTACGCGTTCGTCTTCGTCGCCGGCCTGATCACGGCGCTGGCGACCGGGATCGGCGCGCTGCCGTTCTTCTTCTTCAATACGATCAGCGACAGCGGCAACGTGGCGCTGTGGGGCTTCGCCTCGGGGATCATGCTGTCGGCGTCGCTGTTCGGCCTCGTCCAGGAGGGGCTCGCGGAGGGGACGCCGGCGGAGATCGCCGTCGGGATGCTCGCGGGCGTCGTCCTGGTCGTCGTCGCGCACGAGGTCCTGACGGACGCCGAGATCGACCCGCGGGAGTACGAGGAGGCGGACTTCAAGAAGCTGATCCTGATCCTCGGCGTGCTGACGGTCCACAGCTTCCCCGAGGGGATCGCGGTCGGCGTCTCCTTCGCCGACCTCGGGCTGGCGGGGGGCACCGCGCTGTTCGGGTTCACCGTCCCGCTCTTGGCCGTGTTCATGACCGTCGCCATCTCGATCCACAACGTTCCAGAGGGGACGGCCATCTCGATCCCGCTACGGGCGATGGGCGTCTCGAAGTGGAAGATGGTGTGGTGGTCGGTGTTCTCCAGCCTCCCGCAGCCGATCGGGGCCCTGATCGCGTTCGCGTTCGTGCGCTACGCTCGGGAGTTCCTCCCGTACGGCTTCGGCTTCGCGGCGGGCGCGATGATCTACCTCGTCCTCTCGGAGTTCATCCCCGAGGCGCTCGAAACGGGCGCCGACCTCCCGCACGGCGGCAAGCGGGTCCTCGCCGGCGGCGTCGCGCTCGGCGTCGCGCTGATGGTCCCGCTCGCGTATTTATGAGCGACCGAGGCCAGCGGCGAGGTGTTTAAATGAGCGTGACTGGCAGTGACGATCGCATATAAAGATCGTCGCATATAAAGATCGATGCGGTGGCGCGCGCCTCCGAGCGTCCGCCAGGGCGCGAGGAGCGCGTGCGAGGGAGTCAGTCGCCGGAGCGAAGCGGAGGCGACTGACGAGGCTGGGGAGGCGCGAGGTGCGGTCGCTGTGCTGGGCGGGACTCAAATGGGCAGCCGCGAGGCGGGCGCACGCTCGCTGCGGTCCTCGGTCACTCGCTTCGCTCGTTCCCTGCGGTCCTTACGTCGCCTCCGCCCGCCTCGCGGCTGGGGCTTTGGAGGCGCCCGTTGCCGATCCGAAATCAATCATTTATAAGCGTCCATCCGATTCGACGGCTTACTCCTCGCCCAGCACGGTCGGGTTGACGGCACCCGATCCGCGGCCCACGTCGTAACCGCGCCGGACTGCCTCGGTCATCTCCTCGACCGCGACGCCGACCGCTTCACGAACCGACTCTCCTCTCGCTAGCCGCGCCGCGATCGCGCTCGATAACGCGCAGCCGGACCCGTGGGTCGCGTCGGTGTCGATCCGCGGCGTTTCGAAGCGGTCGACGGTCAGCCCTGCCTCGCCCCCGCCCGCCCCGTCGGCCCGAACGAGCGTGTCGACGACGACGCCCCCGTCGACCGGCTCGCCGTCGAGGTGGCCGCCCTTCACCAGCGCCGCGTCCGCGCCGAGCGCGACGAGCGCCCGCCCGGCCGCCTCGGCATCTGCCGGGGTCTCGACCGGCTCGCCGGTCAGCACCGCGGCCTCGTCGGCGTTCGGCGTGACGAGCGTCGCGGTCGCGATCAGTTCCTCGTAGGCGTCCTCGGCGGCCGGCGAGAGCAGTCGGTCGCCGGTCGCCGCGACCATCACGGGGTCGACGACGAGCGGGGCGTCCGCCGCCGCGGCCAGTTCGGTCACGCGCTCGACGATCTCGGCGGTCGCCAGCATCCCCGTCTTGACCGCTGCGACGTCGAAATCCTCGGCGACCGCCGCGTACTGGCTCGCGACGTGGTCGGCGGGGAGGGGGTTGACGTCCGCGACGCCGCGGGTGTTCTGGGCGGTCGTCGCCGTCACGACCGCGGTGCCGAAGACGCCGTGCGCGGTCATCGCGGTCAGGTCCGCCTGGATCCCCGCCCCGCCGCCGCTGTCGCTGCCGGCGATCGTCAGCGCGACCTGCGGGTCGACCGGGTCGTACTCCGTCATACCGCGTGGTACTACCTAGTGGTATTAATTAGTAGTGTTCTCTCTACTCGGTCGGGTTCCCGGAGCCTTCGGACGGCGAATGGTCGGTGCCTCGCCGCGGACGGCGACCGGACTCAGGTTCCCTCGACGAGTCGTTCGAGCTGCTCGGGCGGGACGGCGCCGCGCGCCGCGTACCCGTCGTAGGCGAACGTCGGCACGCCGGTTATGCCCTCCCGCTGCGCCTCGGTAAACCGATCCCTGACCGTCTCTCGGAGGGTCTCGTCGTCGAGCGCCGACCGGACCTCGTCGGCCTCGGCGCCCGCGTCGGCGGCGAGTTCGGCCAGCAGGTCCGCGTCGCCGATGTCCTCGCCGTCCTCCCAGAGCGCGGCGAAGACCGCCTCGTCGAAGGCGAGCCACGTCTCGTAGTCGTGGTGTTCGCGGAGGTAGTAGGAGGCGATCTGGGCGGGCAGCGAGTCGACGTCCGCGGCGATGTCGAGGTCCATCTCCACGCCGTAGTCGTCGGCGAGCCGGCGGACGTTCTGTTTCGCCTGCTCGAAGTACTCGTCGTCTTTCCCGTCGTCGACGGAGTGGTCGATCGTCCCGTCCGGGCGGCGCTTCTGGCTCCGCAGGTCGAACGGGCGCCAGTCGATCGCGAGCTCCTCGTCGCGGCTCGCCTGGTACTGCGAGAGGGACTGTCGGCCCAAGTAACAGAACGGGCAGACGTAGTCCGAGTACACCGTGATGGTCTGGCGGTCGGCGCTCATGCGCTCCCGTAGCGCCCGGCGGTACAAAACGGTGTGTTCGGCGGCGGTCGAGGGGGGGCGCTCAGTCGCCCGCGTTCGGCTCCGACGGCGGCGGCTCGTCGCCCGGGTCCTCGTGCGGGACCCTCGGGTCGCTCCGCGGGTCCACGGTCCGGTACGCGAGGGCGACGGAGCCGAACGCGAGCGCGAACCCGGCGACGACGTCGGTGAGCCAGTGGATGCCGAGGTACATCGTCGCGACGACGACCGACAGCGAGAGCCACACCGCGACCGGCGTCCACCGCGGGTACTCGTCGCGGGTCAGTACGGCGAACGTCCCGACGGTGACCGCGAGCGAGGTGTGGAGCGAGGGGAAGACGTTCGTGTTCACGTTCACCTCGCTCGCGAGTAATGTCACGTTGGGATGATTGGTGAACAGCAGCGGTGTCACCATGTCGGGCATCACGTTCCGTGGGCCGTGAGCGAACACCGCCGTGTACAGCGCGAGCCCGATCCCGTAGTTGAGCGCGTACGCGACGAGGACGCGCCTGAGCGTCGTCGTCCGGGGGAGCGCGAGGTACGCGACCACGGGGAACGCGAGGAGGAACGCGTAGCCGTACACGTACACCCACGAGAAGTACGCGGTCAGCGCGGGCGTCGCGAACGTCGCCTGCACCCAGGCGACGAACCCGCCCTCCAGCGAGTAGATGAGCGCGGTCGCCTGGAGCCCGAACAGCTCCGAGACCACCTGTAACGAGCTGCGCCCGACGGCGCTGACGAGCAGCACCGCACAGAGGACCGCGACGGCGCGACGGGCGTCCCAGATGCGCTCGCGGACCCCGTCGCACGCCGCGCGGAGCCGCGCGGGGCCGATCACCGCGCCGCTGGCGACTGCCAGCAGCGCTCCGACCCACGCGAGCACCGAGGTGAGGACGGACAGGAACGGCGTCATCGTCCCCGCGAGAGCAGCCGCCCCTCGTCGTCGAATCGGTACCCGACGTCGCGCAGCGCCGCCCGGGCGGCCGCGACGTCTAGCGACCCGTCGTCGTCGAAGAACGGGTGGACCGGGTCGCGCCCGTCGGTCCACGCGACCGACTCCGGGACCGCGGTCGGCGACGCCGCGAGCGGCGAGGTCGCCGCCTGCGCGTAGCCGTCGAAGGCGTCGTCGACGATCGCGGCCTTGTCGATCAGCCGCGCGATCACCGCCCGGAACCGGGGGTTCGACAGCGGGCTCCGCCGCACGTTGTAGCCGACGTGGTAGAACGCCGCCGACCGGCCGCTCACGAGCCGGGCGTCCGTAGAGCGGCCGATCCGCGGGACGGACTCGGGGCCGAGGTTCGAGACGGTCGCGTCCGCGAGCCCCTCGGCGACCGCCTCCACGGCCGGGATGTCCGACGGCAACACCTCGATGCGGAGTCGATCGAACGCCGGCTTCCCGTGGAACCGCGGCGGAACCCCCGCACGCGGGTCCGCGGTGTCGTCGGCCGCGTCCGCGTCCGTCTCGGGGTCCGGCCGGACGAGGAAGTGGTCGGGGTTGCGCTCGAAGGCGACCGACTCCCCCGCGGTCGCCTCCGCGAAGCGGAGCGGGCCGCTCCCGACGGGGTCGGGGTTGTTCGAGACGATCGCCTCCGTCGTCTCGAAGTCGAGCTCGAAGCCGGCGATCGTCGCCGCGCGGGCC
This sequence comes from uncultured Halorubrum sp., assembly GCF_937146585.1. Classification (GTDB taxonomy): domain Archaea; phylum Halobacteriota; class Halobacteria; order Halobacteriales; family Haloferacaceae; genus Halorubrum; species Halorubrum miltondacostae. The sequence continues at coordinate 5,959 of NZ_CAKZRO010000124.1, read as the reverse complement.
CGCTCCGCCCAGACGTGTTCCGGGAGGATCGGCACTTGCAGCGCCCTGGCGGCGACCGTCTCGTTCACCTCGGGCACGGTGAGCCGGACGGTCGCGTCGTCGCGGACGCGCGCGCCCTCGACGAGGGAGCTGCGACCGCGGAACCGCGGGGTCGGCACCGGGGTCTCGACGTTTCCGAGCGAGGTGTCGCGGAGGAACTCGTAGGTGAACGCGACGTCGCTCGCCGTCACGGGCTCGCCGTCGTGCCACCGGGCGTCCCGGAGCGTGACCTCGAGCGTGGTGTCGTCGACGCGCTCCCAGCCGGCCGCCAGCCAGGGGAAGACCGCGTCGCCGTCGGCGCGGGCGAGCGGGTCGTACAGCAGTCCGGTGAACGTCCCGTACTTCCGGTACTCGGCGGCGATCGGGTTCCAGTTCTCCGTGATCCGGTCGTCGGTGGTCACGAGCCGGAGGGCGTTCCCGGCCGCCTCGTCGGCGTCCGCGTCGGCGACCGTCTCGTTGCCGCCCGCCGACGCGTCGGTCGCGGAGCCGTCGACGGCGGCGGGGTCGAGTTCGAGGAGCCCGGTGACGGAGAGCGGCTGTCGGTCCTCCGTCCACCCGTCGAACCGGTTCTCTTGGACGGCGGTGAGCGCGTCGGGGAACGCGACGACGGAGAACGGCTGGAGCTCGCACACCGTCTCCTGGAGGGCGGCGACGGCGTCGTCGCGGTCGCGGCCGCCGGCCCGGCGCTGCCGTTCGAGCAGGTCGTCGACGGCCATCTCCGTGAGGCCGAAGGGGTTCTGCCACCCGGACTCCGCGACGAACCGCGAGTGGGTCAGCCCGTACAGCGCGTCGGGGTCGAACGGCTCCGTCTCGACGAACTGCCCGACGTAGAGGTCGAAGTTCTGGTTGATGAGCACCTTCCGCCAGAGGTCGGTCTGCCCGACCGTGTTGAGCCGGACGTCGATGCCGACCGCGGTGAGGTGCTCCTCGAGCTGCCTCGCGATGCGGATCCCGTTGGGATCGGCGTCCGCCGGCGTGGCGTTGATCTCGAGGGTCAGCTGCTCGGGGGGGTCCCGTCCGGCGATGTTCTCCGTGCGACCGAGACAGCCGGCGCTGGCGGCCGCGAGGCCGAGACCCGCGAGCGCCGCTCGTCGACTGATCGGTCGTGTCATTCGTTTTTCCCTGTTTTCCGTCGCTCGGTATATCTCTTCTGTGCCGTCGTCGCGCCGAGCGGCCGGGAGCGGGCTCAGAAGACGTTCGCCAGCGGGAGCGCCAGCCCGACGGCCCACGCCGCGAGGCCGACGGCGGTGACCGGTCGGTCCGCGACCGCGCGCCCGATGGCGACGACGCCGAGCGCGGCGAGGAGCGCCGCCCGGTGGAGGATGAGGTCCGGCGGGACGGCCACCCCGAGCGCGGCGAAGTCGGCGAGGAACCCGGCGCCGAGCCCGACGACGACGGCGACCGCCGCGGCCGCCGGGTCCGCCCGCGGCGCGCGCCAGACGACCAGCGCGGGAAGGCCGGCCGCGAGGACGAGGTACAGCGGGCTCGCGATCTCCTTCGGCGACACCCCCGGCAGGGCCGCCTCCAGCGTCACGCCGGCGACGCGGACGCCGAGGAGGACGGCGCCGAGCGCGACCCCCAGCGTCGCGGCCGCGGCGTGTCGTCTCGCGTCGGTCCGGAGCCGCCGGGCGAGGTCGAGGGCCGCCTCGCGGGTGCGCCGGCCGAGCAGCGTCCCGGCGAGCGCCGCGGCCGCCGCCAGCTCGACCACGGAGAGCCAGCCGTCGCTGCGGCCGCCGTCGATGCCGCGGTACTCGCGTCGCACCTCCGTCGCGCGGCCCGACTCGATGAACTCGGCCTCCAGCCGGGTCGCGGGCGCGTCGATGTCGGGGACCGTGTGGCGGAGCCGGAACCAGTCGTAGTACTCCTCGTGGGCCTGGATCGCGGTGTACTCGCCGTCGGGGGCCTCGTACGCGCGGAGGTGGTCGCGGACGCCGAGGTACCGGCCGTCGTGGAGCTCGAACGTCTCGTCGAGCCACCTGCCCCCGGTCGGGCCCTCGACGTACGAGTAGCGGAGGGAGCTGCGCGCGTCCCGCCAGTCGCGGGCGACGAACTCGCGGACCTGGTCGCCGTCGTCGACCGTCGCCGCCGCCTCGTCGGGGGGCGTCTCCTCCCAGTCGCCGGCCGCGTCGCCCTCGATGGCGGCCCGCGTCGCGTCCGCGTCGGCGTGGACCACGAGGTTGATCGCCAACGTCCGCCCCTCGACGCTCCGGCTCCGGCTCGTGTGCGGCCAGAGCCGGTAGTCGCCGTCGACCGCGATCAGGCTGTCGCCCGCGACGTCGCCGGCCGCGGGCTCCGCGGCCGGTCCGGCGGAGAACCCGGAGAGTGCGAGCCCGGCGACGACGACGGCGAGGAGTGCGGCGACGGCCGCCGTCCGGTTCATGCGCCGCACCTGTGGCTCGGGGGATAAACCTGTTCGGGGGAGACCGCCGACCGAAAGCGGCCGAGCGGCGTCGCGGCGCTCACCACGTCTCGACGACGCCGTCGCGGACGTCCTCGGCGCACCCCTCGCAGTCGGGGTGGCCGGACGCGAAACAGGCCGGTCGCCCCTCGTCGTCGACCGGCACGGTCCGGCGCTCCGCGTGGCGGCGACAGACGATGCGCGCCGCGCCGGACTCGTCGGTCGGGAGGTCGAACCGCGCCGCGGCCGCCGCGTCGCCCTCGGGGTCGTCGCGTCCCTCGGCGTAGGCGCGCCTGGCCTCCTCGAACTGTTTGCCCGCCTTGCGGAGCTGTTGGCGGATGACGCGTTCGAGCCGGTCGTCCATACCGGCCGTTTCGGCGCGGCGGATATAGGTCCGTTGGCGGCGCTGGGTGCTGCCAGCGCGACGGGCCGGGAGATCGTCGCCGCGGTCGGCGAGCGCGAGCCTCGAGGGACCGCCGCCCCGGGAAAGCTTGATGAGACGGCCGAGCGATCGCTCGGGCATGTCCGACGACTGCGTCTTCTGTTCGATCGTCGCCGGCGACATCCCGGCGCGCACCGTCTACGAGACCGATTCCGTGCTGGCGTTTCTGGACGCGAACCCCCTCGCCCGCGGGCACACCGTCGTGATTCCGAAGCCGCACGCGCAACGCGTCGGCGACCTCGACGCCGACCTCGCGGGCGACCTGTTCGACGCGGTCGCGTCGCTCACGCCGCAGATCGAGGCCGCGGTCGACGCCGCCGGGGCCAACGTCGGCGTCAACGACGGCGAGGCGGCGGGTCAGGAGATCTCGCACGTCCACGTTCACGTCGTCCCGCGGTTCGAGGGCGACGGGGGCGCGCCGATCCACGCGGTGGCGGGCGAGCGACCGGTCTTCTCTGAGGACGAGCTCGACATCGTCGCCGACGAGGTCGCGTCGGCGATAGACGGGTAGGGCGCTGTCGACGGCCGCGCGGTGGCTCGGTTTCGCGATTTTTAAGACCGGGCTCCGGCGAGGCCGGGACATGCAGGCGACGACGCTCGCGCTGGTCGGGGCGACCGGCGGCGCGGGGACGACGCGGACCGCCGTCGAGCTGGCGGCGATGGGCGCGCGCGACGGCGACGACGTGGCGGTCGTCGACGCCGCGTTCACGACGCAGGGGCTCTCCGAGTACGTGACCGGACGCATCGACCCCGACCTCACCGCGCTGCTCACCGACGACCCGGACGCGGCGCTGTCGGCGGCGGCGTACCCGGTCGTCGGGGGCGGCGGGAACGTCGGCCGAGCCGCGGGCGGGGAGGACGACGCGCCGGACCTCCCCGGCCGCGTCGACGCGGTGCCGGCCCGAGCGCCGTTCGAGCGCGTCGCCCGGGCGAAGACGGCGGAGGCCGCCCGGAAGCTTGAGCGCCGGATCGACGAGGCGGCGACGACGTACGACGCGGTGGTCGTCGACGCCGCGCCGGTCGGGTCGAACGAGGCGGTCGCGGCCGCGACGACCGCCGACCGCGCGGTCGCGGTCAGGCCGGCGACGGTCCACGGACGCGACGCGGCCCAGCGGCTCCGCGGGCGGATCGCCGACGTCGGCGGGAGCCTCGACGCGACGCTCGCGGTCGAGCGACCGGGGAGCGGTGACGGCGAGGAGGGCGACGGCGTCGTCCGCGTGCCGGCGACCGATCCCGAGGTGGCGGCCGCGCCGACCGCGGCCGATGAAGACGACGCGTACGCGCGGGCGATCGCGACCGCATACGAGACGGCGTTCGACGCGACGCTCGACGTGGAGTTTCCGGAACCGGGGCTCGTCGAGCGGTTCGCGCCCTGAATCGGGCCGGAAGGAAGGTAAGGGCGCTCAGCGGAGCCCGTCGGTGGAGCCGAGCGCGTCGCCGAGGGGGTCGTCGGCGCCGAGGCCGTCGCCCAGCGGCGCGGAGCCGGCGACCTGCGCGTCGACCGCCTCCGCGACGGGCTCGACCGGGTCGTGGGTCTCGACGTACGTCGCCAGCGCGAAGTCCGCCTCGTCGCCGCCGGTGAGCGCGACCGCCTCGCTGCGGGCGGTCCGGCCGGCGAGCCAGTCGCGGACGACGTCGCGGGCGGTGGGCGAGAGCGGGCAGACGCCGGCGACGCCGCACCGGTGGAGCGCCTTCGCGGCCGTCATCGGGGAGACGCCGGCCTCGCTCGCCGCGTCGCCGACGCTCCGCCCGGCGGTGTAGGCGTCGACGAGCGTGGCGGTCGCTTCGGGCGTACACGGGAGCGACTCGGCGTGGTCCGACAGGCGGTCGACGAGCGGCGTCTCCGTGTCGTCGGCGAGGGCGACACCGCGGTCGCGCTGGCGGGCGGTCACCTCGACCCCCGCCGCGATCTCCGACAGCGTCATGCGGATCGCTGTCTCGCACTGCGGGTTAAAACCACCGTACTGCGGCGCGATCGGACCCTCGATCACCGACCGATTATCGGTCGGTTCGACCGCGGCGATCCGGCCGATCGACCGCCGATTCGCCCGGGTTTAAGTAAGGGATCGGGCCGGAGTTCGACGTGTGATGAGTGACGCACGCTCGACCCGCGTTCGTTCGCCCCGGACCGAAACCGACGACGCCGCGACCGCCGACCGCGCCGGGTCCGCGGGGCGCGCCGCGACGACCGATCGCCCCGCGGCCGCCGACGAAGGACCGGCGAGCGAGACGGCGACGACCGAGGAGGCCGGCGACCGCGAGACGTGTCCGGAGTGCGGCGGCCGCACGCGCGTCGACGGCGCGGAGCGCGTCTGCGCCGACTGCGGGCTGGTCGTCGAGGCCGACCGGATCGACCACGGCCCCGAGTGGCGCTCGTTCGACGACGACGACGCGGACCCGAAGCGCACCGGCGCGCCGCTGACGCGGTCGCGCCACGACCGCGGCCTCTCGACGGAGATCGGGCGGTCGACGAAGGTGAAGGGGCGCAAGCGGCGCCGGCTCGCGCGGATGCGGACCCAGCACAACCGCGCGCAGATCTCGACGAAGCGCGACCGCAACAAGGTGTACGCGTACACCGAGATCCGGCGGCTCACGGGCGTCTTGGAGCTCCCCGACAGCGTCCGCGACGCCGCCTGCGCGCTGTTCGACTCCGCGCAGGAGGAGAGCCTGCTCCGCGGGCGCTCGCTGGAGGGGTTCGCGGCCGCCTGCGTCTACGTCGCCTGCCGCACCGCCGACGTGGCGCGCACGGTCGGCGAGGTGTGCGCCGAGGCGAAGGCGACCGAGGACGAGCACCGGGCCGCCTTCGACGCGATGAACCGCGAGCTCGGTCTCCCCATCGCGCCGAGCGGTCCCGCGGAGTACCTCCCGCGGTTCGCCAGCGACCTCGGCTGCGACACCGCCGTCGAGCGCCGGGCCGGCGAGCTGGCCGAGCGCGCCGTCGAGGAGGGGATCGCCAACGGCCGCAACCCGGTCGGGGTCGCGGCCGCCTGCCTCTACACCGCGGCCCGCGAGCTCGACGCGGAGTGTACCCAGCGGGAGGCCGCGGACGTGGCCGGCGTGACGCCGGTGACCGTCCGGCG
>NZ_CAKZRO010000123.1 GCF_937146585.1 uncultured Halorubrum sp. | reverse complement strand
GGCGCACGTCGTTGCGCGCGAGGTCGACGAGCATCGTGTGCTCGGCGCGCTCCTTCCCGTCGGCGAGCATCTCGCCCGCGAGCCGGCGGTCCTCGACCGGGCTCGTCCCGCGCGGGCAGGTCCCCGCGATGGGGTTCGAGACGACGCGGTCGCCCTGGACGGAGACGAGCGTCTCGGGGCTGGCGCCGACGACGGTCCGGTCGTCGTGGCGCAGCACGTACATGTACGGCGAGGGGTTCACGTCGCGGAGCGCCGCGTACAGCCCGAGCGAGTCGACCTCGCCGCGGAGCTCGCGGCTGCGCGAGATCACGCCCTGGTAGATGTCGCCGTCGAGGACGTGGCGCTTGGCGGTCCGGACGGCCTCCTCGTACTCCTCGCGCGGGTCCGCGGACTCCTCGCCGACGCGCACGCCGTCGGGGTCGGGCGGCGCGGCCTCGCGCAGTTCGGTCGCGACGCGCTCGGCCTCCGCGGCGAGGTCGTCGTACACGGCGGCGGGGTCGTCGTCGGTGCCGATGACCGGCGTGAACACGAGCTCGACGCTCCCCTCCCGCTCGTCGAAGACGACGGTCCGGGTCGTGAGCGCGAACTCGGCGTCCGGGAACTCGGTCTCGGGGCGGTCGACGCCGACCTCCTCCAGCCAGAGGTCGTAGACCGCCTCGTACGCGAGGAAGCCGACGAACCCGCCCGAGAGGATCTGGCGGTCGGTGTCGGGGAACCCGCGGAGGCGCACGTCGGGGAACGCCGCGCGGACGCGGTCGACCGCGTCGCCGGCGTCGGGACCGAGGTCGGGCGCGGTCGACCGCGTCCGCGCGGCGCCGTCGACCCCGTCGCCGACGAACTCGGCGGCCGGACCGAGTTCGGTCACCTCGGTGCGGTCGGGGTGGACGGAGACGACTGCCTCCGGGTCGTAGCCGACGAACGAGTAGCGGGCGTGCCGGTCCGCCTTCCCGCCGTTCGTGAACGCCCCGTCGGGGTCGCTGGAGGCGACCTTCTCGCCGGACTCCAGGAGGAACCCGTACGGGCTGTCGCCGACGAGGGTCGCGTACGCGCCCAGCGGGGTGACATCGGCGTCGAGCGAGGCCGACGCGCGGACGACCACCGGCTTCTCGGCGTCGGCGGCGAGGTCGGCGAACGCTGCCTTCGAGCGGTCGAGCGGAGGGTCCGCGCCGGTCATAGCAGCTCCATCTCCCGGCCCGCGTTGGCGACGAAGCGGGCCACGGCGTTGTGGTCCTTCCGGCCGCCCTCGATCTCGACGCCCGAGGCGACGTCGACCGCGAAGGGGTCGGCGACGCGGACCGCCTCGGCGACGTTGTCGGCCGTGAGCCCGCCCGCCAGCACGACGGGGGTCGTGAGGCGGGCGGCGAGCTCGCCGGTCGCGCGCCAGTCGTGCGTCTCGCCGGTCCCGCCCGCGCCGGAGTCGTCGGTGGAGTCGACGACGAAGGCGTCGACCGCGCCGTCGAACTCCTCGGCCCGCGCCGGGTCGTCGGCGCCGACCGTGAGCAGCACCTTGCGCTCCGTCTCCGCCCGGATGTAGCGGAGCTCGTCGACGGTCCACTCGCCGTGGAGCTGGATCGCGTCGGGGGCGGTCGTGCGGGCCAGCTCGACCGCGCGCTCGGCGGAGTCGGGCATCGTCACGAGCGTCGCGGTGACGAACGCGGGCACGTCGGCGAGCAGCTCCGCCGCCCCGGCCGGGTCGACCTCGCGCGGGGAGTCGACCGGCACCTCCGAGATCACGCCGACCGCGTCCGCGCCCGCGTCGACCGCGGCGCGCAGGTCGGCCTCCCGGGTGATCCCGCAGATCTTCACCCGCGCCATCAGTCGTCGTCCTCCGCGGTCGCCGCCTCCGGCCCCTCCGCGGGGGCGCCGTCGCCGCAGAGCGCCGCGAACTTCTCGGCGGCCGCGCCGGAGTCGATCGCCTCGGCCGCGCGCTCGACGCCGGCCGCGAGCGTGTCGGCCTCGCCGGCGACGTAGATGGCGGCGCCCGCGTTCGCCAGGATGAGGTCGCGCTTCGGGCCCGTCACGGAGCCGTCGACGATCCCGCGCAGGTCCGCGGCGTTCTCCTCGGGCGTGCCGCCCGCGACCGCCTCGATCGGCGCGCGATCGAGGCCGAGATTCGCGGGCGAGATAGTGAACTCCGTCACGTCCTCGCCGTCGACCTCCGCCGCGACCGTCTCGTCGTGGATCCCGATCTCGTCCATGCCCGCGCCGTGGACGACGAGCGCGCGCTCGACGGGCATGTGCGCCAGCGACCGCGCGATGACGGGCACGAGGTCGGGGTCGTACACGCCGAGCACCTGCGCGTCCGCGCCGGCGGGGTTGGTGAGCGGGCCGAGGACGTTGAAGATGGTCCGCATCCCGAGCTCCTTGCGCGGGCCGATGACGGCCTTCATCGCCGGGTGGAAGACGGGCGCGAGCATGAAGCCGATCCCGTCGCGCTCGATCGCGTCCTCGACGGCCGGCGGCTCGGCCTCGACGTCGGCCCCCGCGACCTCCAGCACGTCCGCGCTCCCGGAGGAGGAGGAGACCGAGTAGTTGCCGTGCTTGGCGATCGGCACGCCCGCGCCCGCGGCGACGACGGCGGCGGTCGTCGACACGTTGATCGTGTCGTAGTCGTCGCCGCCGGTACCGCAGGTGTCGACGAGCGGCTCCCGGTCGGGCTCGATCGTCCGCGCCGCGTCGCGCATCCCCTGCGCGAAGCCGGCTATCTCGGCCTCGGTCTCGCCCTTCGCGCGGAGCGCGGCGAGCAGCGCCCCGATCTGGGCCTCGGTCGCGTCCTCGAAGACGAGCCGCGCGGCCTCGCGCGCCTCCGCTACGGTCAGATCTTCCCCGTCCGTCACGCGCTCGACCGTGTCGTTGAGATTCATTGTGTCCACCGATGTAGTATTCCGCGTTGTGATGTACAAGTGTGTACACTGTTTTAACGCTGTCGCCGAGGTGTGGAACGGTAGCGAACGACGAGAACGCGGCCGGAACAGGGTCGGACGGGAGGCAAACAGAGTCGAACCGGGGCGGTACGGGAGCGGAAGGGAGAGCGATGGGGGGGCGACCCGCCCTACGCCGCGTCGAGCGCGGTCGACCCGTCGGCCTCGACGACGACGACGGGGACCTCGGCGTCGCCGATCACCGTGTCGGTCGTCGATCCGAAGACGAAGCGGCCGACGGTCCCCGTCGTCGGCGCGCCCACGACGACGAGGTCGTAGTACGCCGACTGCTCGACGATCGCCCCGGCGGCGGTCCGGTCCTCGACGAGCCACCGGTCGGCGCGGTCGAACTCGCCGAGCCGGTCCTCGGCCGCGCCGAGGAGCCGCTCCCCGGCCGCGGCGTAGTCGGTGTCGGCGGCGTCGGCGGGGGCGACGGTCCCGGAGGCGTCGTCGTCGGGCGCCGCGTCGGCGAGCGCCGCGTCCGAGGGGACGACGTGGAACAGTTCGAGCCAGGCGTCGGTCGCCGCCGCGATCTCCCGCGCGACGTCGACGGTGGCCCCGGAGTGCGGCCCGGGGCCGACGGCGACGAGGACCGACGAGACCCGGTCGGGTCGCTCCGCGCGGTCGGCGCCGTTCAGCGACACGTCGGCGGCGGCCGGGACCTCGCTCGCGTCGTCGACCGCGGGCCGGACGACGGGGTCGCCGACGGCGGGCGATCCCGCCCGACCGGCGGTAGTCGCGCCGCCCGACTCGCCGCGCGCGCCGCCGTTTCGGGTACCGCCCTCTCGGGGGCTTCCACCGTCTACGTCGCTCCCATCCATGGTTGAACGTCTGACGCTTGTCAGATAAATCCCGTTGGTTCCGCGTCCTTGCCCGGGCTAGTCCGGCGCGGTGAGCCCCCGGCAGAGAGCCCGCGCGGCGTCACTCCCGGAAGAACTCGTCGCGCTCGAACGGCTCCGCCTCGCCCTCCACCGCGAGGACGTCGAGCGCGGTCACCTCGGCCCCGACGCCGAGGAGTCCCGCGAGGCTCGGCTCGGTCCGCCCCTCGTCGCCGGAGATCAGCTCCTTGATGTAGAGGCCGCCCTCGCCGCGGATCTCGACGGTCGCGTGACGCGGGTCGTCGAGTTCGCCGGTCGCCTCGTACACGTCGCGCTCGCGGGTCATGCTCGCGCGGCGGTGGTCGACGCGGTTCGGCGTGTACTGCTCGACGGTCGCCCCCTCCAGCGCGGCGACCGCGTCCGCGAGGGCATCGGCGTCGACGTCGGCGTCGAACGTCACCGCGGCACGGTAGCGCTTGGCCGCGTCGTGGCCCTTCACGCGTTCGACCATCTCGTAGGTGGCGAGCCGGAGCCCCTCGACCTCGACCGCGCCGTCGGCGAAGGCGTTGATGTCCGCCTGGAGGCGGTCGGTGTCGACCCGGCGGCGGCGCGGCTCCTCGACCTCGACCACGAACGGGCGGCCGGTGCCGAGCATGAGCGCGTCGACGTCCTCGCGGCCCGCGCCGTGGAACGTCGCCTCCGTCCCGTCCATCACGTCCTCGACGACCGGCGCGGTGTACTCCTCGACGCTGTCGTCGTAGAGGTAGCCGGAGCCGCCGCAGTGGTCGCAGGGGTCGGCCCCCTGCCGCCCGGAGCCCTTACACTCCCGGCAGGGCCACTCGGTCTGCGGGATGTCGCGCTCCAGCTTCCTGTACCGGCCGTAGACGAACGTGGAGTTCACCTTCGCGTCGACCTCGTCTTCGGCCAGGTCGATCGTGAACTGGACGTCGGGGCGGTCGAAGGAGACCTCCGCGCCCGTGAGCCGCCCGAACCGCTTGCCGACCTCGCGGTTGAACTCCGACTTGAACGGCTCGCCCGCGCCCTCGTCGAGGCCGGCGTCCGCGCGGAGCAGCGCCTCGTTCTCCTCGATCAGCGGCGGCGGGCGCGTGCCGACGTTGTACGTGGCGAACTCGACTCCTTCGACCGCCTCGGCGGCGCGCTCCGCCCACTCGTCGAAGTCGGCGCAGCGCCCCTCGCACACCCAGCAGTCCGCGGTGTCGACCGGCTCGTGGTCCTCGTCGTCGCGCAGCGCGAGCGACACCCGGAGCGCCGAGCCGCGGTCGGCGTTCGACAGCCCGAAGCTCCGGTCGGCGACGAGCCGGCCGAGGCAGGCGTCGCAGACCGGTCCGGTCTCGGTCGCGCGCGCCGCGACGTCGAGTACGTCCATACGCTCACCAGCGCGCCGCGTGGTAACTGTCTTACTACTCGGTGGCTCCGTCGACGTTCTCGACGGATGGCAGGCCTCGTTCGGAGACCGTCGCCGTAGCTGACTCGTGTGCCGCAAGCGAGGCTACTTGCCACTCCCGAGTCGGACCCGTCACTGGGATATAAGAAACGGAGGCCGCACGTCCCGGCATGCGATTTCTTACCAAATCTGTCGCCGTGGGCGTCGTCGTCGGTTCGGCCGTCGGACTGGTCGGCGGAGTCCTCATCGGTCCGGACGGGTGGGCCCTCGGGGGAGCGGCGGCGGGCGGTGCCGTCGGCTCGGGGAGCGCCGATCTCGCGGGGTCGATACGCGACAGCGCGAAGGCCGGCGTGCTCACCGCCGTCGTGTTCGCGGCGGTCTTCGGGCTCGGTAGCGGCGTCCGCCTCGCGATCGACGCGGGAAACCCGGCGGTGCTGACGCAGGGGTTGGGACCGTTCTTCTCGATCGCGTTCATCTACGGGTTCGGCTGTTTCGTCGCCGCCGCCGCCACCGGCGCAGTCGTCCACTTCGGTCGGAGTTCGTGACAGCCGGTCAGTTCGTGCGGCGCAGCGACCGCTTCTCTCGGGTAATTCGGCTCGCGGCCGAGCGGTCGAGCGCCGCCGGACCCCGACGAGGGGGTCGCAGTCGGATCGTTCAATGTCGCCCGGACGGAGAAACGGGTATGGGAACGCCACTCGATCCGCGTGCGGAGCAGGTCGCCGAGGTCTTAGACCGGCTGTACGAGGAGTACCCCGACTCGACCATCTCGCTCAACTACTCCAACCGGCTGGAGCTGCTCATCGCGGTGATCCTCTCCGCGCAGTGTACGGACGAGCGCGTGAACAAGGTGTGCGCCGACCTGTTCGAGACGTACGAGACGCCCGAGGAGTACGCGAACGCGCCCCAAGAGGAGATGGCCGATGCGATCGACTCGATCACCTACTACAACAACAAGGCGAAGTACATCCGCTCCGCGTGCGCGGACATCGCGGACGAGCACGACGGCGAGGTGCCGGACACGATGTCCGAGCTGACGGACCTCGCGGGCGTCGGTCGCAAGACCGCGAACGTCGTCCTCCAGCACGGCCACGACGTGGTCGAGGGGATCGTCGTCGACACCCACGTCCAGCGGCTCACCCGGCGGCTCGGGATCACGGAAGAGGAGCGCCCCGAAGCGATCGAACAGGACTTGCTGGACGTCGTCCCCGAGAGCGACTGGCAGCAGTTCACGCACCTCATGATCGACCACGGCCGCGCGACGTGTACCGCGATCAACCCCGAATGCGCCGACTGCGTGCTCGCGGACGTCTGTCCCTCGGAGAAGGGGGACGCCGAGGTCGACCTCGCAAGCGGCGAGGCGTGGTGAGCCCGGAGAACCGGCCTGATCCGATGACGTTCGGGTGTAGTATTTAAAGACCCGGCGGATGAGGGGTCGCGGCGGGATTCGTCTCGCCGAGGGGGAACTCGCTTTTCGATTTATATACGCAACCGGTGTATTCGCAAGTGAGGAGAGACACAATGTCCACCAAATCCACAAACGAGTTCGGCGGCGAGTTCGGCGGAATCACGCTGTTGGGGAAGGCGCACTCGCTGTCGGCGCTGTTCATCGTCCTGCTCCGGGCGACCATCGGCGGGATGATCCTGTTCGCGGGCCTCGGGAAGGTGACGGGGGAGGCGTTCGACGCCAGCGGGTACCTCGTCCACGCGCCCGACGCGGCGAGCCCGGTCAGCGGCCTGTACGCCGCGATGGGGTCGACGCCGTGGTTCGTCGAGTTCGCGAACGTGTTCGTGCCCGCGACGCAGCTGCTGATCGGCGCGGCGCTGATCCTCGGCGCGTTCGTCCGCCTGGCCGCGCTGGGCGGGGCGATGCAGATGACGCTGTTCTACCTCGGCGGGTGGAGCGGCGACTTCCTCGCCCTGTTCGACTCGACGCTGGTGTACGCGATGGTGTTCCTCACCGTCGCCGCGTTCGGCGCGGGCCGCGTCCTCGGCCTCGACGCCTACATCGAGCAGATTCAGGTCGGCGGGCAGGCGCTCGTCGAGAGGGTCCCGGCGCTCCGGTACGTCCTCGGCTGAATCGGGTCTGCGACGCGGGAGGTGTCGGAGCAGCGACGTGCGACCGCGCATCGCCGGCTCGTCTTCGACGAATCAGCGCCCGGTGCGATCGAGTTCGGTTTTCGTGTCCGAGTTATCAGCGGTTCGTCGGTGGTCGTGACCGCGGCGCGGAGTCTCACTCGTCGGCGATGCGGACCGTCAGGACCGGGACCGGCGACCGCCGGACGACCCGCTCCGCGATGGAGCCGATCAGGTAGTGGTCGATCCCCGTTCTGCCGTGGGTCCCCATCACGATGACATCGACGTCGGCCGTGTCCGCGTAGTCGAGAATTTCGGCGTGAGGGACGCCCGACTCGACGTGGCGCTCGACGGCGACGTCGTCCGGGAGGACGCCGGCGGCGTCGTCGACCGCCTGCTCGGCGCGTTCGCGCTCGGCGTCTTCCCAGGTCTCGGTTCCCAGCCCCATGCTCGGGCCTTCGAATCGGTTCCGCGTGTCGACGACCGACAGCACGTGGACCGTCGCGTCGTACCGCCGGGCGAGCGAACCGATGTGTTCGGCGACCGTCGACGTCCCGTCGCTTCCGTCGGTCGGCAAGAGCAGATGGTCGTACATGTGTTCGTGTTGCGTGTCTGACCGTATCAGATCCCGACTCCGCCGGCCATCAGGAAGAGCGCGGCCGAGATGGTAGCGAAGAGGGCGGCGACCCCTTTCTGGATGGTTCCGGTATCGAGCGCGTTCGAAACGTACGGAGCGATCTGTCCGCCGGTGACCGTCGCGGGGACCGTGAACACGACCATGTTCCACGGCGTCGATGCGAGGCTCAGCGAGTGGACCCCGCCGACGCCGAACGCGCCGAGGATCGTCCCGCCGAAGACGTGGACGAGCGAGGCGAGGATCGCCGTCGTCGCGACGATGATGTGGTTAGTCCCGATGGCGACGCGGGTGGGAACACCGGTCCGCAGTTGGGAGATGATCCCAAGTTCACCGCTCCCGAAGCCGGCTAGCCCCTGAAACGTCCCGCCGACGCTGTAGTTGGTGAACCGTTCGAGGTACCCCGACCAGGAGTACTCGTACGTGTCGCCCTCGCGGTCGACCCGGGTGACTTTCCCCCCCTCGGTCGCGTCGACGCCCGCGGGGCCGAGCTTCCCGTCGTCATCGGGGAACTCCGCCGCCGGACCGCCGTCGGTCGCCACGGCGTCGTCTGTCTCGTCCGGCCCGTCGTGGCCGATGTCGGCCTTGAGCATCAGGTAGCCGGCGACAAGCAGCGCCGCGCCGAGGGCCGCGTGAAACAGCGGCTCCGGAATGAAGAAGGACAGCAGCGCCCCGGCGATGACGAACGGGACGCTTCCGGCGACGATGGTCAGCGCGAGTCGTCGGTCGACTAGGCCGTACTGGATGAACGCGATCGACGACGCCGAGAGGCCGAAGGACTCGCTGATCAGTCCCACCTTCACGAGCGTCTCCGGCGTGAGCGTCTCTCCGGCCAACACCGGGAAGATGAAGATCAGAAACGGTACGAACAGCGCCGAACCGCTGATCCCGACCGTGTTGACCGTCGTCGCCCCCAGCAGGAAGAACGGGAACAGCCACCAGTACTCCAGCCAGTAGTCCATCCCGCCGCTTCCGCCGGTCGGGGCGGCGAACAGGACTACGGTCACGAACACCGCCGGCGCCGCGAAGACGAATATGTGCTGATACTTCAGGAACGACTTCTGTAGACGTTGGGATCGGGTTGCGCTCATCGGAAGCAGTGTGTCAGTGCGGTGTCGTCCGGGCGAGGGTGGTCGAAGGCGAGCGGTGCGACGTCGCCGGTAACCGGCGAGCGGATCGGGACCCGAACGAACCACTCCGTCCGGTGTGAGGCCGCCAGAATCCGTCGCTGATCTGGTTCGATCGCAGAGTCACGTATTGGCCGATTCGTTACGACTTCGCGTGTAAATCCTCTTTGTCTCGCGGAATTCGTAATTAATAATTAATATACTACTGAGAGCACTGCCTATTTCTTCTGATATCGTTGTTTCTCGCTGATATCGGCGTTGGACCTCTCGTGACGGTTGACACGTACTCTAGCCTGAACGGGACTCGAACGGGTAGTACGCGGAACCCGGCGGTCCGTCTCAGACAGAGAGCTGTCTCCCGTCGCCGGATTCCGCTCGCCGCGCATCACGCACCCTCCGACTCGCGGGGGGACCGCTCCGTTTCGGGTTCCAATCCTTATAAGACCGAGCGACCGATACGGAGCGGTAATGGAACTCGGTTCGCGGGACGCGTTCTCCCGGATGGGGACGCTCGGCATCGAGGAGGAGTTCTACATCGTCGACGCCGAGGGCCGCCCGACGTCCGGGACCGACGACCTCGTGTACGGCCGCGACCCGCCGGCGGCCGTGCCGGAGGGATTCGAGCACGAGCTGTTCGAGTGTACGATCGAGGCGCAGACGGAGCTGATCGAGGGCGGCGACGACCCCGCCACCGCGCTCGCGACGGTCCGCGAGGCGCTCGTCGACCACGCCGCCGCCGACGGGTATCGGATCGCGGCCGCCGGCCTCCACCCGGCGGCGAAGTGGCGCGAGCTCGACCACGTCCAGAAACCGCGGTACCAGGCGCAGCTGGACCGGATCCAGTACCCGCAACACCGCAACACGACCGCGGGGCTCCACGTCCACGTCGGCGTCGACGACGCGGACAAGGCCGTGTGGGTCGCGAACCGACTGCGGTGGCACTGCTCGGTGCTGCTCGCGCTGTCGGCGAACTCCCCGTTCTGGAACGGGTTCGACACCGGGCTCGCGTCTGCCCGCGCGAAGGTGTTCGAGAACCTCCCGAACACCGGCATCCCCTCGGCGTTCGAGGACTTCGACGCCTTCCAGCGGTACGAGCGCCGGATGGTCGAGACCGACTCCATCGCCGACCGCGGCGAGCTGTGGTTCGACGTGCGCCCCCACACCGGCCACGGCACCGTGGAGGTGCGCGCGCCCGACGCGCAGCGCGACCCCGACGTGACGCTCGCGCTCGCCGAGTACGTCCGCGCGCTGGTCGTCGACTACGCCGAGCGATACGAGGACGGCGAGTCGGTCCCCTCGCTGCGCCGCGAGCTCTTGGACGAGAACAAGTGGCGCGCGATCCGCCGCGGGCACGACGCCGCGTTCGTCGACCGCGACGGCGAGGGGACGACGCCGCTCGGCGAGGTCGTCGACGCCGAGTGCGACCGGCTCGGGGTCTCGGGGATCCGCGAGGTGTACGAGGCGGAGAGCGGCGCGGCGCGCCAGCGACGGCTCCGCGAGGAGTCCGGCGCGGACGCGCTGCGCGAGGACCTCGTCCTGAACGCCTGAACGCCGCGGCGGGGCTCAGTACCGCGACCGGGCGACGAGCCCGCCGGAAGACAAGCCCGCCGGACGGCGAGCCCGGCCGACGCGTCTCCCGCCGACGTTTCGTCGGAACGAAAGCGACGAGAAACCCTTTTGCCCGCGTAGCCCCCACTTTCCGCCATGACCACGGACGATTCACCGTCGGAGCCGGGAGACGACCCCGAGGAGTCGCCGACAGAGCGGACCCGCGAGGAGCTTCGGAAGACGAGAGAGCGGCTCGGCGAGGGCGCCGACCGGGCGGTGAAGGGGTTCGACGACAACGTCGTCGACCTGCTCGCGTGGCTGCTCGACACGGAGACCCGCGCCCGCATTTACGTCTACCTCCGGGACAACCCCCACAGCACCAGCGACGAGGTCGCCGACGGGACCGGGCTGTACCCCAGCACCGTCCGCGAGGCGCTCGCCGAGCTCCACGACGAGGGCACCGTCGAGCGCGACAAGCGGAAGGCCGAGGGCGCGGGCAACAACCCCTACGAGTACGAGGCCATCGCGCCGAGCGACCTGGTCCGCGGCGTCGTCGGTGACGTCCAGGCGGAGCTGAACGCCGTCTTCAACCTCGACCGGCGGCTCGGCGGCGAGTCGCCCGACGGCGACACCGAGCCAGTCCAGATATCCGTCGACGGGCAGGGCGAGGGAGAGGGCGCGGAGAGCCACGGAGACGTCGACGCGGAGGGCGACGCGACGAGCGCGGACGAGGACGCGGTCGACGCGAGCGGTGGCGACGAGGCCGAGCCCACGAACTGAGCGACGGCGACGGTCGCGGTTCGGGACGTTTTAAGTTCGACCCGCGCAACGGAGAGGCATGAACGTCGCGCTTGGGGGTACGTTCGATCCCGTTCACGACGGCCACCGGAAGCTGTTCGAACGGGCGTTCGAGCTGGGTGACGTCACCGTCGGGCTCACCTCCGACGAGCTCGCGCCGAAGACCCGGCACGTCGAGCGCTACGTCCGCCCCTACGACCGACGCGAGCGCGACCTGGAGGCGGAGCTGGCGCCCTTAGCGGAGGCGCACGACCGCGAGTACGAGGTCCGCGAGCTGACCGAGCCGACCGGCATCGCGGTCGAACCGGAGTTCGACGCGCTGATCGTCTCGCCCGAGACGAAGGGCGGCGGCGAGCGGATAAACGAGATCCGCGCCGAGCACGGCCGCGACCCGCTCGACCTAGTCGTCGTCGACCACGTGGCGGCCGAGGACGGCGAGCGGATCTCCTCGACGCGGATCGTCGCGGGCGAGATCGACGAACACGGCAACCTCACCCCCGACCGGGAGGGGCGGGGCGCGACCCGACCGGAATGACGGACGCGAGCGCGACCGAGGGGAGCGCGGCCGCGTCCCGGCGCGCGGCGCTGCTCCGGATCGCCCTCGGCGAGACCGGCTTCGAGCGGGCGACGGTGTGGAGCGCGGTCGGGCTCGCGCTGACGTACGTCGCCTTCGACGCCGCCGCCGCGGCGGGCGTCGGTCCCGCGGCGACGGCGGGCGGACTCGCCGCGGTCGCCGCGGTTGGAGCTGTCGCCTTCGCCGCGACCGGCGGCGGCGCCCTCCCGACGGCCCTGCTCGCGTACGGCCCCTTCGCGGGCACGCTGCTCCGAGCGCTCGGCCCGGCGCCGTACGCGCTCCCGGGCGGACCCGGCGGCCCTCCCCTCGCGACCGTCACCGCGCCCCTCGCGCTCGCCGCCGCGGTCGCCGTCGCCGTCGGCTTCGCGGCGGCGGTGGTCGGGTTCCTCGTCGGTCGGATACGGGAGTGATTTCACGCCTCCCGGTGAGGGCTCCGTCGCCGCTCAGCCGTCTAGTTTCCCGTTCAGCACCTTCGCCGCGACCAGGATCGGGTCCCACACCGGGCTGAACGGCGGCGCGTACGCGAGGTCCAGTCGCTCCACCTCGGGCACGGTCATGTCCGCCTCGATCGCGGTCGCGAGCGTGTCGATCCGGATCGCCGCGCGGTCGGTGCCGACGATGCTCCCGCCGAGGAGGCGGCCCGTGTCGCGGTCGGCGACGAGCGTCACGTCGGTCTCGGCCGCGCCGGGGTAGTAGCCGGAGCGCGACCCCGCGGTCACCGTCTCGCGGACCGGGTCGAACCCGGCCGCCTCGGCGGCGTCCGGGTCGAGGATCCCGACGCGGGCGGCCTCCGCGTCGAACGCCTTCACCGCGGCGGTCCCCGCGATGTCGCCGACCGGTGTCGGGTCGCCCGCGACCGTCGCGCCGATGGCGCGCCCGGCGCGGTTCGCGGTGAGGCCGAGCGGCGTCCAGTCGGGCTCGCCGGTCACCGCGTGGCGCGCGGTCGCGCAGTCGCCCGCGGCGTACACGTCCGGGAGGCTGGTGCGGCCGTGGTCGTCCACGCGGATCGCGTCGCCCGGCCCGCGGTCGAACCCGGTGCCGTCGAGCAGGTCGGCGTTCGGTCGGATCCCGACCCCGACGACCGCCATGTCGACCGGGACGCGGTCGCCGCCGACCTCGATCGCCTCGATCCGGTCGTCGCCGACGAGCGCCTCGACCGGGGCGTCGGTGTGAACGGTGACGCCCTCGGCTTCGAGCGCGTCCTCGACGCGGTTCCCGACCGCCTCGCCGAACGGCGAGAGGAGGTGCCCGGACCGGTGGAAGACGCGGACGTCGAGCCCGCGCTCCGCGAGCGCCTCGGCGACCTCGACGCCGACGTACCCGCCGCCGACGACTGCGGCGGTCTCGGGGGCCGGCATCGCCGCGTTGCGCTCGACGCGGTCGCGGTCGACCGCGCTCACGTCGGCGCGGTCGGGGTCGTAGGCGTCCGGCTCCGCGACGTACGCGTCGATGGCGGCCGCGGCGTCCATGTCGTGAAGGGTGAACGCGCCGTCGAGACCGCGCACGTCGAAGGGGCCGGGGTCGGCGCGCGCGCCGGTGGCGACGAGCAGGTCGCCGTACGCCCGTTCGAACCGGTCGCCCTCGGCCGTCTCGACCGTGACGCGCTTCGCGTCGGGGTCGACGGCGACCACCTCGTGACCGCGCCGGAGGTCGATCCCCCGCTCGTCGACTTCGTCCGGCGACAGCGACAGGAGGTCCGACATCCGGTCGACGTAGCGGGCGATGAAGTACGGCATCCCGCAGTAGGCGTACGAGATCCAGCGGCCCTTCTCGAAGACGACGACCTCGCGGTCCGGCGCTTCGCGACGGAACTTGCTGGCCGCGCTCAACCCCGCCGCGTCGGCGCCGACGACCACGAACGGATCGCTCATGACGGGACATCGACGGGGCGGGTGAAAAAGTCACGCCGCGGGTGCGGCCGGGGCACGCGACCGGGCGAGTGCGGCCAGACCGCGCGGCTGCTACCGGTCAGTCGTCGCTCAGGCGTCGTCGTCGGCCAGCCGCGAGAGCGTCTCGCGGGCGTTCGCGACCGCCTTCTCCTTTTTCGCCGGGTACGCCTCGACCTTCGTGCGGACGGTGATCCCGGGGCCGAGGCGGACGTCGCCGCGGAAGGCCGCCTGCTTGTCGAGCCGGAGGAACAGCGCGCAGTTGTCGTCGACGCGCTCGTCGAGCTCGTCGAGGACGCGGTCGAGGTCCTCCAGCTCGGACAGCCGGTCTAACACGTGTCGCATCTCGTCGGCGGTCTCGACCCGCGCCGAGAGCACGACGATCCGGTCGCCGTGGTGCCCCACGTTCTCCACGCGGTCGAGGTCGACGTCCTCGGGGAGGAGGGTTCGCAGCGACTGCTCGACCCGCTTGACGTCCTCCGTGGCGTACGAGAACGCGCGGAGGTCGACGTAGTGGAAGGGGACTTTCGGCATGCGGGACGGGTGGGGGCGGCGTTACTCCTCGCTCTCGACGGCGTCGAGCGCGTCCTCGGGGACGCCCGTCTCCTGGCCGTCCTCGAAGCTGACCGTGTACGTCGCGTCGCCGAACATGGTCTCCATCACCTGCGTGATCGTGCCCGACTCGCCGTCGTACTCGCTGTGTTTGTCGTGGAGCACGACCTCGTCTTCCTTCTCGAAGCTCATGGCGTCTCGTTCCGCCGGGACGGTTAAAAGCGCGCGGATCCCGACCGAGACGACGGGGTCCGGGCGGGCGGGCGTCGGCTCACGTCACCGCGAGCAGCACCGCGCCGAACGCGATCATCAGCGCGATCCCCACCCCGAGCCACACGACGGCGCTGTCGACGGCGAGCGCGACCGTGACCGCGGCGGCGACGGCGAGGAACCCGAAGACCGCGCCCGCGGTCCCGCCGCGCCGGACGAAGCGGTCGAGCGCGTTCACCAGCTGGCGCCCGGGCGGCACGTCTGGCGGGCCCTCCGGGGGCGCGGAGAGGGCCTCGTCGACTGCGACCGGCTCCTCGGGGGTGTCGGGGGAGGGGTCGATCCGCACGTCGACGTAGCTCGTGTTCGACCCGTAGCCCGTGACGATCTTCAGCTTGCCGCGGACGCGCTCGTCGACGTCGGCCGTCGAGACGTGGACGTGGCGGGTCCCCTCGTCGGCGACGAAGTGGTTGACCTCGTCGACGGCGGTCACCCGGTCGAGGTCGTCGTCGAAGTGGAGGTGGACGTGCGTCGAGCGCCCCGTGTTCTCGAGCACGACCGGAAACGGCCCGTCGGTGACGAACGCGTCCGGCGCGTCGATGTCGTGGACCGCCTCCCCGTTCAGTTCGACGTCGAGTGTCGGCACGGTGGAGACCACGACCCCGTCCTAAAAAAAGATTCACACGGGCGAGGGGTTTCCCGGAGCGACGTCGCCGCCGGGCGGTCGGTCGATCCTCGCCGGCCGAACAGCGCGGCGGCGTTTACGCCGCCGCCTCTTCGCGCATGTCCGGCGGCAGGAGGTTCGGGATCCCGTCCTCGATGGGGTACGTCTCGCCGCACTCCGTACAGGTGAGCGTCCCGGCGAGGACCTCTCCGTCGTCCGCCTCGTCGTCGACGTCGAGTTCGAGGGTCGACTTGTCGAGCGGACAGCAGATCACGTCCATCAGGGATTCCTTCATACCGCTCGGTTGGGTGGGACCGATAAAAAAGCGTGCGGGTCGCGGTCGCGTCGGATAACAACCCCTTTTGCCGACGCGCCCGCCGTCACGGCCATGGGTATCCCGGCGGAGCGGATCGAGCGGCTGTTCGCGCTCGCCCGCGAGGCGGTCGTCGACGACGAGTACGGCCGCGCCCGCGGGTACGTCGCCCGCGCCCGCCGGATCGCCGAGCGCAACCGCTGCGGGATCCCCGCGGAACTCTCCAGGCGCGCCTGCGACGACTGCGCCGTCTACCTCCGGCCCGGCAAGACGAGTCGCGTCCGGACGCGGCCCGGGCGCGTGGTCGTCCGCTGTACCGAGTGCGGGGCGACGGCGCGGTATCCGTACGGCGGGGAGTGA
>NZ_CAKZRO010000122.1 GCF_937146585.1 uncultured Halorubrum sp. | reverse complement strand
GTGCGGATCGGCGCGTCGTCCGGCGTCGCCATCGTCGAGGGGCACCCGGAGAGCGGGGAGTAACGCTCGTTCGTCGGTACGCAGTCGAAAGGTCGCCCTCGCGCTCGTTCGTCAATAGCGAGCCCGAAGCAGGGCTAACGTTCGTCCGACGACGGGGGGCGCCCGTCGCCGTCGGCGGCGAGCCCGTCACCGGACGGCGATCCGTCGGCGTCCCCGACGGGCCCGTTCCCGGCGTCGCGTCGCTCGTCGCCTCTGACCGCGTCGCTGCCCTCGGCCCCGTCGACGCCGTCGGACTCCGCGCCCTCGATTTCCTCGGGGTCGACGTCGACATCGAAGGCGGAGACCGACTCGGAGAGCGACTCGGCCTGTCCCCGGAGCCGGTCGGCGTTCTCCGCGATGGTGGCGACGGTCGCCGTCTGCTCCTCGGCGGCCGCGGACACCTGTTCGGACCCGGAGGCGACCTCGCCGCTCACCTCGGCGACGTCCTCGACCCCCTCGACCGCGCGCTGGGTCGACCGGGCCTGGTCTTCGGCGGCCTCGCTGATCTCCTGGACGCCGTGGTTCGTCTCCTCGACCGCGTCGACGACCGCTTCGAGCGACGACGACGCCTCCCGAACGGTGTCCGAACCCTCGTCGATCCGCGCGTTCGTCTCGCGGATGTCGTCGACGGTCTCGTCGGCCTCCTCGCGGACCGCCTCGACCTGCGATTCGATCTCGGCGGCGGCCTCCTGCGTCTCCTCGGCGAGGTCCTTGACCTCGTCGGCGACGACCGCGAAGCCCTCGCCGGCCTCGCCCGCGCGAGCGGCCTCGATGGAGGCGTTCAGCGCGAGGATGTTCGTCTGCTCGGCCACGTCGGTGATGAACTCCACCACCTCGTCGATCTCGTCCATGCGCTCGTCGAGCGCCTCCATCTGCTCGACCGCGGCCGCGGAGCGCGCCTCGATCGCGTCCATCTCGTCGAGCGCCTCCGAGGCGGCCTCGCGGCCGGACTCGCCGCGCTCCGCGGCGGCCTCGGCGGTCTCCGCGACGGACGCGGCGGACGAGGCGACCTCCTCGATGCTCGCGGAGAGGTCGCTCATCTCGTCGCTCACCTCGTCGAGGCGCTCGTCCTGACTGATCGCGCCGTCGGCGATCTCCTGGATCTGCTCGCTGACGGTCCCGCTCGCGGTCTCGACCTCGTCGGCGCCGGCCGCGAGCTCCGCGCTCGCGCCGTCGACCTCGCCGGCGAAGGCGGCGACCCGCGCGGTGGTCCGCTCCAGCTGGGCCACCATGTCGTTGAACTCCTCGGCGATCTCGCGCATCGCCTCGCGGTCCGCGTCCGGGTCCATCCGGCGCGTGAGGTCGCCGTCCGCGACCGCGCCCATCACCTCGCTGTAGTCGGCCGCACGCGCCTCCATGTCGCGGGTGACGGCCTCCGCCTCCTCGCGGGCCGCCTCGGCCTCGTTGGCGGCGGTCTCCGCCTCGGCGATCCGGTCCCGGAGCGAGTCCCGCATCTCCCCGAAGCTCCTGAACAGGCGGCCGATCTCGTCGATCCGTCCGGTCGACAGGTCGACGTCGAGGTCCCCCGACTCGATCCGCTCGGCGCGGTTGCGGAGCCGCGAGAGCGGGAGCACCGTTCGGGTTCCGAGGACGGCGCCCACGACGCCCAGCGACGCGAGCGTGAGGAGGATGAGGAGCAGCACGGAGTTCCCCACGTCGTTGCGGACGGCGAACGCGGTCGACTGGTCGACGCTCGTGACGGCCACCCAGTCGGTGTCGGGAACGGAGGCGTATGCGTGGACCTGGCCGTCGCCGATCCGCGTCGCGGTCGTGGCGTTGCCCTCCCGGATCGCCTCGACGCCGTCGGCGTGTTCCGCTTCGTCGACCGTGCCGTCGATGTCGAGGACGGTCTGGCCGGCGGCGTTGAGGATCATCGTCTCCTCCCCGGTGTCGCTGTTCTGGATGCGTTCGAGCTGCGGCTGGATGCGGGTGACCACGACGAGGTACCGGCCGTCGGCCCGCGGCACCGAGCTGGCGAACGCCATCACCGGGCGGTCGTTGAGCACGGGCGACCGGTACGAGCGGTCCGACCGCCAGACGCGGTCGTCCTCGCCGACCCCCTCGGGGACGTCCGCGTCGCTCCACGGCGCGTCGAGGTCGCTCGGCGCGCGCCCCTCTAAGGGGCGTTCGGTGCTGGCGACGACCCGGTCCTGCGCCGCGTCGACGAGGTGGATGCTGACGATGTCCTCGGAGAGCAGCTGGTCTTTCAACAGCACGTACGCCGGCGCGCGCCGGTCGGACCGGAGCGCGTCGGCCGCCGACATCGACCGCGTCTCGGTGCTCATCCGCTCGGTCCACGACCCGATCGCGTCGGCCTGGAGGCCGCCGGTCTCGGCGAGCTGGGTCGTCGCGTCAGACTCCACGGTCTGTTCGGTCTGGAGGTAGGTGAACGCGCCCCCGGCGACGACGACGGCCGCGACCACGAGGAACGCCAGCGCGAACTTCGCGGCGTACCGGCGGCGCACCGCGTTCGGGAGGAGCCGCCCGACCGCGCGCACGAGGCGCTCGAACGAGTCGGGTGCCATCAGTTCACCGCCTCCGGGTCCGTGGGGACCGACAGGTCGCCGGCGACGATCCGCTCGCCGGAGTCGACGATCGCGGCGCGCACGTCGTCGGGGATCACCGGCCCGAGCGTCGTACCGTAGACGAGCGCGACGCCGTCCTCGGCGAGCCCGAGCGCCGTCGTGGAGCCGGTGGCGAGGTCGTCGTCGATCGTCTCCTCGACGGCGTCGTACACCGCGGTGCCGACCCGCTTCACCATCGACGCGAGGATCACGTCCGCGTACCGCGGGTTGCTGCGCGACTGGTCGGAGTCGACGCCGATCGCGTACCGGCCGTACTCCTGAGCCGCCTGAAACACGCCGAGTCCGCTCCCGCCGGCCGCGTGGTACACCACGTCGGCCCCCTGTTCGAACATCTCCGCGGCGGCGGCGTACCCGCCCTCGGGGTCGTCGAACGCGCCGAGGTACGTTGACAGCACCGACACGTCCGCGGTCGCGTGGTCGACGCCGGCGCGGTAGCCGGCCTCGAACTTGCGGACGAGCGGCGAGTCGACGCCGCCGACGTAGCCGACGGTCCGCTCGTCGGGGATGGTCGACCCCGCGCCGACGGACACGTCCCGGTCCGTCACCAGCCCGGCGAGGTGGCCGGCCTGGAACGATCCCTCGTGTTCGCGGAACACGTAGCTCGCCACGTTGTCGCGGTCGACGACCGAGTCGACGATGGCGTACCGCTGGTCGGGGTGCTCGCCCGCGACCGTCGAGAGCGCGTCCGCCTGGAGGAAGCCGATACAGCAGATCAGGTCGTAGGCGGGGTCGGTCGACGACGAGAGGGCGTCCTGCGCGGTCTCGAACTCCGGGATCGAGGTCGGCTCCTCGTTCGCGAACGCCACGTCGTGATCGAGGCGCGCGCGCTGGATGCCCCGGTTCGCGGCGTCGTTGAACGACCGGTCGTCTAGCCCGCCGAGCGCGTAGATCATCCCGACCGTCGCGCTGGCGTCCGCCGCGTTCCGGATCGCGTCTCCCCCGTCGGCCTCGTCGTCCGCCGGTTCGTCGTTGCCGGTGTCTATCGACGCCGAACCGGGGGCCTCGTCGCCGAGGCACCCGGCCAGCGCGCCCGCCACAGCCCCCCCGAGACCGGCGGCGAGCCGCCGTCGAGAGAGCGTCGTGGGTCCCGTCTGCGTCATGTCGCACCGGTTTCGACCGAGGGCTAAAACGCCTCGGAGCAGATTATCAATGATAATAGTAAACCGCGCTCGCAGCCCCGGCGGTCCGGTCACCACCGTTCCCCGAGGCTGAGAATCCAGTCGGACGGATTTATAATCCGAGCGCGTACGAAGGGGTATGAGCCACCAACCGGGATCGCGTGGATTCGACCTCGACGCGGCGTTCAAG
>NZ_CAKZRO010000121.1 GCF_937146585.1 uncultured Halorubrum sp. | reverse complement strand
GGGGCGTCGACGGCGTCGTCGGCGAGTCCTACGCCGAGATCTTCCGCGACAACTGTAAGTCGCTCGGCATCCCCGCGGTCACCGCAGACCACGAGACCGTGGTGGAACTACAGGAGTGGATCGAGGCGAACCCCGACGGGCACATCGACATCGACGTGGAGCACGAGACGGTCACCTACGGGGACACCGTCATCGACGTCGACGTCGACGACGCGATGCGCGAGGCCCTCGTGGAGGGGATCTGGGACACGACCGCGCTGATGTACTCGAACCGGAGCAAGGTCGACGAGACGGTCGCCGACCTGCCGTACGTCGAAGGGGACGACTGAGTCGGATGACCGACGAGATAGTCGTCATCGAGGGCGACGGCATCGGCCGCGAGGTCGTGCCGGCCGCCGTCGACGTGCTGGAGTCGCTCGACGTCGACTTCGAGTTCGTCGCCGCGGAGGCCGGCGACGCCACGAGGGACGCGACCGGCGAGGCGCTCCCCGACGAGACGTACGACCTGGTCGCCGACGCGGACGCGACGCTGTTCGGCGCGGCGGGCGAGACGGCCGCCGACGTGATCCTCCCGCTGCGCGAGGCGGTGGACTCGTTCGTCAACGTCCGGCCCGCGAAGGCGTTCCCGAGCGTCGACGCGCTGCGGCCGGAGACGGACGTGGTGTTCCTCCGCGAGAACACCGAGGGCGTCTACTCGGGCCACGAGGACCGGCTCAGCGAGGGCCTCTCGACGCTGACGCGCGTCGTCACCTCGTCGGCCTCGCGCGAGCTGGCCGAGTACGCCTGCGACTTCGTCGAGGAGGGCCGCGGGCCCGCCGGGAACCCGGACGAGGGGTTCACGATCGCCCACAAGGCGAACGTGATGCGCGAGACCGACGGCCGGTTCCGCGACGAGGTCGCGGCGGTCGCCGACGAGCGCGGCGTCGACGCGGACGAGGAGCTGATGGACGCGTTCGCGACGAAGCTCCCGCTCGACCCCGGCCAGTACGGCGTCGTCGTCTGCCCGAACCTCGCGGGCGACGTGCTCTCCGACCTGGCGGCCGGGCTCGTCGGCGGCCTCGGCCTGCTCCCGTCGGCGAACGTCGGCCACGACAACGGCCTGTTCGAGCCGGTCCACGGCACCGCGCCGGACATCGCCGGCGAGGGGGTCGCGAACCCGACCGCGGCCGTCCTCTCGGCGGCCATGCTGCTCGAGTACCTCGGTCACGTCGACGAGGGGCAGCGGGTCCGCGACGCGGTCGAGGGCGTCCTCTCCGACGGGCCGCGCACCGGCGACCTCGGCGGCTCGGCGACGACCGACGAGGTCACCGCGGCGATCGTCGACCGACTGTAGGGCGCGTCTCGACGCCGTGTGCGACCCCGAGGCGGTCAGTTTTCTCCCACGGCCAAACCACAAGACAAGAAACCCTGCGTCCCCTCCGACCGCGTATGAGCAACTACGAAGTCGCGATGGAAGCCGCCTGGTTGGTCCGTGACGTCGAGGAGACCGACGACGCCATCGGCGTCGCGGTCAGCGAAGCCGGCAAGCGACTCAACGAGACGGACAAGCAGTACGTCGAGGTCGAGCCCGGCGTCACCGGCTGTCCGGCCTGCGGCGAGCCGTTCGACGCCGCGTTCCTCGCGGCGAACACGGCCCTCGTGGGGCTCCTCTTGGAGATCGACGTGTTCAACGCCGACAGCGAGGAGCACGCCGAGCGGATCGCGAAGAGCGAGGTCGGCGGCGCGCTCCGCGACGTCCCCCTCGAAGTGATCGACGTCTTCGAGACCGACGCCGACGAGGACGAGGAGCCGGAGCGGTAACCCGGCCGCGACGCGACGAGCCGCGGGGACGACCCGCGCACGGTCCGCGGCCTGCGAGCCCGAACGGTGCCGAAAGCTTTTCTAATAACCTCGGGTAATTAGGCGGTATGGAACTGCCGACGCCACAGGACCTCCGCGAGCGACGGACCGCGCTGGACCTGACCCAGAGCGAGCTCGCCGACGCCGCCGACGTCTCCCAGCCGCTGATCGCGCGGATCGAGGGCGGCGACGTCGACCCGCGGCTCTCGACGCTGCGCCGCATCGTCAACGCCCTCCAGCAGGCGGAGGGCGAGGTCGTGCGCGCGACCGACCTGATGAACGAGACCGTGATCAGCGTCGCGCCCGACGACGCCGTCAGCGGGGCCGTGGAGCTGATGGAGGCGGAGGCGTACTCGCAGCTCCCCGTCCTCCAGAACGGCGTGCCCGTCGGCTCGATCAGCCAGGGCGACGTCGTCCACGCCGGCGAGAACGTCGGCGATCACCCGGTCAGCGAGGTGATGAGCGAGTCGTTCCCGACGGTCGCGCCGTCGGCGACCGTCGACGAGGTCCGCAACCTCCTCGACCACTACAAGGCCGTGATGGTCACCGACGGCGGCGAGACGGTCGGGATCATCACCGAGGCCGACATCGCGGCGCAGCTGTCCTGACCGGGCCGCGGACCGTCGCTCACTCCTCTCTCCGCTCCGAGAGCCGCTCCCAGATCTCCGTACAGCCTGCGCCGTC
>NZ_CAKZRO010000120.1 GCF_937146585.1 uncultured Halorubrum sp. | reverse complement strand
CTCGCCGGTGGCCGCCTCCGACTGCGCGATCTCGTTCTCGTGGTGCGGGAAGACGAGGTCGCGCCCGCCCATGTGAATGTCGAGGGTGTCGCCGAGGTGCGTCGTCGACATCGCCGAGCACTCGACGTGCCACCCGGGTCGCCCCTCGCCCCACGGCGATTCCCACGTCTCGCCCGCGGGCGTCTCCGCGCCGTGGTCGTGCTTCGCGTGTTCGCGCGCGGCGGTCTCGCTCACGCCGTCGGCCTTCCACAGCGCGAAGTCCGCCGGATTCCGCTTCTCCGAGCGCTCGTCCGGCTCGCCCTGCGCCTCGAGCGCGTCGACCTCTTGGTTCGAGAGCTTCCCGTACTCGTCGAAGCTGGTCACGTCGAAGTAGACGGAGCCGTTCGACTCGTAGGCGTACCCCTTCTCGATCAGCGTCTCGACGAGGTCGCGGATCTCCGGGACGTGCTCGGTGACGCGGGGGTACACCTCGGCCCGCCTGAGGTTCAGTCCGCGCATCGCGTCGAAGGTGGTGGCGGTGAACGCCTCGGCCACGTCGCGCTCGGCGGCCCAGTCGTCGCGCTCGCCGACGCGGGCCGTGATCTTCTCGTTGACGTCGGTGACGTTCTCGACGTGGCGCACGTCGTAGCCGAGGTGGTCGAGCCAGCGGTGGAGCACGTCCGCGTGGAACCACAGGCGGGCGTGCCCGAGGTGCGGGTCGTCCGACACCGTCAGGCCGCAGACGTACAGCGTGACGTCGCCGTCGGCCGTGAACTCGACGCGCTCGTCTTCCAGGGTGTCGGTAACGACGAGACTCATTACGAGACGGTTGCCGAGGTGAGCGCTTCAAATCGTCGGATCAAGTCGGATCGGCTCTGATTCGATTACGACTCGCCGCGGATGGCGGGTCGGTCGCGGACGCCGTCGTCGGATCGGCTATGAACGCCGTTGGCAGATCGGCGACGGACACCGCCAAACCCCCAGTCGCGAGGCGGGCGCACGCTCGTTGCGCTCCTCGTCACTCGCTGCGCTCGTTCCTGCGGTGCTTACGTCGCCATCAGAACGCGGAGCGTTCTGATTGGCTCACGAGAGCTTCACTCTCGTGAACGCCTGCGCCCGCCTCGCGACTGCCCCTTCGAAATCCCACCCGCACCGCAGCCTCACACCTCCCCAGCCTCGCCGCTCACGCCCTGCGGGCGTTCGCGGCGTCCCTCGCGCGTGCGACTCGCGGCCTCCGGCCGCTCGTCGGCACGCGCCACCGCAGTTACTTTCAGGAGCAGATGTGACCTCTCGCCTCACCGTTCCTGCGTCGTCCACGCCACCTCGTACCCCGCCTCGCGCACCGCCGTCAGGACGCGGTCCACGTGCGCCGGCCCGTTCGTCTCCACCTCGAACACGAGGTCGGCGTCGCCGACCGGGAGGTCCGGCCGGCTGCGCTCGTGGCGCACGGTCCGGATGTTCGCGCGCTCCGCGCCGATCAGCGTGCTGATCTCCCCCATCGTCCCGGGCGTGTCGTCGATCCGGACGGAGAGCTCGATCAGCTGGTGGCGGTCGACGAGGGCGTGGGTCACCACCTCCTTCAGCGTCGTCACGTCGATGTTGCCGCCACAGAGGAGGGGAACGACGGTTTCGCCAGCCAAGTCCAGCCCGTCGACCGCGTCGTCGTTTAAAAGGGCCGCCGCGGCGGTCGCGCCCGCGCCCTCGACCATCTGCTTCGCGCGCTCCAAGAGGAGCAGGATCGCGCTCGCCACGTCGTCGTCGCTCACGACCACCACGTCGTCGAGGTGCTCGTCGAGGAGCCCGAACGTGAGGTCGCTCAGGCCGCCGGTCGCGATCCCGTCCGCGATGGTGTCGGGCTCGTCGCGCGTCACGAGCTCGCCCGCCGCGAGGCTCTCCGAGAGCGTCGACGCCCCCTCGGTCTGAACGCCGACGACCCGCGTCTCCGGCGCTCTCGCCTTGACTGCGGTCGCGACGCCACCGGCGAGCCCCCCGCCGCCGACCGGGACGAGGACGGTGTCGACGGCCGGGACCTGATCGAGCACCTCCAGCCCGAGCGTCCCCTGTCCGGCGACCACGTCCGGGTCGTCGAACGCGTGGACGAACCGCGTGCCCGGGTCGTCGACCAGCGTCTGGGCGTGCGCCATCGCCTCGGGAAACGCGCTCCCTCGGAGCACGACCTCGGCCCCGTAGCCGCGGGTCGCCTCGATCTTCGCCGCCGGCGCGGACTCCGGCATCACGATCGTCGCGTCGATCCCGGCGTCCGCCGCCGCCAGCGCCACCCCCTGCGCGTGGTTCCCCGCGCTCGCGGCCACGACGCGCTCGACCGCCGGCTCGTCGGGTCCCGCGCCGCCGCCGTCGTCCGCCCGCGAGATCGCGTTGTACGCGCCCCGCGTCTTGAACGAGCCGGTGCGCTGGAGGTGTTCCATCTTCAGGCGCACGTCCGCGCCGCACCGGTCGCTCAGCGACCGACTCCGCTCGACGGGCGTCCGCTGGACGATGTCGGTGCCGGCGAGCCGCTCGGCGGCGGCCTCGACGTCGTCGATCGCGACTGGGGACATACCGGAGCCGTTCTCGGTGGCCCCCGAAAAGGACTCGGTTACGGAACGCGGTTTCACCCCACCGTTTCGGGTCGAGCCGCCGCCCGCGGTCGCTCCGCGGCGTCAGCGTTTCCCGAGCGCCTCCTCGAAGACGCGCTGGGCCCGCTCGTACCCCTCGTTCCGGTCGACGATCGGGTGCGCGTAGTCGGGCGCGAGCTCCTCGCGCTCCGCCCGCGAGAGGGTGGGCCAGTCGACGACCTTCCCGGCCGGCACGTCCGAGAGCTCCGGGACGTACGCCTTCACGAAGCGGGCGCCGTCGTCGTACTTCGACATCTGACTCACCGGGTCGAAGATGCGCACGTCCACGGAGTCGGTGCCGGTGGAGGCGGTCCACTGCCACGCGCCGTGGTTCGAGGCGTAGTCGTGGTCGATCAGCTGCTTCGTGAAGTAGCGCGCGCCGCGCCGCCAGTCGATCAGGAGGTGCTTCGTGAGGAAGCTCGCGACCACCTGCCGCGGGCGGTTGTGGATGTACCCCTCCTCGTTCAGCTGTCGCATCCCGGCGTCGACGAGCGGGTAGCCGGTCTCGCCCCGGGTCCACGCCTCGAAGGCCGCGTCGTCGTCGCGCCACGCGATCTCGTTCGGGAACGACTTGTAGTTCGACAC
>NZ_CAKZRO010000119.1 GCF_937146585.1 uncultured Halorubrum sp. | reverse complement strand
GTCTCGTCGAAGGCCGCGACGCGGTCGGGGAGCGTCGCGTCGACGCCGGCGTCGTCGGTCACGATCTCGGCGAGCGCGACCGCGAGCCCACCCTCGCTCACGTCGTGGGCCGCGAGCGTCGACTCGTGTCGCGCGGCCGCCGCGAGCGACGCGACGAGGCCGCCGAGGTCGTCCGCGCCGCCGGACTCGTCCGGCAGGGTCGGGAACCGGTCGCTGCCGCCGGCGTGCGCGAGGTACTCCGAGCCGCCGAGCGCGTCGCCCCCGGACCCGACCAGCAGGAGCTCGGAGTCGGCCGCGCGGTCGGCGTCGAGCGCGGCGGGCGGGGCGTCGTACCCGCGCGTCGTGCCCAGCACCGCGAGCGTCGGCGTCGGGGGGATCGGCCCCTCGACGCTGTCGTTGTACAGCGAGACGTTGCCGCCGACGACGGGCGTGTCGAGCGCGGCGCAGGCGTCCGCGAGCCCGTCGACGATCCCCTCGAACGCGCCGTACACGTCCGGCTTCTCCGGGTTGCCGCCGTTGAGGCAGTCGACCGCGGCGAGCGGGACCGCGCCGGTCGCCGCGAGGTTCGTCGCGTTCTCCAGCGCCACCGCCCGCGCGCCCTCGTACGGGGCGGCCGCGGTCCACTTCGGGTTCGCGCCCGAGGAGAGCGCGAGGCCGACGCCGTCGGCGGCCCCGTCGCTCGCTCCGTCCGCTCCGCCAGCCGCCTCCGTCTCCCGGATCGCGAGCAGCGCGGCGTCGTCGCCGGGCTTCAGGGCCGTGCGCGTCCCGACCTCGTGGTCGTACTGGCGGTACACCCAGCGCTTGCTCGCGGTGGAGGGGGCCGCGAGGACGGCCGCGACCGCCTCGTCGAGCGGCGGCTCGTCCGCGGGGAGGTCGCGGGCGGGCTCGCTCGGGGACTCGCTCGGGAGGTCGTTCATCGGCGCGCCGTCGGCGAGGAACTCGGCCTCGGCGTCGACGACGACCTCGGCGTCGCCGTCCGCGTCGCCCGCGAACTCGCAGACGTAGTTCCCGTCGGTCACCTCGCCGATGACCGAGCAGCCGAGGTCGAACCGCTCGGCGAGGGCGGCGACGCGGTCGACGTCGTCGGGCGCGACCTCGTAGCACATCCGCTCCTGGCTCTCGGCGAGCAGGATCTCCGTGGCGTTCATGTTCGGCTCGCGCTGGTGGACGGCGTCGAGGTCGATCCGCGCGCCGAGCCCGCCCTTCGCGACGAGCTCGGAGGAGGCGCCGCCGAGGCCGGCCGCGCCGAGGTCGCGGGCCGAGCGGACGAGGTCCTCGTCGACCAGCGCCTCGTTACACTCGATCAGGCGCTTCTCGGCGTACGGGTCGCCCACCTGGACCGCCGGCCGGTCCTCCGTCTCGGCGTCCTCGGCGAGGTCCTCGCTCGCGAAGGAGGCGCCGCCGAGCCCGTCGCGACCGGTGCCGTTCCCGACGAGCACCAGCTTGTTGCCCGGCTCCTGCGCGGTCGCCGTGACGAGGCGGTCCTCGTTCGTGAGGCCGACGCAGGCGACGTTGACGAGGGGGTTCCCCTCGTAGCCGCCGTGGAAGGCGACGCTGCCGCCGACCGTGGGGACGCCGATACAGTTGCCGTAGTGGGAGATGCCCTCGACGACGCCCTCGAAGAGGTACCGGGAGCGCTCGCGGTCGAAGCCGCCGAAGTACAGCGAGTCGAGGAGCCCGATCGGGTACGCGCCCATGCTCATCGTGTCGCGGACGATGCCGCCGACGCCCGTCGCCGCGCCGTCGAACGGGTCGACGAAGGAGGGGTGGTTGTGGCTCTCGACGCCGAAGGTGACGTAGGTGTCGCCGTAGTCGTCGGCGTCGCGCTCGGCCGCGGGGTCGTCGGCCGCGTCCGGCTCGGGCAGCGCGAGGACCGCGGCGTCGTCGCCGGGGCCGACCACGACCTGGTCGCCCTCGCTGTCGAACGCCGACAGCAGGGGTCGCGAGGAGCGGTACGCGCAGTGCTCGCTCCAGAGGTTCTCGAACAGCGCGGCCTCGGCCGCCGTCGGCTCGCGGCCGAGCTCCGCGGTCACGAGCTCGTGGTCCGCATCGGACAGACTCATTCACTTACGTGGTCACCGAGGCGGTTCTAATGCTTTTCTATACGCACGTTCGTGGTTATCACCGGCGACCGCGACGGCAGATGCGACACGACGCTCGTGCGGTGGCGCGTGCCTGTGAGCGGCCGGAGCGAAGCGGCGGCCGCGAGAGGCACGCGCGAGGGACGCGGTGAGCGCTCGGAGAGCGCGAACCGCGAGGCTGGGGAGGTGTGAGGCGCGGTGCGGGGTGGGGCTCGAGTGGGCAGTCGCGAGGCGGCGTTCGCCTTCGATCTGCCCCCGAGCGGTAACGAACGAGCGACTGGGGCTTTACCGATGTTCGGCGCAGGCCCGTGGTCGGCTATCTATCAGTAGTCGACAGGCACTCCGACTGGTGCTTACAAGAGGAAAGCCACGCCGGCGTAGACGGCGACCGTCCCGGCCGCGCCGATGGCCATCGCCTTCGCGTTGAGCTTGACCGCCTTCTTGCGGTCGGCGGCGAGCGCCGCCTCGTTCTGGATCTCGCTCGTCCCGCCGCCGACGTCGAAGACGCCCATGCCGGCGAACCCGATACAGAAGCGCTCGCGGTACTGTAACCCGCCCATCGCGGCGCCGTACAGCGGGAACACCGTGAGGATGAGCGACCACTGCGGCCACGCGAGCGAGACGACCGCCGCCACGAACGCGGCGGCGAGCGCGAGCGACCCGACGCCGAGGAGGAGCCGCCGTCGCTGTTGGGTCGGTCCGATGTTACACACGCCCGGTTGATACTCCATGTGTCCGGCACGGGCGGCAGAAGCAAAGCCCCAACGGATCGCGGTCGGCGACCGCGGCCGGGCGGAACGGGGCGAGCGATTCCGGGGCACGCTCCGCGTTCACTGTCGGCGGTCCCCGAGCGACGGCGCCCGGGGCGGGGGCGGGCGCGGTGGAAACGGTGAAATGCCCGGCAGCCGTCGTTGCCCTGTGAAACGGATCCAGCTCGGCAACACCGTCTTCGAGGGCGCAAACGACGTGTACCTGCTCGACGGCGAGACGACGGCGCTCGTCGACACCGGCGTCTCGCTCCCCCAGGTCCGCGAGGAGTTGGCGGACGGCCTCGCCGACTACGGGCGCTCGTTCGCCGACGTCGACGCGGTCGTGCTCACCCACTGGCACCCTGACCACGCGGGGCTCGCCGGCGAGGTCCAGGCCGAGGGCGGTGCCGACGTGTACGTCCACGAGGCCGACGCCGGCCTCGTCGACGGGACGGAGACGCCGCTGTTCGCCGACCGCGACCTCCAGCGCGAGACGTTCGAGCGCTGGGGGATGCCCGCCGCCGACCAAGAGCGGCTGATCGACTTCTTCGACGCGGTCAGCACGGGGCTCTCCGGGGACCCGGCCGACGTGACGGCGTTCGCGGACGGCGACGCCATTGAGGCCGGCGGCGTCGCGCTCGAAGCCCTCCACCTGCCGGGCCACACCGCCGGGCTCTCCGGCTTCGCGTTCGACCCGCGGACGGTGCCGGACCACGACCCCGTCGCCGGGGACGACGCGACCGAGGAAGTGTTCACGGGCGACGCGCTGCTCCCGAAGTACACCCCCAACGTCGGCGGCGCGGACGTGCGCGTCGAGGGCGCGCTCGCGGCGTACGCCGAGAGCCTCGCGCGGATCGTCGCGCGCGACTTCGACGCCGCGCACCCGGGACACCGCCAGCGGATCGACGAGCCGAGCCGCCGGGCGGCGGCGATCCTCGACCACCACCGCCACCGCACGCGCCGGGTGATCGAGGTCCTCGACGAGTCCGGGCCCGCGACCGCGTGGGAGGTGTCGGCCGCGCTGTTCGGCTCGCTTGAGGACATCCACGTGCTCCACGGCCCCGGCGAAGCGTTCTCGCACCTCGACCACCTCGCCGACGCCGGCGTCGTCGAGCCCGACGGGACCGCGTACCGCCTCGTCGACCCGGACCCCGACGTCGACGCCCTGTTCCCGACCACGCCGCTCGACGGCGTCGTCGACGGGAGCGAGGACGCGTAAGCCGAGTCCCGGGGCCCGGACGCGAGGGGGCCGACCCCGGGGGCCCGGACTGACGCGCCTCGGCGCGCCCCGAAGCGCCCCGACGGACCGCCGTCGCCGAAAGCTATTCCCGGCGGCCGCCGTATTCGGGGACGTGAAGCGGGACGCCCTCGTCGCGGTCGCCGTCGCCATCCTCGCCCTCCTCGCGCTCGGCGTCGCGTCCGCGACGCTGGACTCCGCGGTCGACACGGGCAGCGGCGGGTTCGGCGGCGGATCGGGCGGCCAGCCGAGCGTCGGCGAGGGCGACGACGATCCCGGAGTCCTCACGTCGTCGGGCGAGGCGGGCCAGTTCGGCACGTCGGACGTCTGTCTCGCGTTCCTCAGGGAACCGCCCGCGGTGCTCGCGTTCCTCATCGGACTGACGCTGCTCGCCGGGATAGCCTATCGCGACACGGGATCGCTGTTCGCGGGCGTCACCGTCGCCGGCGTCATGGGCGCGCCGATCGGGATCCTCTTCTGGATACTGTCGGCGTGCCGGTCGGGGTCGATGACGGGGAGCGTCTCCATCGGCCTCGGCGTCGGCGGCAACGAGACGGGACTGTTACCGGCCGGCGCGGCCGGCGGCGGGCTCGGGGGCGGCGAGGGGGCGGCGTCGGCGCCGCAGATCCTCTTCGCGGTCGTCGTCGTCGCCGCGGTGATCGCGAGCGTCGCCGCGCTGCTCCTCGCCGGCGGCGACGACGAGGCCGACCGCGGCGAGGGCGACCGGACCGACGAGCCGGCCGAGGAGCCGCCGGACCTCGCCGCTGTCGGGCGGACGGCGGGCGAGGCCGCGGACCGGATCGAGTCGTCGGACGCGGACAACGAGGTGTACCGCGCGTGGCGGGACATGACCGACGTCCTCGACGTCGACCGGCCGGCGTCGTCGACGCCGGCGGAGTTCGCGACCGCGGCGGTCGACGCCGGGGTCGCCGAGGAGCCGGTGACCGCGCTCACCGAGGTGTTCGAGCGCGTGCGCTACGGCGGCGAGGACGCGACCGACGACCGCGAGCGCCGCGCCGTCGAGGCGCTGCGCCGGATCGAGGAGCGCCACGGGGGCGACTCGTGAGCCGCGACCACGTCGAAGACGAGGAGGCGGGCGCGGCGCTCGACGGGGGTGACCGGTAGTGCGACCGGTCGCGATCGCGGGGGTAGCGGCGGTCGCCGTCG
Organism: uncultured Halorubrum sp.; assembly: GCF_937146585.1. Classification (GTDB taxonomy): domain Archaea; phylum Halobacteriota; class Halobacteria; order Halobacteriales; family Haloferacaceae; genus Halorubrum; species Halorubrum miltondacostae. The sequence goes on along the minus strand of NZ_CAKZRO010000119.1, from coordinate 165 downwards.
GCCTCCTCGCGGCGCTCGACCGCGGGATCGCGGCCGCCATCTCGCCCACGTCGGCCGTCGTCACGCTGCTCGGCGTCCTCGGTCTGGTCCAGGGAGTCCGATACGCGAACGCGCGCCGCGACCGGCGGCGGCTGCTGACCGAGCCCGGCGAGCCGGAGCGGCGCG
>NZ_CAKZRO010000118.1 GCF_937146585.1 uncultured Halorubrum sp. | reverse complement strand
CCCTTCCCCGGGCCGCCCTCGATCGGCCACCCCTTCGTGCGCCACTGCGGGGGCTCCGGCGAGAACTGTGGACAAGAGCCCGAACACTCCCGCGCGGTGGGCACCTTCCCCTTCGCCGCGCAGTAGGGGACGAGCGCGCGCCCCTCGCGGCGGAGTTCGAAGTGTCGGCAGTCCGGGCGCATCGTGTCGTGGAACGAGCGCCACCCCTTCCCGTAGGCGCGCTCGGCGATCTCCAGGCGGAGCGTCTCCGTCTCGGCGTCGCGGCGCACGCCCGAGCCGGGCGCGAGGTCGCTCGGGTGCCAGGCCACGTCGACCGCGTCGGCGTCGACGCCCGCGGAGAAGTCGGTCGCGAGGATCCCCGCCTCGACGGGCAGCTCGCGGAGGAGGGCGGGCTCGACGGGTTCGCCGGTCGTCTCGGTCGCGAGCCACGCCTCGTCGGCGAGCCCGGTCTCGATGTCGTGGTCGAGCTGTTCGGCGAGGCGGTCGGCCGCGGAGCGGTCGAGGTCCGGCTTGTTCTCGACCGCGACGATCCGCTCGACCCAGTCCGGGTACGGCCGCACCCGGCGGATCTCGATTCGGTTGCCGTCGCGGCGCTTCTCGATCAGGTCGCGGCCCGCGGCCCGGTGGACGGCCTGCCGGACGTAGCGCCACGGGTAGCCGGGGTCCGGCAGCGCGTCGCGGTACCACGCCCACTCGGCGGGCGCGCCCCGGACGACGTGGAGGAGGTCGGAGTCGATCGTCCGCTCGCCGAACGCGCGCCGCCGTTCGAACGCCGTCGGCTCGACCTCGATCACGACCGTGTCCCAGCGGCGCGCCTGCGTGCCGAGCTGGCGGGCGACGAGCGCGGGACGGGGCCCCTCGCTCGGGTGCCAGGCCAGCTCGGCGTACCGGCAGACCAACAGCTCGTAGCCGAACTCGGCGTCGGGCGTCACTGGTCGAACTGTCGTTGGCCCCGGACAAAAGCGGACCGTTCGGGGGGGAGCGTCCGGCGTCGGCGGGTCGCCCGCGCGCCGCTCAAACGTACTTGTCTTCCTCCTCGTCCTTGCGCTCGTCGAGGAAGCCGTGGGCCTCTTCGAGGATGTCGCGCGGCCCGTCCTGAGTGATCGTGTTGATCGCCTGGTCGTAATCGCGCCACTGGAGGTCGCGGTGTTCCTTCGAGAGTTCGGCGCTCGCCTCGAACGAGCGAGCGATGAACAGGTGAACCGTCTTGTGGATGGTCTTCCCGTTCGCTTCGAACACGTAGTCGTACTCCTTGCGGAACCCGTCGATCAGTCGGAAATCCTCGATTCCGGCCTCCTCGCCGACTTCCCGTATCGCCGTCTGCTGGAGCTCCTCGTCCCCCTCGACCCCGCCTTTGGGGAACTCCCAGTCCCCCGGTCGGCTCTTCAGGAGTAAGTACTCCCGTTCGCCGCGGGTATCGCGGAAGAGGATGGCTCCGGCACTGGTCGCTTCGACCGTCATTGGCCGCAGGTAAGCGATCACCCCTAAAGAGCGTGTCGGACTCCCGGACAGGTCTCGCCGACTCCCCCGCGTCGACCGGTTTCGCGGCGGGATTCGCGACGCGGTCGCACGCGCCGAGCGCGGGTAGATGCGTTTTTACCGCTCCGGGGGCCATTCACGCACGACCCCCAGCCATGACCTTCGTCACGAAACTCGACTTCGCGTCCGGCGACCGCGACGTGCTCGTCGAGACCGTCCAGGAGCTCAAGGAGACGATCGAACGCAAGGGCGCGGAGTGTAAGGGCCCGCACGCGAGCCCCTCCGAGCGCGTCACCGTGCCCCTGTACAAGAACCTCTCCGCCGGCGACGAGTTCTCGCCGTGGCGCTACGACGTGTACCGGCGCTCGATGGAGATCCACGGCGCCGACGACATCGCGCGCGCCGTCGTTGGCCGCGACTTTCCCGACTCCATCCACGTCGAGGTCGAAGTCGACCAGAAGAAGCCGCTCGGCCACCGACGCGACTGAACGCGCCGACGCCCCGAAGCGACGGGCGGACGGTCACGGCTGCGGTTCGCTTTTCGCGTAGCGTCTCCCCCGCCGAGCGGTAGCTGTGGTCAGTCGAGCGGCCGCCCCTCACCCGAGCGTGCGGAGGTTCTCCGTCTCGACGCGGTCCGGCAGCCGCGCCAGCGCGGCGTCGCACCACGCGTCGTGACCGAGCGTGATCGCCGTCTCCGGGTTCGACGCCGCGAGCGCGGCCACGCCCGCCGCGGCCGCGACCTCCGCCGCGTCGTCGGTTCGCGCCGGCACCTCGGCGGTGAGCGGATACGTCTCCGAGAGCGCGGGCGGGTACGGCCCGAACGGGGGCTTCACGCGCCACACCGCGTCGTACACGTGGTCCGACGGGGCCTTCGACTCGGTGAGCAGGAGGTCCTCGGGCGCGGCCAACCGGGCGACCCGGTCGTGATGTCGCTCCACCTCCGGACGGCGCGCCGCCTCCTGTGAGGTGTAGAAGAACGCGTCCTTCGACCCGGGGTCGGTCCGCTCCAGCTCGTCCGCGTGGTCGAGCAGCGCCCGGTAGCCGTCGAGCATCGCCGGGTGGCCCCGCGCGCGGCGGTCGACCAGTTCGAGCAGCGTCCCCGAGCGGATCGCCTCCTTCACGCGGCGCAGCTCCTCGAAGGTGACGTGGAGGTTGTGCTCGGCGAGCAGCCGTTCCGTCTCGCCGTCGCCGAACCCGCGGAGGTCGGCCGGCGTGTGATCGGCGCAGACCGGACACGAGCAGGGGAAGTAGTCGAGGTCTTCGAGGTGTTCCGTCCCCGAGACGGTCAGGTAGCGGCCGTCGCGGGCCATCAGCGCGTACGCGGCCGAGTCGAACAGGTCGCAGCCGGCCGCCACCGCGAGCGCCAGCATCATCGGGTGGCCGGCCCCGAACAGGTGGACCGGCACGCCCGGACCGAGCCCGCGCTTCGCCGCGCGCACCGCCTCGACCACCTCGGCGTAGCGGTAGGAGTTGAGCAGCGGCACCATCGCGCCGACCGGGAACACGTCGAGGTCGGTCCCCGCCGCGTGTCGCCCCGCCTCCTCGCGGAGGTCGGCGTACGTCGACCCCTGGACCGGCCCGTTGACCAGCATCTCGCCGGTCTCGGCGGCCTCGGCGTCGGCGAGCGCCCGCTTCGTCGTCTCTAGGTCGCGCTCCGCCCGCTCGCGGTCGGCGTCCGGGGGCGTCGGCACGTCGACGGGGGTCGCCACGTCGCTGCCGATCCGGCGCTGGAACTCGATGATCTCCTCGGTCGTCACGTCGATGTCGCCGTACTCGGCCAACTGGAAGGAGCCGGAGTCGGTCATGATCGCGCCGTCGAAACCGAGGAACTCGTGGAGCCCCTGGTCGACCACGCGCTCGCGGATGCGGTCGGTGCTGCGGATGATGTAGGAGTTCGTGATCAGCATCTCCGCGCCGAACTCCTCGCGGAGTCGCTCGGGCTCGATCGTGAGCACGTTGGGGTTGACCACGGGCAGGAGCGCCGGCGTCTCGACCGTGACGTCGGCGCGCGGGACCGTCAGCCGCCCGATCCGCCCGGCGGCGTCGTGGTCCCGGATCTCGAAGTGATCGCGCATACCCCGACTGCGCGGACGCGAGCGGTAAGGGTTGCGTTCGGCGGCGAGCGGGCCCGCTCGCGAGCGACTTACAGCCCGGTCGGGTGCGAGAGGTACGTCGTCTCGACGCCCCAGTCGGCGGTCAGCGACTCCAGCGCGCGGACGCCGAACGTCTCCGTCGCGTAGTGGCCGGCGAGGAACACGGTCACTCCGGCCTCGCGGGCGTCGTGGTATACCTGCTGTTTCCCCTCGCCGGTGATCAGCGCGTCCGCGCCGGCCGCGACCGCCTCGTCGAGCCAGTCGACCCCGGAGCCGGTGACGACCGCGACGCGCTCGATTTCGTCGGGCCCGAAGTCGAGGACGCGCGTGGGCGACGCCTCGCCGGCCGGCTGCCCCTCGAACCCGTCGAGCGTCTCCCGGATCGCGGCCGCCGACCGCGGCTCGGCCGCCTCGCCGATCGTCCCGATCGTGACCGGGCCCATCTCCCCGAAGGGGTCGCGGTCGGAGAGCCCGACTTCCTCGGCGACGCCGGCGGCGTTGCCCAGTTCCTGATGCCCGTCGAGCGGGAGATGGGAGACGTACAGCGCGAGGTCGTTCTCGACGAGCGCCGCGATCCGGTCGTGGACGCGCCCCGTCACGCGCTCGATGCCGCCCCACGAGAGGCCGTGGTGGACGACGAGAACGTCCGCGTCCGCGGCGGCCTCGATGGTCGCCGCCGCGGCGTCGACCGCGAACGCGACGCGCTCGATTTCGGCGTCGTCCGGACCCACCTGTAACCCGTTCGCGCTCGCGTCGACGTCGGCGTACGCGGCCGTGTCGAGCTCCTCGTCGAGTCGGTCGACGTACTCGGAGAGCTTCATACGGGCCGGTGTGTGCGTCGGCGAATAAAGGGCGCGGAGCGAGCGCGGTCGAAAAGTCGGGGCGGGCGTGGCTGGGAACGTCGAGGCGGGAAGTCCGGGCGCTCAGTCGTCGAGTTCCTCGGCGACCGAGTCCGGGACCGCGTCCGGAGCGCCGACCCCGGCGTCGGGGGCGTCGGACTCGACCCCCTCGCCCGCCGTGGGCGTGAAGTCGGGGTCGAACAGCCGGAGCGCCGTGCGGATCGTCTCCCAGTCGTCCTCGCCGGCGGCGTCGCGGAGCGAGCGCGTCGGGGCGGCGAGCAGCTGGCCGACGAGGGCGTCGGCGAGGTCGGCGACCGTCTCGCGCTGCTCGTCCGTGAGGTCGCCCTGCGCCTCCAGCTTCGACATCGCGCGGTCGAGCTCGCGCGCCTTCACGCGGTCCGCGCCGGCGTACATCGCCGAGATGGCGTCGTCGGCGCGCTTGCGCTTGTACGCCTCGAGGATGCGGTCGAGCTCGTCGTCGATGATCGACTCGACCTCGCGCGCCTCCGCGGCGCGGCTCTCCCTGGTCCGCTGGGTGACGTCTTCGAGGTCGTCGATGTCGTAGACGGTCACGCCCTCGCGCGCGCCGGCCGCCGGGTCGACGTCGCGGGGCTGCGCGATGTCGATACAGACGACCCGGCCGGCGGCGTCGACGTACGACGGGTGGACGACGAGGTCGGGGCTGCCGGTCGCGGTGACGACGAGGTCGGCGTCGGGGATCACCGCGGGGAGGTCGGCGAGCGACACCGCCTCCGCGGGCGTGTCGACCTCCTCGGCGACGAACTCCGCGTGTGGGACGGTGCGGTTCGCGACGACGATGTCGGAGACCGGCGTGTCGTCGAGCGCCCGGGCCGCGAGCGTCCCCATCTCGCCGGCGCCGACGACGACGGCCGAGCCGTCGGTGAGGTCGATCTCGCCGGCCGCCAGCCGGACCGCGGCCGAGCCGAGCGAGACGACGCCCTCGTTGATCGACGTCTCCGTCCGCGCGCGCTCGCCGACGTGGAGCGCCTTCGTCACGGCGTCTTTGAGCACCGGACCGATCCCGCCCGCGGACTTCGACTCCTCGTAGGCCTCCCGCAGCTGTCCGATGATCTGGTCTTCGCCCAAGACGAGCGACTCCAGCCCGGACGCGACCCGCATCAGGTGTTCCAAGCTCTCCTCGTGGTCGAGGCGGCGGACCGCGCCGCCGCGGACGTCCGGCGCGAACGTCGACAGGGCCGTGTTCCCGTCGACGGTGCGGTCGGTGACGACGTACGCCTCCGAGCGGTTACACGTCTGCACCGCGAACGCCTCCTCGACCCCTTCGCGAGCGAGCAGGTCGGAGACGGTCGCTCGGACGCCGTCGCCGCCGGCGGCCTCGATCTCGTCGACGGTCGCGTCGGCGTGGGCGACGCTCACGCCGGCGATCGCACCCGTCTCTCTCATCGGTCGAGTACCTCCTCGATCACGGTGTCGGCCTCTTGCCGTCCGTAAGATCTCCCCTTTTGTAAACCCTTCCAAACCCCCCGGGATCTGACAACGCGCCGGACCGCCTCCCGGCGTTTCTCCGGCGGCACGTCGGCCGCTTTCAGCTCCTCGCGGATCTCCCCAGAGAGGGCGGCCATCGCGCCGGCGCCCTCGATCTCGGCCTCGATCCGCTCGCGCAGCGCCTTCGCGAGCGCGGGGCTCGTTCCCCCCGTCGACAGCGCCACGGTCACTTGGTCGTCCTCGACCGTCGCGGGGACGACGACGCTCCCGGGGTCGCGCCCCCCGGAGACGTCAGTCCGGTTGACGAGGATACCCCTGTCGAGCGCGGCCGACTCCACGGCGGCGTTGACCGCGGCGTCGTCGGTCGCGGCGACCGCCAACGCCGGAGCGAGTCGGTCGATCCACTCGGCGACGCCGCCCGCCTCCGGCGCGGCGCGGACCAGTTCCACCGCGCCGTCGCGGTCTCCGTCGCCGCCGGCCGCGAGCGACAGCAACCGCTCGTCGAACGCCGGGCTGACGACGACGACGCGGGCGGCCTCGTCGAAGCCGCGGGCCTTCCGCGCGCCGACGGACCCGCCGCCGAACACGACCACCGTCTCGCCCGAGAGGTCGTGGTACAGCGGGGTCACGACCGGCCTCCACGGAGCGCGGTCCGCGGTGCCGTCGCGGTCGCGGCGCGGGTCACGCCGTGTTGCTGTCCGCCCGGTCCGCGATGCGGATGCCGGTCTTCTTGAGGATGCGCGTCGAGAACAGGGTGTCCCAGTCGTCCGCGCCGACGTCCCAGTAGTCGTCCATCAGGTCCCTGACCTCCGCGATCCGCCGCTCGCTCTCGGCCTCCGTGCGGCCGTGCGTCATCGCGAAGAAGTTGTACTCCCAGACGCCGGCGTGGCGCGGGCGCTCGTAGCAGTGCGTGACGAAGTCCAAGTCGGCGACGACGGGGCCGACCTCGTCGAGCGCGTCCGCGGGGACGTCCCAGACCGTCATCCCGTTCTCCGTGTAGCCGAGCGCGTAGTGGTTCGGGATGACGCCGACCCGGCGCACCTTCCCCTCCGCGTCGAACCGCTTGATCGTCTCGAGCACCCACTCCACGTCCGCGTCGATCGCGGCCGCGACGTCGGCGTAGGGCGTCTCGGTCACGGGGAGCCCGCCCTGGATCTCGACGACGAGGTCGCGCTCCTCGGGCGTGAGCGTGTCGCGGCCGCTCGACGTCACTTCGGGGCCGAGGTCGGACAGGTCCACGTCGCCCTCCGGGACCGGCCCGTCGACGAGGAACTTCGCGCCGACGTGGAACTCGCGGACCTTCGGGAGGTTGTACGTCTCCTGTCCGGTCGCGTCCTCGATCTCCGCGAGCACCTCCTCGACCCGGTCGTCCCCGTCCTTGTCGGGGTCCGGGTGGTCCGCGACGCTCACCACGAACCACATGTTGAGGTGCGGGTGTTCCCGCTCGTAGTTGTGCGCGACCGCGGTGAACTCGTTGACGGTGTCGGCCATCGCCTCGTAGCGGTCCTCGGGCGCGTGCATCGCGACGAGCGACGCCGCCCCGCCGATCTCCTCGGCGTTGACGAGCGCGCCGAACCGCGAGAGGATCCCCTCCTCGTCGAGTTCGCGAACGCGCTCGGCGAGCTCCGGCCCCGTCACGTCGACGCCGCGCTCCCGGAGCGCGGCCGCCGCCGCGTCGAAGGGACGCTCCACGACCGGGAAGCCGCCCTGGAACGCGTTGATGATCGCGCGGTCGAGCGCCGTCAGATCCGCGTCGACCTCCTGCATGGAGCGATATGGGAGCCGAGCGAGAATAAGCGATCCGACCTGCCGCCGCACCGCTGCGGCGGGGAGAACCCGGGCGACGCCCGACGCGCTCCGGGGACTACCCGTCCACGTCGCGGGCGATGTCCGCGAGCGACGAGCGCGGGCCGCGGTTCGCGTCGTAGACGGTCCGCTCGCCGGGGATCCGGAGCCCGTACAGCTCGCCCGGCACCACCACGTCGAGGACGACGGTGTCGTCGGGCCCACGGTCGTTCGCGTCGAGCCAGTCGGTGAGGCGGTTCGTCCCCGCGCCGGCCTCGCGCGCGAGGCGGCGGTTGTCGAACGCGCCCCGGAGGAGCCGGCCCCGCGAGTCGGCCGCGACCCGGGCGTGGTGCTCCTCGCGGTCGAACGCGACGCGGATCAGGTCCCCCTGACTCACGCCGAGCGCGTCGCAGGAGCCGGACTCGACGCGCCCGTCCAGCGCGTCGTCGGCCGGGAGCCTGACGCACGGGCGGCGAGTGCCGCCGCTGCGGGCGAGCGAGACGCGAACGGAGCAAACGTCCTCGCCGTCGGAGGGAACGCGAGGCATCCGGCCGCCGTTACTCGTCGTCTTCGGCGTCGCCCTCGCCGAGCGCGGCGGCGACGTCGCCGTCGCCGTCGACGACGCTCGCGTTGATCTGCGCGATGTCGTCGTCGATCTCGCGGCCGCGGACGGTGATCCGCTTGCGCTCGCCCTCGCGGGACGGCTCGAAGCCGACGCCGCCCTCCAAGAGGAGCTCCTTCAGGCGGGTGCCAGAGACGTCCTCGCGCATCGGGCGGCCGGTCTCGTCGGAGCCGCCGGTGAGTTCGATGGTGTGCTCGGAGAGCCCGAGGGCGTCGCCGCCGATCTCGTCGCCGAGTTCGCGACCGAGGAATCGGTTGGCGTCCTGTCCGTCGACCTCTCGCTGGAACGTCTCGCCGGTCTCGGGGTCGGCGACGACGACTTTGAATTCGGCCATGCCCGAACGCAGACTCCCGCGCATAAAAAGCACGTCGAAACGTCGGAACCGCGCGGCGCGGCGCGCTCAGTCGGCTGCCCCGTCGACGCGGACGATGCGGCGCTCGCCGTCTCCCCACGGCCCCTCGACGAACGCGGTCTCGACCGCGCGGGCGACGGCGTCGGGATCGTCCGGGCCGCCGGCGTCGGCGACGCTCCCGACCGAGTCCGGATCGAACGGCAGGTCGAGCGCGTCGTATACCGGCTCGGTGACCCTCGCGATCGCGGTCGCGTCGGCCGACGAGACGACGACGACGCCGGCGACCAGCGCCGCGTCGGCGCGGACGCGCTGCGCGAGGCCGGCGACCTTGCCGCCGCCGGCGACCCGCAGGGAGTGGTCGCCCGGGCAGAACGACGCGGACGGTTCGCCGCGCACCACGTCGGCCCCCGACTCGCGGAGCGCGTCGCGGAGCGTCTCGACCGCGGTCTCGTACCGGGAGTCGATCGACCCGCGACCGTCGCCGGTCGGCACCGCGACGCCGAACGACAGGGTCTCGCCGGTGTACGCCACCGCGCGCCCGCCGACGTCGCGCTCGACCGGAGGGAACCCGGCGTCGCGCGCCGCTCGCTTCGCGCGGTCGAACCCCGGCTCGCGGGCGTCGCGGCGCCCGAACGCGACCTGTCGCGGCGGCGCGGTGACGCGCACGCTGGCCGCGTCGTCGGCCGCGGCCGCCAACAGCTCCGCGACGGGCTCCCGGTCCGCCGCCGGCGTCTCGAACTCGCCGCGGTACACGCGCATGGCCTGAGGGAGGGCGGGGACGCACTAGCCAGTTGCGTCGGTCCCGACCGAACGCCCGACGGGCCCGTCCCGAAAGTCGGGACGACTGGCCGCGACCGCGTGACACAACTGTTTTGTCGGGCGTGGAAGTGGTACAGGTATCGATGAGCGATCTGGGGGCGCTGCCGGTCCAAGCGTACTTGACCGCCTGCCTGCTGGCCGGGGTCATCGGGCTCTGGCTCGGCCGGGTCGCGTGGCGGGAGCGCGACCAGCCGGGCGGGCTCGAGGTCGCGCTCTACCTGCTCTGCGGCGGGGGCATCTCCCTGCTGTACGCCCTCCGCATCGCCGCGTCCGGCGAGGTCGCGATGCGGGTCGCGCTCAACCTGGCGACGCCGCTGGTCGGCGCGCTCCCGGTCCTCTGGATCCTGTTCGCGCTGGCGTTCACGGGCCACGACCGCTGGCGGACGGAGAACCGGATCGTGGCGCTCGCGACCCCGGCGTTCGTCTGGGTCCTCCTCGCGTGGTCGAGCGCGACCCACCGGTTGGCCCGCGGCCCCGTGACCCCCGTCGTCGACGGGCCGTTCACGCTGCTCGGCTACGGACTGGGCCCCGTCGGGGGCGCGTACGTCCTCCTCGCGTTCGCGCTGTGCGTCGCCGGCGCGCTCCTCGTCGTCGACCTCTACGAGCGGACCGGGAACCGCTACCGCCTCCAGACGTTCGTCGTCCTGCTCGGGACGCTGTTCCCGTTCCTGGCGGGCGTCGCGACGTTCGTCGACGTCGGGAGCTACGCGCACCTCTCGTGGCTGCCGACGGCGTTCGTGGTCCACGGGGTGTTCCTCTACGGCACCGTCTTCTGGCTCGGCACCCTCGACGCCGCGGTCGTCGCGCGCGACACCGCCGTCGAGGTGATGCAAGACCCCGTGATCGTCTCCGGCTCCGACGGGCGGATCCGCGACCTCAACCCGGCCGCCGAGACGATCCTCCCGTCCGACGCGGTCGGCTCGTCGCTGTCCGAGGTGTTCCCGCGGCTGGAGACCGGCGTCGAACACCCGATCGCCATCGGCGACCGCCAGTTCGACATCCAGGAGAACCCGATAACCGACCCGCGCGGGACCGACCGCGGCCACGTGTTCCTCCTCCGCGACGTGACCGCCCGGGAGCGGCGACAGACGGAGCTCGAACGTCGCGAGGCCGAGCTGGAACGCCAGAACGAGCGCTTGGAGGAGTTCGCCGGCGTCGTCTCGCACGACCTGCGGAACCCGCTCGCCGCCGCGTCCGCGGCCGTCGAGCTGGCCCGCCAGCGCGGCGAGGACCCGGACGGCGCGCTGGACCGGGCGGCGAACGCCCACGAGCGGATGGACGACATGATCGAGGGGCTGCTCGCGCTGGCGACGGCGGGCGAGACGGTCGACGAGCTCGATCGCGTCTCGCTCGACGGGACGGTCAGGCGTGTCTGGTCACGGCTCGAGACCGGCGAGGCGACGCTGCGCGTCGAGGGCGACGCGACCGCGCTCGCCGACCGCGACCGGCTCGAACAGCTGCTCTCGAACCTGTTCCGCAACGCGATCGAACACGGCGGCGACGACGTGCGCGTCACCGTCTCCGTCGCCGTCGAGGCCGATGGCGTCGCGGTCGCCGTGGGCGACGACGGCCCGGGGATCCCGCCGGAGGAGCGCGAGCGCGTGACCGAGCGCGGCGTGTCGCTCGGCGGCGGCACCGGGCTGGGGCTGGCCATCGTCGGCGACATCGTCGAGGCCCACGGGTGGACGCTCTCGGTCGGCGAGTCCGACGCCGGCGGCGCGCGGTTCGTCGTCGGCGGGATGGAGGTCGCCGACCCGTGACCGACGCGCCGGAGCCGACCGTCGCGCTCCCCGCGGGCGTCGTCGAGCGGTACGAGAAGTTCTCTCGGTTCAACTCGCCGTACCCCGCCCACCGCCGCGGCCGCGCGGTCGACCTGTACCCGGGCGACGGCGTCGGGCGCTCCCCCGTCGCCGGGATCGTCCGCGCGGTCAGGACGGTCGGCTGCCCGGACCGCCCGTACGCGGCCCCTGAGGACCACTTGATCGTCGTCGACCTCGCGGACGAGTGGTGCGCCCGCGCCGGCGTCCCCGCCGGGACCGTCGCGCGGATCCTCCACGTGATCCCCGAGGTGTCGCCCGGCGACAGAGTCGCCGTCGGCGACGCGCTGGGTCCGACGACGCGGTCCGGCTTCTTCGGCCAGTGGGTCGACGACCACGTCCACCTCGGCTTCCGGCCGCCGGACGCGGACCCGTTCCGGGCCAGCGGATCGCTCCCGGTGGCCGTCGACGCCCCCGTCGAGCCCGTCGCGTGGGACGGGACGGGGAGCGTCGTCGAGCGCGGCCCGACCCACGTGGTCCTCGACGGCCCGCGACGCGACGGCGGCGAGCGGTCGTTCGCCGCGCTCGCGAGCGACGACGGGGTCCCGCTCGACGGCGGGGCGACGCACTACGCGGGGGGCGGCGCGTTCGAGGTCGGCTCCGAGTCGGCCTCGACGGCCGGACTAGAGCCCGCCGCGCTCGACGCGGGCGACGCGGTCTCGCTGTTCGGCACTCGCGTCGGGACCGCGACGGAACACGGCGCGGGAGCGGACGGGGCCGGCGCGCCGCGGATCGAGTGGGAGCCGGTCGACGTCCTCGCGAACGGCGAGCGCGTCGTGGGGCTCTCGCTGTTCGCGGCCCGGGGCGACCGGTTCGGCGTCAAGGTCGTCTGTCCGGACCGGGAGTTCTCGATCGGCGAGTCCGTGACGGTCGACGTCGTCCCCAGCGACGACCCGATCCGGCTCGGCGTCGGGTGAGCCGTCGGTCAATCGACCGCCGGTTGTCGCGCGTTTCCGGGGGGTACAAACCGTCTCGGGACGACCGGCGGGACATGGATCAGACGGACATCGCGGAGATGGACCCCCTTCCCGACGCGGCGAAGGGCTTCGTCGAGCGGAAGCTGGAGGACGAACACGGCTACCTCTCGTGGCTGAACACGTCGGTCGAGACGGTCGAGCGCGGGCGGGTGGTGCTGTCGATCCCCTTCGACGAGAAGCTCACGAACACCGACGGGCGGACGATCCACGGCGGCGTCGCGGCGACGCTGATCGACACCGCCGGCGGCGTCGCGCAGCGCACGACGTTCGAGGACCCGCTCGACGGCGGGGTGGCGACCGTGAACCTCAACGCGAACTACCTCCGGCCCGCCACCGGCGACCTCCGGGCCGAGGCCGAGGTGGTCAGGGCCGGCGGCTCCATCGGCGTCAGCGAGATGACCGTCACCAGCGGGGTCGACGGGGACCGCGGCGAGGTCGTCGTCGGTCAGGGGTCGTTCCGACTGTTCCGCGAGTAGCCCGGGAGGTCACTTAGGATCGCGTCGATCCCGCCGTCGCCGTCGCCGCCGTTTCCGAGTTCCGCCGCGAGCGCCGCGACCGAATCGCGGTCGACGCGGTCGGCGGCGGCGCGGACGACGACGGACTGCTCGCCCAGCGGGACGAACGCGCAGCCGAGCCGTTCGGCCGTCTCGCGGAGCCCGAGGCCGACGTCGGCGTCGCCGGCGGCGACCGCGCGGACCGGGCTCTCGAACGCCTTCGCGGTGCGCTCGTAGCCGTCGACCGCCTCGGCGAGGTCGCGGCGGTCGGCGTCGCGCTCGTCCGCGAGGTCGTCGAGCGCGGCGTCGAGGCTCCGCCGGAGGCCCGAGACGGTCGGGCGGTTCCGGAAGCGGAGGTCGCGGTCGACGAGGTCCGCGAGCCCGGTCACCTCCTCGGGGTTCCCGTCGGGGGCGACGAGCCCCCACTCGCGAGTCCACCCGCCGAGGGGCTCGGCGTCGACGTCGCGGTCGGTCGGGCCCGCGGTGACGGCCACGTCCGGGACGCCGTCGCGCAGGCGGCGGAGCCCCTCGCGCGAGCCGACGGCGAGGTACCGCGGGTTCGCGAGGCGGTCCAGCAGGCGGTTGAGCGCGGGGTCGTCCTCGCCGACGCCCAGCAGCGTCGGCGGGCGCACGTCCGGCGAGAACAGGTCGACCGACACCGCCTCCCCGGCGTCGAGGTACTCCGTGTCCGGGTCGACCGCCACGACGCCGTCCGCCTCGACGAGGCTCGTCGTCGCGCCCGAGCCCTTGTCGACGGGGTACACGAGCGGGCGGTCGCCGTCGTCCAGGTCGAGCAGGCCGACGGGCATCAGCCGCAGGCGGCCCTCCGCGTACCGCTCGCTCACGCCCATCCGGCCCTCGACGGTCGCCGTGGCCGGTTCGGGCTGGCCGGCGGCCTCGCGGATCGCGGGCGCGACGAACGTCCGGAAGATGGTGAGCGCAGACACCGGGTAGCCGGGGAGCCCGACGTACGCCGACTCGCCGGCCGGGGCGTCGTCCCCGTCGACGTCGCCGTCCGCGGAGCGGTCGAGCCGCCCGATCAGCATCGGCTTGCCGGGCTTGACGGCGACGCCGTGGAGGAGGAGGTCGCCCCGCGCCTCGATCACGCGGTAGATGACGTCGACAGCGCTCGCCGAGGTCGACCCCGAGGAGAGCACGAGGTCGCACTCGTCGGCCGCGCGGCGCAGCAGCCGCTCCATCTCCTCGTAGTCGTCGCCGGCGTGCGGGTAGAGGACTGGCTCGCCGCCCGCCTCCGCCACCCCGGCGGCGATCGTCGTCGAGTTCACGTCGTAGATCTCCCCGCGGTCCGGGTTCAGCGCCTCGCCCGGGCGGACCAGCTCGTCGCCGGTCGAGACGATGCCGACCCGCGGCCGCCCCTCGACCGGGACCTCGTCGACGCCGAGCGCGGACAGCAGACCGATCTCGCGGGGCGTCAGCCGCGTTCCGGGGCCGAGCGCGCGGGCGCCGGCCGCGATGTCGGTGCCGGCGGTCATCACGTGATCGCCCGGCGCGACGGACGTGCGGACCGCGATCCGGGCGGGGTCGGCGTCGCCGCCGTCGTCGCCGTCCGCGCCGATCTCGTCCGTCCGCTCGACCATCACGACCGCGTCCGCCCCGTCCGGCATCACCGCGCCCGTGGATATCTCCGCGCAGGTGCCCGGCTCGACGGTCACGTCGGGCGCCGCGCCGGCGTGGACCGCGCCGACGAGGTCGAGCTCGGCCGGGTCGGCCTCGTCGGCGCCGAAGGTGTCCCGCGCGCGGACCGCGTACCCGTCCATCGAGGCGCGGTCGAACCCCGGGACGTCGATCGCGGCGTCGACGCGCTCGGCGAGGACCCGGCCGCGGGCGTCCGCGAGCGGGACCGTCTCCGGGGGCGGCGAGAGGTCGAGCGAGTCGATGGCCTCGCGGGCGGCCGCCGGCTCGGCGAGCTCGCGGAACTCCTTGCGGTCGCTCACGGCGTCACCTCCCAGAGCTCGACGTCGACGGGCTCGCCGGCGTCGATCCCCTCCCGCGGCTCGGGGACGACGACCCAGCCGTCGGCGAGCGCGACGCTGGAGAGGATGCCGGAGCCGCTCGCGCGAGTCGGCGTCGCGGTCGGGAGCGCGTCGTCTCCCCCGTCCTCGTCGGACACGGACACCCGCGCGAACGTCCGCACGCCGGGCTCGCTCGCGACCTTCCGGTCGAGCGTCGCGCGCCGCGTCGGGAAGGGGTCCGCGTCGGTCCCGGCCGCCCGTTTCATGGCGGGCCGGAGGAACTGCGCCGCGTTGACGATACACGCGACCGGGTAGCCGGGGAGCGAGACGATCGGCGTCCCCTCGGCGCGGCCGAGACACACCGGGTGGCCCGGCTTCAGCGCGACGCCGTGGACCAACACCTCGCCGAGGTCGTCGACGACCTCGGGGAGCAGGTCGCGCTCGCCGACCGAGGAGCCGCCGGTGGTGACGACCACGTCGGCGTCGAGGTCGGCCGCGACGGCCTCCCGCAGCGCCGCGTGGTCGTCGGTGACGACGTCGCGGTAGCGCGGCTCGCCGCCCCAGCGCTCGACGAGGCGAGAGACGGTGAGCCCGTTCGTCTCGATCACCTCGCCGGGTCCCGGGTCGGACTCGACCAGCTCCTCGCCGGTCGGGATCACGGCGACCTCGGGCGGCTCGCGGACCGGGACGCTGTCGAGGCCGACCGAGCGCAGCAGGCCGAGGTCGGAGGGGCGCAAGACGTGGCCGGCCTCGTAGAGGCGCTGCCCGTCCGCCACGTCCTCGCCGGCCTCGCCGACGTTCTCGCCGGTCGCGACCGCGTCGAACACCTCGACGTCGTCGCCGACGGTCTCGACCTGTTCGATCATCACGACCGCGTCGGCGCCATCGGGGACCGCGCTGCCGGTGTGGACCCGGGCGGCCTCGCCGGGCGCGACCGCGTCCGCCCCGGCGGCCTTGGCCGCGAGGACCGCCGGCGATCGGTCGCCGGCCCCGAAGGTGTCGCTCGCGCGGACCGCGTACCCGTCCATCGCGGCCCGGTCGTACCCCGGCACGGGCGCGGGGGCGTCGATCGGTTCGGCGACGACCCGCCCGTCGGCCGCGTCGACCGGGACCGACTCCCGCCGGTCGTGCGGCGCGACGGCGTCGAGCAGCGTCGCCCTCGCCTCCGCGACCCGGGTCCGTCGCTTGAACCCGGACTCGCGTCTGTCGTGGCTCATACGCTACCCTTCGGGGCCGCGGGCAAAAACCCCGTTCTCCGCGGCAGCCGTCGCTCGGCGGGGCCGACGCGACGCGTCAGGCGAACCAAGAGAGGAACCGCCGGGTGCGGTGGATCGACTGGAGCGCGGCGACCTTCGCCGCGACGAGCCCGTCGGTCGCGGTCCGCACGGTGGCGCGCGCGCCCCTCTCCGCGCCGGTCCGCGCGTAGTACGCCGACCGGCGCCCGGCCGCGCCGACGTAGTGTTTCGCCGCCATCCGGATCGGCGCGCGCCGGCCGTCGACGGTCGTCGTGCCGCGCCGGATCGCCCCGAGGACGTCGTCCGCGGTGACCTCGCTCGCCGACTCGCGGCCCTCGATCGCCAGCTCGGTGAACGCCCGCCCGACGTACTGGAGGTGGTGCGCGTCGCTCGCGGCGACGCCCGGGTAGCCGTGCTCGGCCGCGAACCGCCGCGCGCGCCGGTTGCGATACCCGGTGAACAGCCAGGCGTTGAACACCTCGATCGCGTCGACCTCGGCGACCGGCGCGGCGGGCTTCGGCTCCGGTTCCGGACCGGTCGCCGACACGCTTTCTGTCGACGCGCCGTCCGTCGCCGCCGCACCGACCGCCCCGCCGTCCGCCGCCTCCGTCTTGCCGCCTTCCGCACCGACCGACCCCCCGTCGGTCGCCTCCGCATCGGTCGCCTCGTCGACGGTCTCGTCGGCCGGCCCGGGCGTCGGGATGTTGCGCTGGCGGACGCCGTGGCGGGAGCGCTGGAACGGGTGCGGGACGATCGCGACGCCGCCGCGGTCGCGGATCCAGCGGACCGTGTCGGCGTACGACTCGCCCCGCGGGGGCATCCGCTCGACGCCGATCGCGAGCAGGTGGCCGTGGGCGGTGGACACCTCCACGCCGGGGATGCCGATGAGGCCGTACTCGGAGGCGATCTCCGCGGCGCGTTTCGACTCCCGGATCACGTCGTGGTCGGTGATGACGACCGCGTCGAGCCCGATCTCGGCCGCGTGCTCCAAGATTAGCTCGACCGGTTCGTGGCCGTCGTAGCTCCCCTCGGAGTGGACGTGGGGGTCGATGCTGACGGTGACGCGGGACACGCTCGGACTACGCGGCGGGAGACATATAAATGGGCGATCGCCGGCGGCCGGTGCTCGCACCCGCGTCTCCGGTCGCTAGCGGCGCCCACGTCAGCCGAACAGGCCCTTGATCCGGTCGACGACCGAGCCGTCCTCGTCCGCCTCCTCGGCCTCCTTCCGCTGCTGTTCGCGCAGTTCGCGGAGCTTCGCGGCCTGGTCGTCCGTCCCCTGCCCGCTGTCGGTCTTCGCCTCGCCGCCCTGGAGCCCCTTCAGCTCCGAGACCGCGTCGTTGACCGTGCCGGAGGTCGTCCGCGTCTCGGTCGCAGATCCCGAGAGCTGCTCCGTGTCGACGTCCGCCTCGTCGACCGCGCTCGTGTTCAGTTCGAGCCGGCGCGTCTCGGAGCGCTCGACGCCGCCCCACGTCAGCTCGGCGTCATCCAGCTCGCGCTCGATGTCGGCGCGGACGGACTCCTCGGTGACCGTCTCGCCGTCGGCGTCGGTCGCGGTCGCCGCCGCGCCGTCGGCGGTGCCCGCACCGCCCGCGCCGGCC
>NZ_CAKZRO010000117.1 GCF_937146585.1 uncultured Halorubrum sp. | reverse complement strand
TACGGCGTCCAGTCGTGGTGGGACTACGGCCACTGGATCACCACCCGCGCCGAGCGCATCCCGAACGCGAACCCGTTCCAGCAGAACGCGGGCGAAGCCGCGGATTACCTTCTCGCACCGAGCGAAGAGGAAGCGGCCGAAGTCCTCGCAAGTCAGAGCACCGAGGGCAACAACACTCGCTACGTGATGGTCGACTGGCAGATGGCGTCGCCGAACTCCAAGTTCAACGCGCCGGTGACGTTCTACAGCGGTAACGAGACGGTGCGCGACTTCAACGAGCTGCTCTACCAGCGCGTCGAGGGCGCACAGGGCCAACAAGGCGGGCTCCGTCCAGCACTCCAGGTTCGCACCCAGCGCTACCACGAGAGCCAGATGATCCGGCTCTACCAGCACTACGGCAGCGCGGTCGAGCCGGACCCGGTCGTGCTCGACTACGAACGTCAGACCGCACAGACCCAGAGCGGCGACCAGATCGAGATCAAGGTCCTGCCGAGCGAGGGACAGGCGGTCCGGCGGTTCGACAACCTCTCCGCGGCGCGGTCGTACGTCGAGGAGGACGGCTCCGCGCAGGTCGGCGGCGTCATGGGCGTCCCCTCCGAGCGCGTCGACGCGCTCGAACACTACCGGCTGGTCCACGCCACGCAGGCCCCCGGTCGGTCGCCGTACGCCCAGCAGGCGCAGATCCTCGCCCAGCGGTTCGGCGTCGACCTCCAGGCGACGTTCGGCGAGTCGCTGTTCGGCGCGTTCGGCGACGACTTCGTCAAGACGTTCGAACGCGTGCCGGGCGCGACCGTCGAGGGCTCGGGCGCTGCCCCCGGTCAGGAGGTCGAAGCGACCGTCGAGCTCCGCAAGCCGAACGGGCAGACCTTCGAGTACACGCAGTACGCCACCGCGGACGACGACGGGACCTTCGAGCTCACGCTCCCGTACTCGACGACGGGCTACGACGAGTTCGGCCCCGAGAACGGGTACACGAACACGAGCGTCCGCGCGACCGGGCCGTACAACGTCACCACCGCACAGACGACCGACGACGACCTGTACACCACTCAGCACGTCGGCCAGGTCGAGGTGACCGAGGGTCAGGTCGTCGGTGTAGACGACGCGGCGGCGACGGTCGAACTCGAAGAGGAGGTCATCGACTGCCCGAGCGGCGACCCCGAGTGCCCCGTCGATGACGAGAGTGGAAGCGACGACGGGAACTCGACGGACGCGGGATCGCTGATCGGCGTTGAGCCGGCCGCGACGACGGCGACAGCGGCGACCGCGCCGAACTGACCGCATCCCTCGTCCCCGCGCCGGGCTGCCAGTTTTCTCGGCCACGGGCGACGCGGCCCGATTCCCCGCCCTTCATTACCGCGGCCGCGCTTCTCCAGAGCAGATGGCCGACCTCCGCGAGTGGGCGACGATATACCTCAAGGGCGTGGCGATGGGGAGCGCCGACGCCGTGCCGGGCGTCTCCGGCGGCACCATCGCGCTGATCGTCGGGATCTACGAGCGCCTGATCGCGGCGGTCACCGCAGTCGACCCCGACCGGGCGCGTCGCGTACTCGGTGGGCTGCGACCGGGCGGCCGCGCCGACGCGCGCGCCGCGTTCCGCGAGGTCGACGGCGCCTTCCTCCTCGTGTTGGGCGCGGGCATCGGCACCGCGGTCGTGACCGTGTTGAGCGCGGTGAACCGCCTGCTCGCGACCCAGCCGGTGGCGACGTACGGCTTCTTCTTCGGACTGATCGCGGCCAGCGCCGCGGTGCTGCTCGGCGACGTCGACCTCTCGACGCCGCGCCGGAAGGCCGCCGCGGTCGCCGGCTTCGCGCTCGCCTTCCTCGCGTCCGGTGTCGCCGCGACCGCGCTCGGCAGCCCGCTCCCGCTCGTCTTCGTCGCGGGCGGCCTCGCCGTCAGCGCGATGGTGCTGCCCGGGATCTCGGGGTCGCTGCTGCTCGTCGTTCTCGGCCAGTACGAGTACATGTCCGGCGTCGTCGCGCGGTTCGTCGACGCCACCGGCGCGCTCGCGCTCGGTGACGGCGCGGACGCGCTCGTCGAAACGCTGCCGCCGGTGGCGGCGTTCCTGCTCGGCGGCGTCGGCGGGCTCTTCACTATCGCGCACGCCGTGCGCTACGCGCTGTCGCGGGCGCGGGCCGCCACGATCGCGTTCCTCGTGAGCCTGGTCGTGGGGGCGCTGCGCGCGCCGTTAGTGGAGGTGTCCGCGCGGCTGGCCGAGAGCGGCGAGTCGTGGCGCGCGGCCGCGCCGCGGTTCGCGCTGGCTGGGCTCGTCGGCGCCGGGCTCGTTGCCGTGCTGAATCTTTACTCCGCGACCATCGAGTACTGAGCGGCAGCTCCGGTCGCGGTTGAGAAGGGAAAGCGGGTCACCAACCCACCCACCCTCAAATGGGTGGGCTTGTCGGTAGACCCGGGTCTGGCCGACCCTACAGAGAACAGAGGAAAGAGCCCACGACAGTCGTGGGAGGAAGTCAAGCTGGTTCGGTCCGGAACCGAGCGATCGGGACATCGGTGACGTCGTCGTAGTCGTCGTCGGCACCGACCAACAGCATCCCGTCGACGTGCGCTGCTGTCCCGAGCGCAAAAGCGTCACCGAGTGCTAACGAGTACCGAAATTTGAAATCGGCTGCTGGCGCCCATGTCTGTTCGGAGTCGACGCGACGGATGCCACTTTCCTCGAGGACATCGACGACGGCATCAGCGCGCTCCTCGCCGTCGATCGCCCGGACGATATAATGGATCTCGGCGAGATTGGTCGCCGAGATGTAGCCGTCTGCTGCGCCTTCGATGGCCTCAACGTACGTTTCGACGGTGTCGCTCCCTGGTTCGTTACAAAAATAGGCGATGAGTGGTTCGGCGTCGAAGACGATCGTTTCGGGAATCGCAGCCCCCTCCGTCATCCGTCAGCCTCGTTGTCATCGGCGTAGCGCTGCCGCAACGCTTCTTCACAGTAGTAGCAAGGCGGATGCCCACCGG
>NZ_CAKZRO010000116.1 GCF_937146585.1 uncultured Halorubrum sp. | reverse complement strand
CGGAGACGACGCGAGCGAAGACGCCGCCGAAGACGAGGAGGGCGACGCCGGCGGGAGCGACCAGCTCAACGCGATGATGAGCCTCCTCGACACCCACGGCGACAAGTGGCGGGAGGCGGACGGCGACGCGCGGTACGAGGTCGACCTGCCGGACGGGAGCGTCGAGACGGCCCGGACGAAGGACGACGTGCGGGCGCTGCTGTTCAGGAACTACTGACGACGGGACAGACACATGGGATTCATCGACGCCGTCCGCGCGTGGCTCTTCGGCGCGGACGAGGACATCGACGACGCGGACGAACCGAGCGGCGAGACCGAGCCGAGCGCCGGCGACGCGGGCGACTCCGACGCAAGCGACACCGGCGAGCCCGACGGCCTCGACCCGAGCGGCGTCACCGAGACGCGGACCGCGGACGCCACCGACGACGCGGTCGACGCCCTCCGCGACGTGCGGCAGTCGCAGGGCGACGGCGACGAGCCGACGCCGACGGGAGGCGGAGAGCCGAGGCCGCCGGATGACGACCGCACGAAACCGTCGGACGAGGGCGACGCCAATCGTTAGGTACTCCGAGCCGAACAGTGACGTATGACCGACGCGGACCACTCCGGCGGCGTCGACGAGTACCCCGACCTCGACGACCTCCCGGCGGACCCGACCGACCGGGAGTACGTCGAGCGGACGATCAGGCTCGCCGAGGAGGCGGTAGCAGCCGGCAACACCCCGTTCGGCGGGCTGCTCGTCGTCGACGGCGAGGTCGTCGCCGAGGCGCGAAACGAGACGCGCACCGGGGACGACGTGACGGCGCACCCGGAGCTGACGCTCGCGCGGTGGGCCGCGAGCGAGCTCGACGCGGACGAGCTGGCCGACTGTACGATGTACGCCAGCACCGAGCCGTGCCCGATGTGCGCGACCGCCATACATTACGCGGGGATCGACCGGGTCGTCTTCGGCGTCGACAACGAGACGCTCCGCGAGCTCTCGGACGCCGGGGTGTCGATACCCCTCGAAGAGGTGATTCGACGGGGGGACGGCGGGACGACCGTCGAGGGGCCGGTCGCCGTCGACGCCGCGATGGCCGTTCACGACGACTTCTTCGGGAAGTCGTGACGGCGGATCCGGACGCGGGCGACGCGGTGGACGGAGGCTCACCGTCTATCCTCTCCGTCGGGGCCGCCGCGATAGACGAGTGGTACGCGGTCAGCAACCTCCCCGAACCGGACGGGGGCGCGTTCGCACGGGAGGTCACGTCCGCGTTCGGCGGCGTCGGCGCGAACGTCGCGGTCGCGCTCGACCGCCTCGGCCGCGACGCGGGCCTCGTCAGCCGCGTCGGCGACGACGAGTACGGGCGGCGGGCGCTGGAGTACCTCGACGAGACGGGCGTCGACGCGACCCGCGTCGCGGTCGGAGACGAGGCGCACACCCGGTCGCTGATCCTCCGCGACCCGGACGGGGAGCGCGCCATCGTCACCGCGGGCGAGAGCTTCCGCAACCTCCGACCGGCCGACGCCGCGCTCGACGCGATGGCCGACGCCGACGCGGTCTTCCTCACCGCCTACGTGCCCGACCGCGCGGCGCGGCGGATCCTCGACCGCGTCCGGTCGCTCCGTGCGACCGCCGCCGAGGGCGGCGAGTCCGGGGCCGACCCGCCCGCGCTCGTCTTCGACCTCTCGGGGTCCGTCGAGGAGCTGGTCGGGCGGGGTACGGAGCCGCAGACGATCCACCGGTTCCTCCACGAGGCGGACCTGTTCGTCGCTGACGGCGTCGCCGCGCCGGCGTTCTTCGGCTCTGCGACGGCGGCGGCCGAGCGGGTGGCGAGCGCGCAGGAGCGGCGCCGCGGGCCCGAGTCGCGGTCGCGGCGCGGGCCGACGTGGCCCCGCGCGGTCCTCACGCACGGCGCGGACGGCATGACGGCGGTCGTCGGGGGCGAAGTCGGTCGGTTCGACGCGTTCGACGTCGAGACGGTCGACACGACCGGCGCGGGCGACGCGTTTACCGCGGGGCTGATCGACCGGTGGATCGCGGCGGAATCCCCGGCGTCGCCCGCGGGCCGCGACGGCGTCGCTCGGGGCGTCAGGTTCGCGGCCGCGGTCGCCGCGATCAACTGTACCGCCCGGTTCACGCAGCCGGGACTCCCGACGCGGAGCGAGGTCGAGGCGTTCCTCGCGGATCGCGGCGTCGACGTCGGCCGGTAGGTGACTCCCGCGTCCCGAACGTCGTGCCCCGTTCACCGCGTCCCGACCACCGCGCCCCGCTCACCGAACCGCGTCGGCGGCGTCGACGAGGTCCGCGACGCGGTCGGCGTCGACGGGCGCGGTCGTCTCGCCCCCGCGCTTGAGCGCGGTCCCGACGATCGCGCCGTCCGCGACGTCGAGGAGGTCGGCGACCGTCTCGGGCGTGACGCCGCTCCCGACGAGGACGGGCGTGTCGAGGCCGTGGCGCTCGCGCTCGGCGACGGTCGACTCGAGGGCGTCGGCGTCGACCGCCTCGCCGGTCCCGGAGCCGGAGGCGATCACGGCGTCGGCGAGGCCGCGCTCGGCGGTGTCGGCGAACGACTCGGCGGTGTACCCCGCCGGCGTCAGCGGCGCGGAGTGTTTCACGTCGGTGTCGGCGAAGACGCCGACGTCGACGCCGAGCCGGTCGCGCAGCCGGAGCGTCTCGTGGGCGCGCCCCTGGACGATCCCCTGGTCGGTGACGCGCGCCCCGGTGTGGACGTTCACGCGGACGAAGTCGGCGCCGACCGCCGCGGCGATCGAGAGAGCGGCCTCGGCGTCGTTCCGGAGGACGTTGATCCCGAGGGGGATATCCGTCTCGGCGGCGACCGCGGTCGCGGCGCGGGTCACGCCGGCGACGACGTGCGGCGGGACCTCGTCGGGGTAGAACGGCGCGTCGCCGAAGTTCTCGATCACGATCCCGTCGACGCCGCCGCGGTCGAGCGCGCGCGCGTCGCTCGCGGCCCGGTCGAGCGCGGCGCGCATCGCCTTATCGCCGTCGTCGGGCGCTTTCGGGGCCCCGGGGAGCGGCGGGAGGTGGACCATGCCGACGAGCGGCGCGGCCGTGCCGAAGGTGGGTTCGAACTTCATCTTCGGAGGCGAGGCGCCCCCCGGACAAAAGCCTCCCCACAGCGTTTAGGCCGCCGGCCGCCTGCGTCCGATCGAGATGGCAATCGACGCGACGACCGCCGGGGACGGCGACGTGACGCTCGTCTTCTCGCTGGGCGCGGCGCGGTCGCTCGCCGACCCGCCCGCGGCGTTCGCCGACGCGCGCCGGTGGAGCCGCCACGTGGGGATCGTCGCGAACGAGACCGACGCGGTCGCGGCGTTCGCCCGCGAGTACGGGATCGACAACGACTACGCGCTCACGAAGTGGGACAAGTGGGGGACGCTCGCGGACGTCCGCGACGAGAGCGCCGCCCCGCGCTGCGTGTTCGTCGGCACCACCCGCGCGGACGAGCGCGTCGCGACCGAGACCGGCTACGAGTTCCTCCGCGTCGACGAGGCCGCCGAGAAGGCCGGCTGGGAGCTCTCCGACCCCGGCGCGGGCGCGGACGGCCCCGGCGGCGACGGCGGCGCGACAGGACGCCTCGCCCGGGTGCGGCGCGCGGTCCGCGACGCGCTCTCGCGGCTCCGGTGAGGGTCGGACTCGCGGTCGGTGCCGATCCCCCCGCGGCCGCGGAAGGTACAAACCGCTCGTCGTCCAACGTGGGGTATGTCCTCACCGCTCGCGGACGAGCCGGTCGAGCCGGCCGGCGACGACGCGGAACCGCTCGACGGCGACGAGTGCGCAGACTACCTCGACGAACTTGGCGACGCCTGGGAGGTCGTCGACGACCACCACCTGGAGGCGAGCTACGAGTTCCCCGACTTCGAGACGGCGCTGGCGTTCACGAACGACGTGGGCGCGCTCGCCGAGGAGGAGTGGCACCACCCGGACATCTCGCTGTCGTGGGGGGAGGTCGGCGTCGAGATGTGGAGCCACGAGGTCGGCGGCCTCACCGAGGCCGACTTCGTGATGGCGGCGCGGATGGACCGCCTGTACGCCGACGCCGGCGAGTGACCGCGCCGGTTCGGGCCCGACACATCAACGAACGGGTTTAAACCCCTCCCGGCGAAACGACGGGTAATGAGCGAGAACGTCTTCCTGGTCCCGATCGACCCGGAGAACTTCGACCGAACCGTCCGGTCCCCGGTCGACCTCACCGACTACCCCGACCGCCCCGAGCCCCTCGCCGACCTCGACGAGACGCGCCTGTGGGCCGTCGACGACGACAGCGGCAACGGGTCGACGTTCGAGAAGATGGAGGCGGGCGACCTCCTGCTGTTCTACGCGGACGACGAGTACGTCGCGACCGGACGCGTCGGCGAGGCGTTCGAAGACGAGGACCGCTGGGCGAGCGGCACCTTCTGGACCGCCTTCCCCACGACGCGGGTGTACACGGTCACCGACTTCGGCGCCGTCTCCGCGCCCAAGCGCGCCGTCAACCGGATCTTCGACTACTCGTCGTCGTACACCCCCGGCTTCATGCGCGTCGCCGACAGCCGAGTGACAGCCGACCTCTCGTCGATCGAGTCCGCGCTCGAACACTACACGAAGCGGAACGCCTGAGCGCGGGCGGCACGGCGTCGAACGCGGACCGCAGGCGACGCCCCGTCAGTTTTCCACGACTTCCGTGAGCGTCGCGTACGCCGGTCCGTACGCCGCCGCGATCCGGTCGGGGTCACCCCGGACGTCGCCGGGCAGCGCCGGCAGCGAGGCGGTCGCGAGCGGCTCGATCATCTCCGTCACCGCGTCGACGTGCTCCTCGCGGGTCCCCTCCCGCGGGCTCCCGGCGGCGACCGCGCGGGCCTTCGCGTAGCGGTCGCCGGCGTAGACCCGCACGCGGCCGGGGTCGACGACGGCGACCGCGTCGGGCGCGACGGGGCCGTCCCGGGGGAGCGTTCCGGCCACGTCCGCGTACGACTCGACGACGACCGGGACCGGCGTCCGCGCGACGCGGGCCGCGAGCCGCTCGATCGCGGGGAGGTGGGCCTCGGCCATCACCTCGTTGAACGCCGGCACATCGCGCACGCGGGTCGCGTCGGCGAGCGGGAGGCGCTCGGTCAGCGCGTCGGGGAGCAGCCCCGCGTCTTCGGCCGCGCCGTTGACGACGAAGCGCGTCCCGGAATCCGTCGCGACGCGGTCACAGAGGAACGTGCGCCCGGCGTCGCCCAGCATTCCGGTCCGCCCCGGCGTCGGCCGCCAGAGCCGGTGGACGGGGTTGACCGACTCGGGAGTGACCGCCGAGGGCGACGGGGAGTCGCCGTCGGCCGCCGGCAACGTGCGGGTGTTCGCGGCCGCGAGGGTCCGGGCGTCCTTCCCGTAGAGCCGGCCCGCGTCGGTCGCGACCCGGTAGTCGTCGTGGTCGAACCAGAAGTCGTTGCCGGCGCGGGGTTTGACGCCGACCGCGTCGCCCGCGCGCTCCGCGAGGTGCGCGACCAGTCCAGCCGAGAAGGTGGTCTTCCCGGCGTCGACGCGCGCGCCGCCGGCGACGAGGTAGGTCGGCGGGTCGGATCGGTCCCCGGTCACGTCGACTCGTCGGCGTCAGCGCCGTCCGCGTCAGCGTCCGCGTCGCCGTCGGACGCCGCGCTCGGGTCCTCGTCAGTCGCGAGCCCGTAGTACCCCGGGCCGTCCTCAGTGAGCGGCTCGGCGATTACCATGTCCCCGGCGTGGACCATCACCCACGGGACCGCCCAGTCGACCAGCACGGCCTCGGTGTCGGGGTCGACCTCGGCGTCCGGCTCCAACCCCTGAAGGAGGCGGCCGATCTCCGGAACCGTGTACATCTGGTCCGGCTCGAACAGTTCTTCGGGCTCGTAGAAGTCGCACGGGTAGGTGGCGTCGAACGCCGACTTCGGTTCGGGCATGCGCCAGCGTACGCGACCGCGTCCGTAAACGCTGCCGATACGATCCGAATCCGATCTGATAACACTCGATCCGAATGCGGTGGCGTGTGCCTGCGAGCGGCCGACAGGCCGCGAGCCAGCACGCGCGAGGTCGTCGGGCTACGCCCGACTGCCAGAGGGATCGAAGGTCCCTCGCTGGAGTCAGTCGCCGGAGCGGAGCGACGGCGACTGACGAGGCTGGGGTGGCGTGAGGTGCGGTACGGTTGCGGTCGGGTGGAATTCAAAGGGGCAGCCGGGGCTCTGGAGGTGGTCGTTTCAGCTGTGTCCAAGACAACCACTACGCGGAGAGGAGTTACTAATCAGGCGACGTACTGCGAAAAAATGCGGATCTCGACGCGCGTAACGCGTCCGGGGGACGCGCTTACTCGAACAGCTCGACGGCCTGCTCGTAGCGGGTGGACGGCTCCTCCCAGTCGACGACCTCGAAGAAGTTGTCGACGAACTCGCCGCGAGCCGGTCCGTAGTCGTGGTAGTAGGAGTGCTCCCACACGTCGAGCGCGAGGATCGGGTGACCGCCCCAGACCGCGCCCTCGTCGTGGTTGTCGACCACGACGTTACGGAGCTGATTCGAGAACGTGTCGTACACCAGCAGGGCCCAGCCGCTCGCGCTGCCCGCGGCGGCTTCGAACTCGCCCTTCCAAGCCTCGTACGAGCCGAAGTCCTCCTCGATACGGTCGGCGAGGGCTCCTTCGGGCTCGTCGCCGCCCTCCGGCGACATGTTCTGCCAGAACAGGTCGTGGAGGATGTGGCCCGACGAGTTGTGGGTCACGTCGCGGATGGCCCCGGCCGACGAGGAGAAGTCGTGGTCCTCGCGGTTGGCCTCGAGCGTCTCCTCGGCGGAGTTCCAGCCGTTGACGTACCCCTGATGGTGGGTGTCGTGATGCCATTCGAGCACCTGCTCGGAGATGTGCGGCTCAAGCGCGTCGTACTCGTACGGCAGCGGATCGAGTTCGTAACTCATGCTTGTATCACCTATCACGAACATGTGCCGGAAACCTGTTAAAGATAATGCGGCACGTGGTACCACGCGACACCGGACGTGACCGTTACCGGGCGTTTCAGGCGATCAGCGGTGTGATTGCGGTTCCGAAAGTCGGAAGCGCGTGACGGGAGGCCTGTTCGGAGCGAGCGCCGAGAATATCAGGTAACTGAATTTGGTTTCCCCGTTAGTTCGGATCGTCGCACGCTACTCACTCACCGCTAGCGCTCTGAGTTGAGTCGGCGCTGAACCGCGCCCGGCGCGAACTGCGCCGCGCGCTTACGGTGGGACTGGGATTCGAACCACGGTCGCTCCCTCCGGTCGCTCTCTGATTCGAATCCGCGCACGAACCGCGCCCGGCGCGAACTGCGCCGCGCGCTTACGGTGGGACTGGGATTCGAACCCAGGAAGCCGTGAGGCTACCTGCTTTCAAGGCAGGCGCAATGGGCCACTCTGCCATCCCACCGCTCGTCTACCGTTCGCCGAGTCTATCGGAACGGCGCTGCGTCGGTTCGACGCACGACCGAGCGCGGTCGAAAAGTAACCCCCGAGAGTGTTGAAACTATCGTTCCCCCGCCCTCCGAGTCGGGTGATCCGGGTCCGTGCTCGGAAGTGACATCTCCACCGACGAGCGGTGGTCGGCTACTCGGCGGCGGCCGGCCCGCGCCGTCGCTCGGCCGCGTCCCGCAGGGACTCGTCGGCCGACACGCGCCCTCGGGTCGCGCGGACCCACGCGACGATCAGCCCGAGCAGCAACAGCGACGGGATCGCAAGCAACAACAGGTCCACGGGCCCCGCGCCGATACTCCGCTCCAACCGGACGAGGGCGGGGAATCCGCTTCCGGCCTGCCCGAACACCGACACGACCCAGAGGTTCGTCGCGGAGTGTATGCCGACGGGGAACGCCAAGCTCCCCGTGAGGACGTAGGCGGCCCCGAAGTACACCGCCGCGACCGACGCCTGTGCGGCGGCGAACACCGGACTCACGCCGCCGGCGGCGACGAGCGCGTGCGCGGGCCCGAACACGAGGACGCCGACGCCGACCGCGGCCCAGACCGCTCGCCGGGGCTCCAGCCCCCGCGCGGCCAGTCCCTCACTCGCGTTCAGGACGAACACGCCCCTGAACAGCAGCTCCTCCCAGAGCGCCACGGCGGCGAACGCCACCGCGGTCGCGGCGACCGCAACCACGACTGCGGTCGGTCCGCCGCCGGCCGCCACGCCGGCGGAGAACGTCTCCACCACGCGAGCGGAGCCGGTGGCGAACAGCATTCCCGTGACCAACGCCTGAAAGGCGCAGCCCGCGAGAACCCCGGCGAGGGAGTCGAGCGCCCACTGTCGGTCGAACGCGAAGCCGTACTCGCGGAGCGGTCGCTCGCCGGGGACGAGCGACGCGACCAGCGCGTACGCCCCGACGGCGACGCAGACGAGCAGCGCGGTCGGTCCGTTCACCAGCACGTCCGGAAACGGAACGCCCCTGAGGACGCGGCTCCCGCCGAGCAACACGCCGAGGATCACGCCGAATCCGAGCAGTATTCGCCACGTCGCGCGCATCCGACCGCGGTCTCGGCCCCACAGCGTGCGTCGGAGCAGGGTCCCTAGCGTGGACGCCATCGTGACAATAAGTTGATCACTTGGCGGGATAATAAACGCTGCGGCGACTCCGTCGCGGTCGCCGCCGGCGGGCCGTCAGTCCCGGACCAACCGCTGCTCGCCGTCCTCGACGACGACGTCCAGCCCCTTCTCGTGGACGAACGCCGCGGTGTAGTCCGGCACGACGCGCTCCGCGGCGAAGCGCGCGCGGAGGATCGGCACCACGTCGAGGAGGTCGTCGCCGGTCTCCAGCGAGGGCGACGCCTCGACGAAGTCCACCGAGCGGTCCGCGTCGCGGCCGCGCTCCGCGAGCGTCGGGAGGGCCGGGGACTCGAACGCGCCGTCGAAGTCGACGGGCTCGGTGAACCCGGCGTAGTACGCGCGCCCGTTCGTCGAGGGGCCGAGCACGACCTCGGTCGTCCGCAGCTTCATCGCCGCCGAGTCGACGCTGGTCCGCGAGAGCAGCGGCGCGGTCGGGGTGACGACCGCGACCGAGTCAGCGTTCTCCTCGCGCAGCAGGTGAGTGACGGTGTTGCCGGCGCGCGCGCCGAACGACGAACCGACTTGGCGCTCGAAGCGGACCTCCTCGGTCCCGCCGAGGGTGTCCGCGACGAGCGTCCGCAGCTCCGCCTCCGGGCTCGTCTCCGTCCGGTGTTCCGCGGGGAGGTCCTCCTCGTCGGGGTAGTTGACGAGCAGTTCGCCGCCCGAGCGGTCGACCGCGAGGACGGCGTCGCGGAATTGGGCCTCGTAGAGGTCGGCCGCCTCGGCGGCCGACAGCGGCGTCGACTCGGCGATCGCGGTTCCGACGAGCCCCTCGCGGGGCGGGTTCGCCAGCAGGACGACGACGGTCATACCGGATCGCGGCGGGGGAGCGCCTTCAAGTCGCCGTTTCGGTCCGAGGGCGGTGAGGGCGGGCCGCGCGGGGAGACGCGTCGGCCGGTCAGGAGAAGTCGCGGCGCATCGCGATCTCGAACCACGGGCAGAGTCGGAGCTGCCGGTACAGCGCGGGGTTCTCGTGGAGGTGGTCGTAGTCGGCCCACAGCATGCCGCCGATCTCGTCGTCGTCCGGGTCCAGGGCGGTGTCGTCGAGGGTGACCTTCAGCACCGCGCACACCTCCCACTCGACGCCCTCGTTGGGGTAGTAGCGCTTGTACTCGAACTTGTCCGTCACCCGGAGGTCGTCGTACTGGTCGGGCGAGATGCCCAGCTCCTCCTCGAGGCGCTGCTCGGTGGCGTCCTCTTGGGACTGCCCCTCGACGGGGTGGGAGGCGACCGTGCCGTCCCAGTGGCCGTCCCACAGGCGCTTGTTCGGCGCGCGCTGGGCCAAGAGGATCCGGCCCTCGCCGTCGAAGACGAGGCAGGTGAACGCGCGGTGGCGGATCCCGTCGCCGGTGTGCGCGTCGAGCCGGTTCACCGTCCCCTGCGCGACGTCGTCGGGGTCGACCGCGATGACGTCCTGGAGCGCGTTCTCGTGGTCGGTGTCGCCCGTGTCGCCGGTCTCGTCGGAGCCGTCGCCGGCGGGGTCACCCGGCGCGGCCGCGTCTTCGGAACTCATGCGCGATAGGTCGCGGACCAGGGCTAATAAGGGTTCGATACGCCGCCCGCGCGCCGCCCGCGCGTCCGCAGTCGCCCGAAGCGATGTCGCGATCGGGCCTCGACTCGGCCCCGCGCCGTGCCGGACTGGCCCTCGCGCGAAGCGGCGCTCGCCCCCACAATCGCCCCGGCTTCGACGCTCTTAACCGCGTCCCGGCGCTACTAGCCGCGGATGAGTGACCCGGCGCTCGACGTCGTCGAGTTCGTGTTGACGACGCACTTCTACACGCAGGACCGCGACCTCGACGAGAACGACCTGCCCCCGCGCTTCCGGCAGGTGTTCTGGTCGGCCGCCGCCGCCGAGGACGCCCCCGGCGGCGTGGAGCGACCGCTGAAGGCGACCGACGAGACCACCCGCACCGCCACCGGCGTCGAGCGGCCGTGGGACGCGGTCTCCGACCTCCTCTTCACCCAACGGACGGAGTTCTCCGGCGAGATCTCGCTGACCCAGCCGACGATGGGGTTGGAGTGGTACCGCGACCGCGCGGACGACGACCGGATCGCCGGGAACCCGACGCTCGTCGCCGCGCTCGAGACCGCGGACGACCTGACGTCCCCGGTGACCCGCGAGGAGGCCAGAGACGACGTGCGGCCGGTCCAGGCCGACCGGGTCTGGATCGACGCGCTGCTCGCGGAGTACTTCGACGAGGACGAGGACGGGGAGATGCTCGACCTCGTCAACGTCCGCGCGCCCGAGGAGATCGAGACGACGCTGGCCGACCTCGTCCTGACCGGCGACCAAGAAGGGGAGATCCAGAAGATCGTGAAGGCGATCGAGCACCGCGAGTACCTCGCGGAGATCGGCCTCCGCGAGATCGGGAAGCTGCTGTTCGTCGGCCCGCCGGGGACCGGGAAGACGACCGTCTCCCGCGCGCTCGCCCACGAGCTCGGCCTCCCGTTCGTCGAGGTGAAGCTCTCGATGATCACGAGCCAGTACCTCGGCGAGACGTCGAAGAACGTCGAGAAGAGCTTCGAGGTCGCCAAGCGGCTCTCGCCGTGTATCCTCTTCATCGACGAGTTCGACTCGGTGGCGAAGACGCGCCGCTCCGACGAGCACGCCGCCCTGAAGCGCGCGGTCAACACCCTACTGAAGTCGATCGACGAGGTGTCGCTGGTCCGCGACGAGGTGCTCCTCATCGGCGCGACGAACCACCCGGACCAGCTCGACGCCGCCGCGTGGCGTCGCTTCGACGAGATCGTCAACTTCCCCAAGCCGGACCGCGACATGCGCGCCGACATCCTCCGGGTGGTGACGAAGGAGATGAAGATCGCCGACTTCGACCCCGAAGAGGTCGCCGACCGGACCAGCGGGCTCACCGGCTCCGACCTCCGGATGGTGCTCCGCGAGGCGGTCCTCGGCGCGCTCACCGAAGACCGGATGACGATCACGCAGGCCGACGTGATGGAAGCGGTCGCGGACTTCGAAGAGCGGGACAACCTCAAGAACATGGACATGATCGACGGCGAGGGGGCCGAGGTGCTCGGCGAGACCGGCTCGAACGACGCCCACGACCACGGCGACCACGGTCACGGGGAACACGACCACGCCCACGACGAGGGAGGCGACTCGCCGGAGCCGACGCGCGGCGCGGAGCCCCACGGGCGAACCCAGGACTGACGCCGCGCTCTCTTTCTAACCGGTATCGCCCGCAAGCCCGGCGGTTCAGCGCCGGACGCCGACGACCGTGTAGCCGAAGCCGCGGTCGACGATCCGCGGATCGAGGTCGACGTCGTCCATCGCGGCCGCGAGGGCGGCCGGCGTGTGGAACCGCGAGGTCATCCCGATGGCGTGTTCGCCGGCGACGAGCAGCCGCCCGAGCGGGTGTTCCGGATCGAACTCGCGGACGACGAGCGCGCCGCCGGGGGCGAGCACGCGCGCCGCCTCCGCGAGCGCGGCCTCGCGGTCCGGCAGGTGGTGGAACGCGTCGACGACCGTGACCGCGTCGACGCTGCCGTCGCGGAACGGGAGCCGGCCCGCGTCGGCGGCGAGCCCCGAAAGTCCGCGGACCCGCCGCGCCCGCGAGAGCATCCCGACCGAGGCGTCGACCACCGTGATGTCGGGGCCGGTGAGCGCGGCGGCGGCCCGACCCGACCCCCCGCCCACGTCGAGGAGGCGCTCGATCGGGCGCGCGGCGTGGTCGAGGCCGGCGGCCAGCGCCGTCCCGTCGGCCGGCGGCATCGCGAGGTCGTACAGGGGCGCTACCCGGTCGAAGAACGCCACGTCGCCGAGGCCGTACATGGACGGACCGAGCGCCGGGACGGACAAAGAGCCACCGACCCATTTAGTCGCTCGCCGCCGTATGACACCCCATGGAGTACGCGCTCGTGTGTCCCCCCGGCGAGGGGGAGACCCTGCGGCTCGACTACCGAGCGTTCGCGTACGCCGGGAAGTTCGTCGTCGGGAAGCCGGGGAAGGCGGTGATCCGGACGGCGGACGGCGGCCCGGCCGCGTCGGACTGGGAGCCCGACGAGCCGCTCCCGGGCACGGTCGACGCCGAGACGTTCGACGAGGACGTGATCGCGGCCGTCTCCTTCTCGCCGGACCGCACCGACCCGACCTGCTGCCGGCTGCGGTACGTCACGGTCCACGCCGCGCGGCGCGGCGAGGGGATCGGCCCGCGGCTGATCGGCGAGACCGTCGCCGACCTGTCCGCCGCCGGCTTCGACCGCGTGAAGATCGCCGTGAACAACCCGTTCGCGTACGAGGCGTGCCACAAGTGCGGCTTCGCGTACACGGGCGAACGCACGGGGATCGCCGAGCTGGAGCTGGCGCGGCCGGCCGGGGCCCCCGCCGCGGTCGACGCCGACCGGTACCGCGAGGGACTGGAAGCGTTCCGCGAGACGGACGGCGAGCTGACCCGGACGGAGCGCCGGTTCGTGGCCGATCGACTGGAGCGGGGGCCGCCGCCACTCGACGACGCGACAGGGATGAGCGACGGCGAGACGGGGACCGAGGGCGACGGCTAGTTGAGCGTCCAGATCGCGTAGTTGAGCGCGGTCGCGAAGCAGACCCACGCGAGGTAGGGGAGCAGGAGCGCCGCCGCCCGGCGGTCGACGCGGTCGAAGGCCCGGATCGTCGCGACGACGAGGGGCAGGAGGACGGCGAGGACGACGAGCCCGAGGTCGGGGCGTTCGAGTCCCCAGAACACCGGGGACCACGCGACGTTGACGGCGAGTTGGACGCCGAACAGCGCGAGCGCGGTCCACACCCGGCCGGCCGTCGCCCCGCCGTCGCGCCCGGAGAGGTAGACGAGCGCGGCCGCGGCGCCGCACAGCGCGTACAGGACCGGCCAGACGACGCCGAACGCCCACCCCGGCGGGTAGAAGGCTGGGAGCTCCAGCGCGGCGAACCAGGCGCTCTCGGTGGTCGTGAACGGGACGCCGAGCGCGCCGATCAGGTTAACGGCGACCGCCGCGCCGGCGATGAGGAGCGCGTCGCGTCGGTCCGGAAGTCGGGAGGTCGCGGTCGTCGCCATACCCGCCGTCGTCCCCGCGACGACTTAACTCTCGCTCAGATCGCGTCGTAGTCCTCGCGGAACGTCTCCAGCGTGGCCGCGAGCACGCCGATCACGATGGGGCCGACGAACAGCCCGGTGAACCCGACCGAGTAGATGCCGCCGAACACGCCGAGGAGGATGATCGCCGGGTTCAGATGCGCCTGCTGGTCGATGACGAGCGGCCGGGCGTAGTTGTCCACCATCGCGATCACCGCGACGCCGTAGACGGCGAGGAACACGCCCGCGGTCACCTGGTCGACGACCACGAGGTAGGCCGCGGCCGGCCCCCACACGAAGAACGCCCCGATGAGCGGCAGAAGCGCCAACACCGCCATCACGAACGTCCAGAACACCACGTTGGGAATGCCGGCCGCCCACAGGCCGAGCCCGGCGACCAGCGCCTGGAGCAGGGCGACCGAGATGTGGCCGATGACCACGCCGCGGGTCATCACGTTGACGCGGTCGACGAGGTCGGCGGTCACGTCCGCCGGCAGCGGGCTGCTCTCCCGGAGCCACTCGACGAACGCGGGCCCGTCGATGAGGGTGTAGTACACGAGGAAGAGCGCGAGCGACAGCCCGACCGACGCCCGGATCGCCGTGTTCAACACGCCGCTGAATCCGCCGAACAGCGTCTGGACGAGCAGCTCGCCGGCGGTCTGGAGGAGGGCGCCGATCTCGGGGTCCTGCCCCGTGCGGGCCGCGACCTCGGCCTCGATCGCGGCCACGTCTATCGCCGTCTCGCCCGCGGCGATCGCGGTGAGGTCGCGGACGAACACCCAGGTGATGTACGCGAGCGGGAGGATGACGGCGACGATGGCGGAGAGGATGAGCGTCAGCGCCGACAGCATCTCCCCGAACCGCTCCGAGACGCGGCGGCGGAGCCGGCGCGTGAGCCGTCGGTGGAACGGGTAGAGGACGAACGCCAAGATCGCCGAGGCGATCACGTACTCGACGAACGGGAGGATGACGAAGAGGGTGAGGAGCGAGACCGCTCCCATGAGCAGGAGGAGGAACGATTGCCCGCGGTTCATACGCCACGGTGTCCCCCGCGGATTATAAACGTGCGCGGCGGACGGCCGCCGTCGGCGGGTCTGCCGGCGACCGTGAGCGCGAACGAGGGTCTACCGACCGACGGCGACGCAGGTCAGGCGCTCGCCTCGTCCTCGTCGAGCCCGGGCGCGGTGGCCGGGTCGACCTCGTCCGGCTCCTCGGTGTCGCCGCCGACGACCGTCTCGCCGTCGTCGGTCTCGACGTACACGTCGTCGGCGAAGCCGGCCAGCGCGTTCTCGTACTCCGGCGAGCCGAGCCGCTCGGGGGTCTCGGGCGCGTCGACGACGCCCTCCGGCGGGCGGAAGTCGCCGAGCGGGTCGTCGATCGTGATCCCGTAGTCGGTGAAGAAGGACTCGTACCGGCGGTAGTGGGCCTCTAACTCGTCGCCCGGGATCTCCATCATCTCCGTCCAGCCGTGGTTGAAGAAGTCGAAGTTCGCTTGGACGTGGGTGATCTCGCGGGCCTCCGCCTCCGGGAAGCCGTCCTCGAGGGCGGCGACGTACGTGTCCATCGTCGCGTCGAAGAAGCTGTCGAGGTGGTCGCGGCGCTCCTCGCGGCGGTCCTCGTCCGCCTTGTTGAGGAAGATGCTCGTGTGGAGGTCGACGAGCTTGTCGTTGGCGACGTCGCCGACCACCGGCGTGGTCAGCGCCTTCTTGGCGGCCCAGTGGCGGATGTTCTGCCGGATTTTCATACCCGCGATTGGGTCGGGACGCTCTTGAATGTGTGGCGTCGGGGCGGGCCGCGACGCCACTCGCCGTGGGCCGTGCGCGTCGCCGACCGCACCGCGGAACTGTTATTGCGCGTTAGAGACAATACCGACGTACCGATGACAGCGAGCGAGGCCGACGACGACTGGGCGGCGCAGGTGGAGGCGCAGCGGCAGGCGAAGGTCCAGCAGTTCCGCGAGTCGGCGCGGTCGCCGCTGCCGGTGTCGATGCGCGGCGACGGCTTCCCGGGGCTGGCGTACTTCGACCCCGACCCGTCGTACCGGTTCGTCCTCCCGCTCCGCGAACACGGGGAGAAGGAGACCGTCACCGTCGAGACGACCGCCGAGGGCGAGCAGACGTACCGGCGCTGGGGGGAGTTCCGCTTCGAGGTCGACGGCGAGTCGGCGACGCTTCAGGCGTACCGGCCGGTCGACGGCGCGGACCGGTTCTGGGTGCCGTTCCGCGACGCCACCAGCGGCGAGGAGACGTACGGCGCGGGGCGGTACCTCGACTTGGAACCCGACCGCGACCGCGTCGACGGCGAGTGGGTCGTCGACTTCAACAACGCGTACAACCCGACCTGCGCGTACAACCACGCGTACGAGTGCCCGCTCGTCCCCATGGAGAACTGGCTCGACGTCGCGATCAGGGCCGGCGAGAAGGACTTCCCCGCGGAGCCGGCCGGCGCGGACCACTGACCGCGCGGCGTCGATCGGCCGCGACGGGCGGCGCAGAACCGGTCTTTTCGAGGTGTATGTGGGGAATTATCACGGTCCGAGACGCGGATGACAACCCACATTAACCATGAATCCGAACGCCCGGCTATGAGCGATTCGTACGTGATCGTCGGTGACGGTATCGCGGGCGCGTCCGCGGCCGAGACGCTCCGCGAGGAAGCGCCCGACGCCGAGATCACGGTTCTCACGGACGAGGGTGAGTCCCTCTACAACCGGATTCTGATCAAGGAGTACGCGAAGGGGAAGCTCCCCGAGGCCCCCATCTCGATCCACCAGGAGGACTGGTACGACGAGCACGACGTCGACCTCCGGCTCAACACGATCGTCGACGACATCGACGTCGAGGGCGACGCGGTCCACACCCACGACGGAGAGACGTTCGCGTACGACTCCCTCCTGCTCGCGATCGGCGGGACCCCCCAGCAGCTCCCGGTCGGGAACGCCGACGCCGAGGGGATCCACCACTTCTGGACGTTCCAGGACGCCCGCCGGATCAAAGAGAGCGTCGAGGACGCCGAGCGGGCGGTCATCGTCGGCGCCGGCCTCCTCGGTATCGACTTCGCGGCCATCTGCGGCGCGCAGAACGTCGAGGCGAAGTACCTGATGCGCGGCGACAACTGGTGGCGCTACGCGCTCTCCGAGGAGGGCGCGGAGATCATGCACGAGGCGATGCGCGAGCGCGGCGTCGAGCCCGTCTTCGGCTCGGGCGTGGACCACTTCGAGGTCGACGACGACGGCCACGTCGCGGCCGCGGTCGACCCGAACGGCGAGCGCTACGAGTGCGACTTCGCGGGCGTCGCCATCGGGCTCGACTTCAACACCGAGCTCGTCCAGGACACGCCGCTGGAGCTCGACGACGGCATCGTCGTCGACGAGTTCATGCGGACCAACGTCGACAACGTGTTCGCCGCGGGCGACATCACCACGTTCAACGACCTCATCCTCGGCGAGCGCGCGAAGAACGGCTCGTGGGGGTCGGCGAAGGAGCAGGGGACGATCGCCGCCCGGAACATGGTCGATTACGGCACCGAGGAGTTCGAGTGGGTCTCCTCGTACTCGATCACGCACTTCGACTTCCCGTTCCTCTCGTTCGGCCACCCGACGCTCGGCGACGACTCCGTGGAGGCGACCACCGCCGAGGGCGAGTGGCGGCGCGTCGCGCTGAAGGACGGCAAGGTCGTCGGCGGCGTGCTCATCGGCGACCTCTCGCCGCAGTCCGCGTTCAAGCAGCTGATGCGCGAGGGGCGCGACGTCAGCGGACAGACGGACCGGCTCATGGAACCCGGCTTCTCGGTCGACGACCTCGCGGCCCCCACCGAGCAGTAACGACGGACGGCGGGCGGCGGTTCAGGTCGCTTTTCAGGCTGTACGTGCTACTACCGCCCAGATGGTTCTGGGATCGTCACGCCCCCCCGACGACTTCTTCGCCTCCTTCGTCGAAGAGTGTGCCGACCCGGTCGTCTCCCTCGACGAGGCGGGGACGATACTGTACGCGAACGACGCCACCGAGGCGGCGCTCGGCTACGAGCCGGCCGCGCTCCGCGGCCGCAGGCTCGTCGACCTCGTCGCGTCCGAGACGGCGGACGAGCGGACGCGCTCGGTCCGCGAACGGCTCGCGCGGGTCGAGGGGCTCCCCGATCGCGGGAGCGTCTCGGTCCCGCTCCGACACGCCGACGGCCACGCGGTGACGTTCTCCGTGCGGTTCCACGAGCACGCTCCCGGCGGCGTGATCGGGGAGAACGACGAAAGCGACTCCCCCGACGCGGCGGGAGACGGACCCGACGCCGTCTACACCGGCGTCTTCCGCGACGGGGTCGAGGAGGTCGGCGGCGCGGTGACGGAGACGTTCCGCAACCTCGTCGAGCACGCCGGCCACGCGATCTACGTCACCGACGTCGACGGCACGATCGAGTACGTCAACCCGGCGTTCACCGACCACACCGGGTACGACGTCGACGAGGCGCTGGGGGAGACGCCGGCGATCCTCAACTCCGGCGAGATGCCCGACGAGTACTTCGACGCGCTGTGGTCGACGCTCCAGGACGGCGAGGTGTGGGAAGAGGAGATCGTCGACCGGCGGCACGACGGCGAACTGTACCACGCTCACCAGACGATCGCCCCCGTCGCAGACGACGACGGCGAGGTCTCGCGGTTCGTCGCCATCCAGACGGACATCACCGATCGCAAGGCCGCGATGGGACGGCTGAAGCAGTACCGCGCTATCGTCGAACGGCTCGACGACCCCGTCCTCCTCCAGAACCGCGACGGCGAGTTCGAACTGCTGAACGAGGCGGTGAGCGAGTTCGCCGGCGTCGACCGCGAGGAGCTGTACGGCACCGACGAGTTCGCGTTCATGGACCCGGAGACGGCGGCGAAGGTCGACGAGCGGCGGAAGTCGGTGCTCGAGACCGAGGAGATGACCGCGTACGAGATATCGCCGACGTTCCCGGAGAGCGGCCGGGACGCGACGTTCAGCACGCAGCGGTACCCGTACTACGACGCCGACGGCGACCTCGCGGGCACGTTCGCCATCTGCCGGAACGTCACCGACCGGAAGGAGCGCGAACGCGACTTGGAGCGGTACGAGCGCGCGATCAACGGGGCGACCGATCTCATCGCCGCGGTCGACCGGGAGGGCCGGCTCCTGTTCGCGAACCCGCAGTACCGGGAGTACCACGGGCTGGGGAGCGGCGACGTGACGGACCTCACCCTCGCCGACGTCGTGCCGGACGACGGCTACGAGACCGTCGAGCGACAGGTCGCGCGCGCGCTCCGGGGCGACACGGTGGAGTACCGGACGACGCGGACGCACCCGACGCGCGGCAGGCGGACGTTCGACGTCCGGTACTACCCGCTCGAGAGCCCGGAGGGCGAGGACCCCGGCGGCGTCGTCGGCGTGCTCCGCGACGTGACCGACAGCGAGCACCGCGCGCGACAGCTCCGCGTCGTCGACCGCGTGCTCCAGCACAACCTCCGGAACGCCCTGACGGTCGTCCGGGGGCGGGCCGAACAGATCACGGCTGGCGACGCCGACCCCGCCGACGCCGAGTACATCGTCTCGCGGGCCGACGACCTGTTGGAGACGAGCGAGAAGGCCCACCACATCACCGAGATACTGGGCGACGCGCCGGAGACCGAGCCGATCGACGCCGGGCGAGTGGCGCGGCACGCCGTCGACACGGCGACCGAGGAGTTCCCGACCGCGACGGTCGAGGCGTCCGCGCCGGAGGACGGGGTCGCGACGGCGTCGGCGACCACGTGGCTCTCGCGGGCCGTGGACGAACTGGTCCGGAACGCGATCCTCCACAGCGACCGGGACCGGCCCGCGGTCGAGGTGTCGGTCGAGGCGGACGCCGACGCGGTGCGGGTCCGCGTCGCCGACGACGGACCGGGGCTGACGGGGATGAACCGTGACGTGCTCGTCGACGGAACCGCCGTCGACGCGCTGTACCACGGCAGCGGCCTGGGGCTGTGGCTCGTCTACTGGGTCGTCCAGCAGTCGGGCGGCTCGGCGTCGGTCGCGGACGCGGACCCGCGCGGGACCGTGGTCACGCTCACGCTTCCCCGGGCCGCCGACTGAACCCCCGACTGCCGCGATCCCGGGGCGCGGGAGGGGCTGCGACGCCGATCGCCGCGAAACGTTTATGATTTATCATGGCATATGATACCACATGTCACTGAGAGACACCGGGCGACGGCTCCGCCTCCGCCGCACGGGCCGTATCCCGTCCGACGCGCGGGTGCGCCACTACGACGAACTGGACGACGAGGAACAGAGCGTCGTGCGGGAGTTGGCGGGAGAGCCGTGGACGGCCCCGGAGATCGGGGACCTCGACGACGGCGACGTGGTGAAGTTCACCGACTACTACCAGATCCGTTCGCGGTGAGCGCCGTCGGGGCGCGGCGAGCGGTCGCGGCGTCTCCGGGGAAGCGAAGTTGTTTTCGCCGGTCGGGGGTAAGCGGTGCGCATGGACAGCGGCGGATCTACAGACATGACGCTGGCGTTCGAGCTGGACGCGCTGAAAGCGCTCGCGGACCCCAACGCGGTGTTCAACAACGCCCGGCAGTGGACCGAGTACGTCGGGGTCGTCAGCGAGAAGCCGACCTACGTCGTCACGAACTTCACGCGGAAACACCGCGTGCGACAGGACTTCTTCTCGGGGCCGCGCGGCGTCGAGGAGAGCTTGGAGAACATCAGCCAGCAGTTCGACACGGACCGGCACGTCTTCGTGGGGGTCGACGAGGAGGACGAGGCGGTCGCCGACGCGACCGACTGGGAGTTCCTCCACGTCGAGGACGCCGCCGAGGCCGCCGGCTGGACGCTCGCGACCGGCGAGGCGGTCGACGAGGCGCCCGACGAGCAGGCCCGCGACGACTGGCCGTAAGCGGGGAAGCGAGACGCCGAGCGGGCTCCCGGGCTGACGGGGGTCGCCGTGAGAAGGTACGCGGGGCTCGCCGACCGGGAGATGTTTTCGCGCGGACGTCGAACGTCGGTCCATGA
Organism: uncultured Halorubrum sp.; assembly: GCF_937146585.1. Taxonomy (GTDB): domain Archaea; phylum Halobacteriota; class Halobacteria; order Halobacteriales; family Haloferacaceae; genus Halorubrum; species Halorubrum miltondacostae. The sequence continues at coordinate 1,902 of NZ_CAKZRO010000116.1, read as the reverse complement.
GCGACGACGACGACGATCATCAGCACGACGGTCACGACCGCGGGCACGACGATCACGACGACCGCGACGACCACGGACACGGACACCACGACCATGACGAGCACGGCCACGGGCACGACGGCGGCCACCACCATCACCACGACGCCGAGTCGGTCGCGGCGGCGGTCGTCACCGTGTCTTCCTCGCGGTCCACGGACGAGGACCCGGCCGGCGACTACGTCGCGGGCGCGTTCGAGGAGGCGGGCCACGAGGTCGTCGTCCGCGAGCTGATCCCCGACGACTACGACAGCGTCCAGGGGACCGTCGACCGGCTCACCCGCCGGAAGGACACCGACGTCGTGGTGACGACCGGCGGCACCGGCGTCACGCCGGACGACGTCACGCCGGAGGCGGTCCGGGGGCTCTTCGCGAAGCGGCTCCCCGGGTTCGGCGAGCTGTTCCGCCGGCGCTCCGTCGAGGAGGTCGGCACCCGGACCGTCGGGTCGCGTGCGACGGCCGGGGTCGTCTCCGCCACGCCTGTGTTCTGTCTCCCGGGCTCCGAGAACGCGGTCCGGCTGGGCGTCGACGAGATCATCCTCCCCGAGGTCGGCCACCTCGTCGGACTCGCCGGCAGGGGGCTCGACGACGAGGAGGGCGAGGAAGCAGCGGACAACGAGACTGGCGACGAAGCAGCGGACGGGGAAACGGCGAGCGACTCGGACGCGTCTTCGGAGGGCGGGTCGTAAGCGGAGGGCGCCGCCCGAGGTCCCGGGGAGTCAGACGGCGGTGAGGAAGTTGCGGATGAGGTCGTGGCCCGACCCGGTCAGCACGCTCTCCGGGTGGAACTGGACCGCCTCGATCGGGTGCTCGCGGTGGCGGATCCCCATCGCGATCGACTCGCCCTCGTGCTCCGTGGTGGCCGACACCGCGAACGCGTCCGGGATCTCAGTCGCCGCGAGCGAGTGATAGCGGCCGGCCCGGAACCCCTGGTCGAGCCCGCGGAACACGCCCTTCCCGTCGTGGTCGACGGGGAACGCCTTGCCGTGGACCGGCTCGGGCGCGTGGCCCACGGTGCCGCCGTACTCGTGGACGGCGGCCTCGAGGCCGAGGCACACGCCGAGCGTCGGCACCGTCGGCGAGAGCTCTCGCAACACCGGCATCGTCACGCCCACGTCGCGCTCGTTCTTCGGGTGGCCCGGCCCGGGGCTGACGATCACCGCGTCCGGCTCCGCGGCCTCGATCTCCGCGAGCGAGGCGGTGTTCTTGAACACGTCGACGCCGACCGGCTCGCCGTCGATCGTCTGGTCGGAGACGTACTCGACGAGGTTGTAGGTGAACGAGTCGAAGTTGTCGACGACGACGACGTTCATCGCTCCGCCTCCGAGCCGGTGGCGATCGGGTCGGCGTCGTCGCCTTCCGCGTCGCTCTCGTCGCCCTCGCGGATCCGGTCGATCGCGGTCAACACGCCGTCCATCTTCTGTTCGGTCTCCTCGTACTCCGCGGCCGGGTCGGAGTCGGCGACGAGGCCCGCGCCCGCCCGCACGCCGACGACCGACTCCTCGCCCGACTCGTCGAGGGTCGCGGTGCGGATCACGATCGCGAAGTCGGCGTCGCCGGTCCACGAGTAGTAGCCGACGCCGCCGCCGTACGCCTCCCGCGGCGTCGTCTCTAAGTCGTCGATGATCTCCATCGCGCGCACCTTCGGCGCGCCGGTGAGCGTCCCCGCGGGGAACGTCGCGCGCGTCGCGTCGAAGGCGTCCGCGTCGGCCGCGAGCGTCCCGGTCACGGTCGACTCGATGTGCTGGACGTGGCTGTACTTCAGCACGTTCATGAACTCCTCGACGCGGACGGATCCGGGCTCCGAGACGCGGCGCACGTCGTTGCGCGCGAGGTCGACGAGCATCGTGTGCTCGGCGCGCTCCT